>CAINGK010000190.1 GCA_903848465.1 uncultured Verrucomicrobiota bacterium
CCCTCCTGCGCCTCGTCTCCGCCCTGCTCTGCGAGCAAAGCGATGAGTGGAGCACCGGCAAAATTTACCTCAACATGAACTCCGCTGAACCATCCCAAACCTGATCGCCACTTTTACAGAATAAAATTTGCGCCGCCAACGACGCGTGGAGAGGATATTCGCCGTCATCAACCAAATGGAAGCCGATGGGGTCATCGGCCGGTATGCCATAGGCGGTGCGGTGGGCTCGATCTTCTGGCTGGAACCGATTACGACGAAGGATTTGGATGTCTTTGTGATGCTGCCAACATCTCCTGGCGGATCATTGCTGACTCTGGGACCTATTTACGAATACCTGCTGGTCCGGGGCTATCCGCCCCAGGGGCAGTTTATCACTATTGAAGGATGGGCGGTGGAATTTGTGCCGCCAGGCACCTCCTTGGTGGAGGAGGCACTGGCTCAAGCGGTCGAACGTGATGTGAATGGCATTCCTGCCCGCGTCTTCACCGCAGAGCATCTGGCGGCCATATGTCTGCAAGTTGGCAGGTCAAAGGACCATGACCGGGTGATCCGGTTTGTAGAAGCCGAGGTGCTTGATGCGGAAGCTTTTGAAGTTATCCTTCAACGTCACGATCTGATGGGAAAGTGGCGCAAGTTTCAGCACGACTATCTTGAGACATGAATGACATAATAAAGCAGATCCACGTGCGGAAGCTGGAGCGGAGAAAGCAGCTTGCTGCGCTGCCCGTGGGGGAGAAACTACGTATGCTGGAGGAAATGCTGGCTGCCACAAGGGCCATCAGCGCGAGCCGCCCATCGAAGCCGAAGAACCCGATTCGATGGTCAAAAACGGTCTAAAGGCCCGCCTGGAACGCAAAATCCGCTCAAAGTACGCATTTGCCAGAATCCCAGTTCTTGTTAATCTCATGCAAGGTTCTGCGACAGAGTCTCAGTTGCATCACCGTTTTACTCTCATGTACGCCGCCACCCTTGCTGATCTCCCTGTTGGCACAGATGCCATCGTCCAGGCCATGCCCACCGGACGTTCCTGCCTCACGCGGTTGCGTGAGATGGGCATTGTCCCCGGCACCCGCGTCCGGGTGACGCGACGTGCGCCGCTCGGCGAACCCATCGAAATCTGCGTTCGCGGCTCCCATCTTTCCATGCGCAATCATGAGGCGGCATTCATCGCCATCGCCCCCGCCGCCGCATGAGCCAGGCCACGTCTGAACCGCCACTCATCGCCATTGTGGGCAACCCGAACTCCGGGAAAACCACACTTTTCAACCTGCTCACGGGGCTGAAGCAAAAGGTGGCCAACTACCCAGGTGTGACCGTCGAAAAGAAGATCGGCGAATGCTACAGCCAGCATGGGAAAAAATTGCGGCTGATTGATCTGCCCGGGGCTTACAGCCTGAATGCACGCTCACCCGATGAAGCCGTGCTGCGTGACGTTTTGCTGGGTCGCCGGCCGGAAACACCGCGTCCGGACCGGGTGGTCTGTGTGGTGGATTCGGCCAATCTGGAACGCAATCTGTACATGGTCAGCCAGGTGCTCGAACTCGGCCTGCCGACGATTCTGGTGCTGAACATGATCGACGTCGCCGTGCAGCGCGAATGGCGCATTGATGCCGCCAAGTTGTCCGAACTGCTCGGAGTCGTGGTGGTGAAAACTCAGGCGGTGACTGGCCAGGGCCTGATCGAACTCAAGCTGGCCCTCAGCCGGGAAGACCTTACGCCTCCAAAGTGGCAGAGCGCGCAACTGCCCGATGGAGTGCGAGTTGCGCTGGAGCAAAGCCGCGGCCCCTTGTGCCAGACGGGAGCCATTCACAGCCAGGCCTCGCTGCTGGAGCCGCTGTATTTGCTGTCGGATCACGATCCGACGCACTATGGCATCGCTGACACTCAGATCGGACGCATTCAGGAGCTGCGTAGCCAGATGGAAGCCAGCTTTCCCGGCTGGGAGGACGAACTTGTCGCCGAGCGCTACCGTGGCATTGAGAAACTGTGCGAGCAGGTCTTGAAGCGGCCGGATCAAGAGATCGAAACCATCACCACAAAAATTGACCGTATCCTGCTGCATCCGGTCCTTGGATTCGTGAACCTGCTGCTCGTGCTTGGGCTGCTGTTCTTCCTCATTTTCAAGGTCGCCGAAGGCCCCATGGGCTGGATTGAGGCCGGGTTCGGCCAGTTGGGCAAGTGGGTCGAGGGATTGATGGCTGTTGGGGATTTTCGCGACCTTATTGTGAATGGTGTCGTGCCTGGAGTTGGCGGCGTGGTCATCTTCTTGCCGCAGATTCTCATCCTCTTCTTCTTTATCGGCATTATGGAGGACACGGGCTACATGTCGCGTCTCGCCTTCATTATGGACTGGGCGATGAGCAAAGTAGGACTCAACGGCAAATCGTTCCTGCCCTTCCTCAGCTCGTATGCCTGCGCCATTCCAGGCGTCATGGCGGCGCGCACCATCGACAGTCCGAAGGATCGCTTGATCACCATTTTGATTGCGCCGCTGGCCTCCTGCTCGGCCCGGTTGCCGGTCTATTCGCTGCTCATTGGTGTGCTGTTTCCGGTGGGCGAGGTCGGTGCGCTGACTCAGGCGGCTATTATGCTGGGGCTGTATGCTCTCGGCACATTCGGTGCCTTTGCGTTCGCCTGGGTTTTCAACAAGTGCGTCATGAAAGGCTCGGCCAGCCCCATGATCCTGGAGATGCCTTCCTATAAGATGCCCGCCCTCAAATCCATCCTGCTTCAGGTGTGGCATCGTGCGCGCATGTTTCTGGTCCGTGCCGGTACGATCATCATGGGCATTTCCATTCTGATCTGGGCTGCTTCGACTTATCCGAAGACCGATACGGAGGACAAGGCGCTCCAGCTTGAAAACAGCTTCGCGGGTCGTGCTGGCAAGCTGATCGAGCCAGCCATCGCTCCGCTCGGTTACGACTGGAAGATTGGAATCGGACTTATTGGCAGCTTTGCCGCCCGCGAGGTATTCAATTCCACGATGGGTGTCGTTTATGCGGTGGAAAGCGAAGGCGACGACAACCTGAAGCCGCTGCGCGACAAACTTGCCTCGGAACGCCGTCCTGATGGTCGGGCGGTGTACACGCCGCTCGTTTGCATCAGCCTGCTGGTCTTTTACGTCTTCGCCATGCAGTGCGTCAGCACCATCGCCATCGTGAAACGCGAGACGGGAAGTTGGAAATGGGCGATGTTTCAACTCGGATACATGACCGGAACGGCGTATGTACTAAGCCTGCTGATCTTCCAGATCGGCAGTGCGCTGGGCTATTAACCACTTCACACCATGAACGCAGACTGGCAATCCATCGCAGCAATCGCGGTCATACTCGTCACAATCACGCTGTTTATCATTCGCTCTGCCAAACGCCGCAAGAAACCCGGATGTGGCGGCAGTTGCGGCTGTGGGAAATGAGGCTCAGAGTGCGGCCCTGACATGATAGCGATTGATCTTTGCACGTTTGATCCCGGAGTTGCCGCCAAATCACCTGCCGCATTTGCCGGAGTCGTGGTGGACTGTGTGGAGTCCGCCTGGGAAAATGGTGCAGACCTCGTACTGCTGCCGGAATTTACCTGGGTAGGGTTGGAGCCGCTGGTTGAGCCGCGAAGGCTGCAACGAGTGGCCGAGGTGTTTTGGGAGGAGGTGCTACCGGGCCTGAAATCGTTGCTGATGCGCCCCGGCAAGGCAGTCGTGCTCGGCACCGTGCCGTTTTGGGATGCAGAACGTCAGGAACTGCGCAACCGGGCACCGATTCTGGTGGAAGATCGAGTCCTGTTTCAGGACAAACTGCACCTGACGCCGTGGGAAGCGGAATTTTCGGCGGGCACTGAACTGCGCCTCTGGGAGTTTGCCGGGCTGCGCTTTGCGGTGGTGATCTGCCTCGACATCGAGATTCCTGAAATCAGCACACGGCTGCGCGGGGCGGGTGTGGATGTCATTCTCGTGCCGAGCGCGACGGAAACAGTTTTGGGAGTCGAGCGAATTGGGCGCTGCGCCTCGGCGCGTGCAGTGGAATTGGGCTGCGTCGTCGGAGTGTGCCACCTCACAGGCAGGGCTGTGACCGATTTGATCGATGTGAATGTGGGCCGGACTGCGGTTTATGTCCCTTCGCAGGCGGCGTTTCGCGATGCGCCGCGGTGGAAAGAGAGCGACATATTTGAAAGCGGGATCCACAAGCAGCGACTCATGGTTGATCGCAAGCTCCTACAGGTCATGCGCCGGATGCCGTTGGAGACCAATCCGTCTCTGTTGAAAAAGATGCCAGCTTTTGAACTCGTGCGAGCTGATCCCGCTCAAGGCTCAGGCCTTGGCTTTCGACTTGTGTGAGGTATGCCCCGCCACTTTAGTATAGGACTTTGATTTGGATGATTTCGACTTGTGGGCCGGCTTTTCGAGTTCAGGGCCGACTTTGCCCTTTGCCTTGGCTTCGTTTTTTTCGGCACGCTTTTTTTCACCCTCGGAGGGGGCCATGCTTGGAATTTCGATGGGTTGAGACGCCTGCTGCGTGGCTGGTGCATTGAGGGCTGGGGAACCATCCGTATCATCCGAAGCGGCGACAGGCTTTTCCTTTTCGCTTGGTGGTAGGTGCCCCTTGGTGATGACCACCTTGGCACCGACATTCACGTTGTCGAACAGGTCAACAACATCCTTCATGCCCATGCGCACGCAGCCGTAGCTGGCAGGTTTGCCGAGCCGGTTTTCCTCAGGGGTGCCGTGGATGTAGATGAAACGGTTGAAGGCGTTTTTATTGCTGGTTTCCATGCCCCGCAGCCAGAGGATGCGAGAAACGATGGGATCACGACCTGGAGCGTTGGGCTTGAGCACCTCACCGTTCCAGCGGCGGCTTTTCAACACGGCTCCCGGCGGCAGGCCCTTGCCGATTTTGGCGATGACTTCATGCTGGCCCAGCGGCGTCCGGTTGCTGCCTTTCTGGTCACCGAGGCCAAACTTCGAAGTCGAGATGATGTATTCCTTGGTGAGCTTGCCCTGGCTGTAAATGCCGAGCTTTTGATCTTTGACGCTGACCACCACATCCCCTTTTGGCGTTGTGGTACACTGACTGAGTGCTCCAGCCACCAAGATCCCCCCAAGCGCCTTGAACAGGCCATTGGCTAGATGGGTTTTTTGAGAGGTCTGGCTAAAAAGCAGCATGGGCCAGAAGAGTGATATAAGCTAAGATGTTCGCAACTATGAATTATTACAGTGATTAACGTGAATCACCAAGCATCTATTTCGCAAGACCCGTGCCATTTGAGCTATTGATGCTTGTCAAAAAAGGCAGCATGTCACCCTTTCCACCTTTTTCAACCCCCGCAAACATGGACGATCCACCTCTTTTCATCCGCCCGTACCAGGATTCGGACCTGCCGCACTTGCGCCAGATCACCGTGGCATCCTTTGGCAGCGTCGCCTTGGAGCAGATGCTGGAGCACAAGTTTGGCCTGTGGAATGAGCGCGACTGGAAGGTGCGCAAGGCCAGCCACATCGACGATGACGTGGCGCAGTGCCCAGAGGGGTGTTTTGTGGCCGAGCGTGGTGCGGAGATCCTGGGCTACATCACCACCCGGCTGGATCGAAGGAATGCGAGGGGCCGGATTCCCAACGTCGCCGTGGTGGAAAGTGCCCGGGGTTTAGGCCTCGGGCGCCGTCTGATCCAGCACGCACTCGACTACATGCGCGAGGAGGGAATGAAGCTGGCGCAGATCGAAACCATGGCCTCGAATGCCATCGGCCAGCACCTTTATCCGAGCTGTGGATTTGAGGAAGTCGCCCGTCAGGTACACTATGCCATGAAGCTCTGACCCCGTCCGCCAGAAGTCTGCGGGTTTGCATTGTCCCCCAAACTGGTCGATAAACCCTGCCTCCTACCTCTAGAAACGCTTGTGACCACCCCACGCAGACCCGAACACGCCCCGAAGAAACCCTCCCTTTTCAGCCGATTAAAAGACGGCCTGAAACGTGTCATTGGCGGAGGCAAGAAGAAGGAAGCAGCCCATGTGCCTGCCAAAGAGCACTCGAAGGACCACCATCCTGCCGCGATTCATGCGCATAAGCGTCCGCATGACGACAAGCCCCGCGAGCACGCGCCGCGTGAAGCCCGCCCGCCGCGCGAGCGCAGTGAGCGTCCAGAGCGATCCGAGCGTCCAGAACGTGATAGCCGTCGTGGTCCGCCGCGTGGCCGTGAGCGCGATGACAAGCGTCCGCCGCGTGGCCCCCGTGAGGACAAACCCGTGCGCGAAAATCATGCCCCGGTGCCACCTCCACCGTCACCGCCCGTTCCGGAAGGCCCTTTTCCGGAAGCCTTTGAGGTGCTCGGTCTCTCACCTGCCGTGCTGGCAGCCGTGCGTGAAACCGGCTACACCACGCCCACGACCATTCAGGAGAAATCGATCCCCATCATTCTCACCGGAAGAGATGTGATCGGTGCTTCGCAGACTGGTACCGGCAAGACCGCAGCCTTCGCCCTGCCCACGCTCACCCGCATGGGTGCTCCCGGGAAATTCCGCGTTCTCGTCCTCGAACCCGTGCGCGAACTTGCCGCACAGGTGGTCGAACAGTTTGAAAAGTACGGCAAGCACACTGGCCTGCGCGTTCTCCTCGTCCACGGTGGCGTCGGCTATGATAAGCAACGCAAAGGCTTGCAGGAAGGCGTCGATATCGTCGTCGCCACGCCAGGACGTCTCCTTGATTTCATGCAGGAAGGCATCGCCGATCTGCGCGGTGTGGAAGTGCTGATCCTCGATGAAGTCGATCGCATGCTCGACATGGGCTTTCTTCCTGACGTGCGCCGCATCGTCGAAAAAACCCCGCCTGCGCGCCAGACGCTGTTTTTCTCGGCCACCATGCCGCCGCAGATCAAGAGTCTTGCAGATTTCGCGCTCAAAGATCCTGAAAGCGTCGAAGTGGGCATTCGCTTCTCCGCTGCGGAGACCGTCAGTCATTACATGTATCCGGTGGCCAGCGACCAGCGCATGGAACTCCTGCTCGCCATCCTGAAGCAGACTCATTTCGAGAGCGTCATGATCTTCACCCGCACCAAAGTGCAGGCCGACCAGATCTATTCCGCGCTCAATCAACTCAACGAGTACAAGGTCGCCGTCATGCACTCCGACATCGGCCAGCGGGATCGCGAACGCGCCTTGCAGGGCTTCCGCAATGGTGAATTTGAAATCATCGTCGCTACCGATCTCGCCGCACGCGGTCTTGATGTCAGCGGTGTGACTCACGTCATCAATTACATGGTCCCCGAGCATTCGGAGGACTATGTACACCGCATTGGCCGCACTGGCCGTGCGCAGAAGGAAGGTGATGCTTTCACCCTCTTCGCGGCTGATGAACTCATGAACGTGGCTTCCATCGAGCGTCTGATCAGTCAGAAAATCGAGCGCCGTAAGCTCGAAGGCTTCAGCTACAAATACACCACGGCTCTCGACGACGAAGATCGCGCTCGCGCCATCCTCACCGGCCGGAAAAAGAAGAAGCGGCGGTAAAGCGCATCAGCGCCCAGGCTTTGAGCCGCTCGTAATGTAAAGCGGGCGGCGGTGCCTCTGGCCGACGCATACAGAGCGCCATGAGCATTTGTTGCGTGCTGCGCAGCACTCCGAGCCAAGTGACGCGGAGCTTGTAGTGCCGCGAGAATTGAAACACCAGTTGAGCAAACTCGAAGGTGCGGTCATAGCCACTGCGCTCGTAGCCGAACCGGAGTTGCAGGCGTTTGCAAATCTGACCACGCTGCAACTGCCCGATGGCCCAGTCGTAGTCTTCGGCGGTGACCAGCGATTCGTTGAACGGGGCGGTTTCCCATTCCTTGCGACGGATCATGCCCATGCTGTTGCTGTAGATGGAGCCAAACTTGAGCCCTTTGGCGTGCAGTTCCTCCCAGGTGATGGCATCGCTGTAAAACGGGTCGTCGTCCCATTTCGCGCTGACGCAGGCGACGCGTGGATTCTCAAAGGCGGCAAGCATTTGTGTCACGGCATCATCGTCTTCCAGGGTGGTGTGTGAACTTAGCACGAGCACAAGATCGGTGTGCAGGTGCTTGAGGCCGAAATTGAGCACGCGCGCATGGTGGTAAGGCTGCGACCAGGCAACCACCCTGCCGCCTGCCTGTGTGATCAAAGTGGCTGATTCATCGGTGCTGCCGGTGTCCACGCCGAGAATGAACAAAGGTTGGAGGGTCTGGGCCTGGAGCCGCTCTAGCACCTTTGGCAAAGTGGCTGAGGAGTTTTTGAAGCGGATGAGGACACCGATGGTGGGACGGCTCATTATAAATGCGGGGATGAAGGCAAAACTAAGTGTGGATGGAAAGCTTTGCCCACCCCGCAATCGGGGGTGGTGTGCTGATGCGAAGGCAGGCTTTGATTTCAGCAGTGAAGGACCTTTTTAAAATCCTGCTTGCCCTGGTACTCTACGGCGGTTTCGGACCGCTGCTGGGAGTGATGATGGCGTCGCAGCGTGCCTGGCAGCGGGCCTTGTTTGGGTTCATGATTTTCATGCCAACACTGCAGCCGGGAAGATTCACGCTGATGATCGGCAGTGTCGAAAAATATCGTGGGCACACGAAGGGGTATGAGGTTTCCCTGATTGAGGTGTTTGCCATCGCCCTGATCATCGCGGTGGCGCAAAGCCCGCGTGATCCGTCGGTGCCACCGCGCAAAGGACTGCGGGAGGCTGCGGGAGGCTGCGGGAGGCTGCGGGAGGTGATCTCGATCTTCAATTGCGCCAAGGCTTCTTTGCTGTGGGAGGCTTTGATGGTGGCGACTTCTTCCTCGAAGATGACGCCGTTGGAGCAGTGCTTGCGCATGAAGCCGATGTTCAGCCGATGCAGTTCTCAATTTCGGCAAGACGGTTTTTAATCTTAGCCGCATCAGCAATTAGATCTCGAAGGAGCAGCTCGACCGCTGGTTCGTTCTGGCACGCCAGTTTGTGCGCCTCGCGTATGTCGCTGACGAGCAGATCAGCGCATTGCACAGCTTTTGTTATGGTTTCGGCTTGTTGTTGATTCATAGGTTTATGGATTCAGGTGATATTACATGCTGGTCGTCCATTGCACTCTTTCAAAAATGAGTGGCGGCGACGAGGCGCCTCAATTCTTTCCCGGAATCTGACGACCACTGCCTGCCTCCCATGTCGGAATCCACGCATTCAGGTCGAAGCCGGCGGTCTGGTTTTGGCGGGCTAAATCCTTGAGCCAGCGACCGGAACGCTTCTCGATAGTGTCGCGTTCCTTTTGGAAATAGACGTTTTCGGGTGGGCGGGCGGCGATGTCGGTGAGGGTGTTGAAGACGGCGTAGGCGTTGGGGCCGAGTTCCTTCTGGTAGCCATCCAGTCGAGATGAGAAATCCGACGCCAGGGCTGTCAGTCCCTCCCTTCGGACGGGTTTGTCCTCTGGCTTGGGATCGGGCAGGTGCAGGACGGTCTTCAGGGCCAGAGTGGACTGGTCGGAGGTCATGGTGATGCTGCGGACGCTGGTGAGGAATTTGCTAAATTCGTCCCACATCTGCGGCAGGCTGCGGGAGGTGATCTCGATCTTCAACTGTGCTAGGGCCTCTTTGCTGTGGGAGGCTTTGATGGTGGCGACTTCTTCTTCGAAGATAACGCCGTTGGAGCAGTGCTTGCGCATGAAGCCGATGTCGAACCGGAGGGCGCGGGCTCCGTTGAAGCTGTTGGTCACGCGGAGGAAGGGCGTGAAGGGATCGTCTTTTTTGATCTCGCTGTCCCAGTAGTTCAGCACATGCGTTTTATGCATGAGGTCGATGAAGGCGTAGCTGAGGGTGCGTGGTGCTGAGGCACGTTTGGCTTCCCATTCCACCGATGAGAGTCCAGGGAAGGCTTTTTCGCAGACATCACGAGCCAGATTCACCGCTTCCTGATTGGTGACGACACGGTAATCACGACTGACGACACCGAGCACGAGGCCGGTGAGCTTGTTCACCAGGGCTTTCTTGCCGGGGATGCTGATGCGGCGGGTGCTGCCGTTGGAACCAACGACGGCTTCAATGGGGACCTGATCGACATCGAAGAGGAGATCATGGACGGAGGTTTGGAGTTTCATGTGGGGTCGTGTTCCTGCTGCCACTCCACCATCCGGTGGTGGATGTCGTGGTAGGCGGGGAGTTTGGGGCGCTGGGTGGGACTGGCGGCGATGGCGGACTTGAAGTTGCCGTAGTCGATGCTGGCGGTGAGTGCGCTCATGAAGCGTGGCAGATCAGCCGTTGAGCAAAGGATGCGCCAAGGGTAATCGGAGCCTGCATACGAGGCGATGGGCGTGCCTGTGCCAGCAGCTTGGGCGAGTTGATCGAGATCCTCACGGCAGCGGGCACGAATATGAAAGGTGTCCGGTTCTTTGCGGACGATGGAATAGAAACCGAGTTGGGTGCAGAGCCACATGAGTGATTAACGGGGGATGTTGGGTTGTTGCCTGAAGAGGCACGCAACCGAGCCGGCGCTGGCGGTGGCAAGCACGAGCGAGACGGCGAATATGCCGGAGATGAGAGCGATGAGACTGCCGAGGAGATTGATGGCGGTGAAGAAGCTCAAGGGTGATGGCTTCACGCCGACATTGAGCGGGACATGCCGCGTCACCTTGCGGAAGAGACGCTGATGCCAGGGGCGGCGGCGGTTCATGGCTTCTGTTCTTCCTCCTTCACAATCTCATTCATGGACTTGGCGTCGTCTGCCATGGCCTGCGCATCCATGTTGCCACCACTCTTCATGCGCATGGCGCGGACTTTGCGCGACATGGCGCTGCCGGTGGATTTGACCCCGCTGTGGGAGAACTTGACGTTGCCGCCGGATCGGGCGTCCATTTGCATGGCTGTTGCGGTGGCGATGGCATCCTGATTGGCCGCGAGGAAGAGGAACTCCCAGCCTTTCTGATCGCGGTAAAGGCGGATGAGATCACCGATGTGTTTGATGGTGTATTCCTGGGAGGCGTTTTCTTCACCATCGGTGAAGATGGCGAGGATGACTTTGCCGGGTTTGTCACCCTCTGGCAGAGCACTGATGCGGCGGTCGGTTTCTTTGATGGTCCGGCCAATGGCATCGAGTAAGGCTGTGCTGCCTCTGGGAGTGTAGGTGGCGGCTGTAAGTTGCGGAACGTCCTGAATGGGCTTGGCGGAAACAGGGACTTCGTAAGCGTCATCAAACTGAATGAGTGAGAGGCGGGCATCGCCGGGGACGTCGAGCTGGGACTTGATGAAGTCATTGAAGGCGGCGACGGCGGGTTCCTGCATGGGCTGCATGGAGCCAGAGCGGTCGAGAATGTAGGCGATTTCGGTGAGGTGTGGGTTCATAAACACCCCAACTCTGCCACAGGGGGTCGGACATTTGCGGGGCGACAGATGAACTTTCTGCGGTATTTCTTTTCTAACATGTCCAAAGCATCCACGTCCCGAAGGTCACGAGTCAAAGATCCGCTTCCCGCCTCGGTCATCCGGAAAGGGACCAGCCGGGTCGCCATGTGGCGAGTGCTGGAGATCCACAAGTTCGTGCAGACAGGCAAACATCCGAACTGCTCCACCCTGGCGGCAGAGATCGAGGTGACGCCCAAGACGATCCAGCGCGACATCACTTTCATGCGGGATCAGTTGGATCTGCCGCTGGAGTATGATCAGCTCAAGCATGGCTACTACTACACGCGGCCAGTGCATGAGTTCCCCATGCTGCATCTTTCGCGCAATGACCTCGTGGCTTTGTTCCTGGCGCGGCATGCTCTGGAACCGCTGCGTGGCACAAAACTGGAGCGCATGCTGAGCGAGAGCTTCAGCAAGATCGCCGAAGCGTGCCCCGGTGAGATTTCCATCGAGTGGCATGAGTTGGATGAGGCTTTCTCAGTCAAGGCATCAGGTGTGTTACCAGCAGATGTGACGCTGTTTGGCGATCTGCTCGATGCGGTGCGTGCTTGCCGGGAGGTAAACTTTGATTATCACAAGCTCACCGGCAGCAAACCGGAGCAGCGTACGGTGCATCCGTATCACGTGGGCCAGATCGAACACGGTTGGTATTTGCTGGCTTACGACCCGGCACGGAAAGCGGTGCGCACCTTTGCCCTGCAACGCATCACAAACCTGACGATTCTGAAAACGAAGTTCGTGCGTGATCCACGCTTCAATGCACGGGATCATCTCGGTGGCGGCTTTGGCGTGTGGAGCTACGCCGGCGAAGAGAAGCGCACACACGAAGTGCACATTCGATTTGAAGGCTACGCCGCCCGCGTGGTGGGTGAGCGCCAGTGGCATCCCACGCAAGCCATCCGCAAACTCAAGCCCGATGGCAGTGTCATTGAGTTTCAGGCGGACTTGTCCGGCCTGGAGGAAATCACCCGTTGGGTGCTGAGCTGGGGCAGCAAGGCAAAGGTTCTGGGACCGCCAGAACTGGTGAAGCGAGTGCGGGAGGAGTTGGCAAAGATGGCGGGCATGAATTGATGGTGTTCGATAAGGAATTTCACATTTTCGGAACCCGTGCCGAAGCGCGGCAGATGGATGAGTGAGCAAGAGCCTCGTGGAAAGGCGGGGAGGCATCTGCGAAGCTCATCCGGCAGTGGCGCTGTCATGGTGGGTGGCGGAATCGCCTGGCTTGCCATTCGCGCAGCGATGCCAAGCGGGGCGGTTGTGGTGGCAGGGTGGCCTCAAGCGCTTGGGCGATGACGGGCAGGTGGGAGAGGAATGCTGCCTGACATCGCTGAAGTGCCTCGATTTGGGGCGACGGACATGGTCTTGAGCGAAGCGAATGACGAGGGCGAGAGCGGGCGGATTGAAAGTCGAGGGCGTTGCGGGACACCTCCCGCTCGAAGGGGTAGCGGCGCACGCAGTAGCCGCGAGGGGAAGGCTTTCCCCCACGTTCCTTCATGATTGAGTCAACCGACCAGAACCAACGATGAGCTGAAAATTACCAAAACGAAGGATTAACGATCAAAACAACGGAATTCATGGGGAGACACGCACTTGCACTCATCTTGACCCACTCAATAGTCGTGCTGAATGATTGCCCGAACCTACTCAGCCACCCTTGTTGGCGTTGATGCCGTGGAAGTGGAGATTGAGTCGCATGACGGAGGTGGAACGCCCAAAATGTTTATTGTCGGTCTGCCCGATGCCTCGGTGAAGGAAAGTCGCGAGCGCGTCACTGCGGCGATTGCCTCCTCTGGCTTCATGATGAATGACGGGGTGACCACCGTAAACCTAGCTCCGGCGGATTTGAAAAAGGAGGGTCCCGGCTTTGACCTACCCATCGCCATTTCGCTGATTGCACACCGGGCCAGAGTCCCCATGGGCATGCTCGCAGAAACGGCCATGATCGGGGAGCTGGCTCTGAATGGTGAACTGCGGCCTGTGCGTGGCCTACTCGCGGTGGCGCTCGAAGCTAGGCGCAAGGGTCGCAAACGGCTGCTGGTGCCGAAGCGCGCTGCGGTAGAGGCCAGCGTCGTGGCCGGGATTGAAATCGTGGGAGTCAATAACCTCCGTGAGGCCGTGGACTACCTCAAAGGTGACGTGGAACTCGCACCCGAACCCTGCCGTGCGGCGGAACTCTTCGCCGCCGTCTCGCATTACGACATTGATTTCAATGACGTGAAAGGACAGGCCGACGCGATTCGAGCCATCGAAATCGCCGTCAGTGGCGGCCACGGGCTACTCATGATCGGCCCGCCGGGCACCGGGAAATCGATGATCGCCAAGCGCATCCCCACCATCATGCCCGGTATGAGCGAGGAGGAGGCCATCGAAACCACCAAGATTCATAGCGCCGCAGGCTTGCTTGGCGAAGCCAGTTCCTTCGTCGCCACGCGTCCGTTTCGTTCCCCGCATCACACCATCAGTGATGCTGGCCTGCTCGGCGGAGGCACCAATCCCGGCCCGGGTGAAGTCTCCCTGTGTCACAATGGCGTGCTCTTTCTCGATGAACTGCCCGAGTTCCGCCGCAGCACGCTGGAAGTCCTGCGTCAGCCCCTCGAAGACGGCAAGGTCACCATCTCGCGCGCCGCAGGCACCGTCACCTTCCCGGCAAAGTTCATGCTCGTCGCCGCGATGAATCCCTGCCCCTGCGGCTACTACGGCGATCTCAAACGCGAGTGCCGTTGCGGTTCGGTAGTCATTCAGCGTTATCGTCAGCGCATCAGCGGACCGTTGCTGGATCGTATCGACCTTCACGTCGAAGTGCCGCTGGTTGATTACAAGGCGCTGGCTTCGAGCGAAGGCGGTGAAGCCTCCGACCCCATCCGCAAACGCGTCGAAACCGCACGCGGCATGCAGCAGGAGCGCTTCGCCAAACACGCAGGTGTCAATGCCAACAGCAGCATGACGCCACGTCTCATCAAAAAGCACTGCGAACTCGACGCCGAGGCCTCAGGCTGTCTCGAACATGCCATGAGCGAAATGAATTTCAGCGCCCGTGCCCATGATCGCATCCTCAAAGTAGCTCGAACCCTGGCTGACCTCGGCGGGCATGAAAAAATCTCTGCGGACAACGTGCTAGAAGCCATCGGCTACCGCACGTTGGATCGGAAACTCTGGGCATGATCTCCTGTGCCTGATCAACAGACTTAACCTCAATCTCACCATGATCCGCTCACTCATCGCCCTTGCAGCTTTCGGCCTACTGCCGCTGGTAGCCTCCGCGCACTCTCTCTGGATCGAAGAACTGCCCGACCATGCGGGCCTGGGCGTGCGCTTTGCGCAGTGGGGGGATGAATACGAAATCTCTCCTGGTCATCTCGATTCCTTCTCGCAGGTCTCCGGCTGGACGCTCGACGACAAAGGCCAGCCACAAGTCTTCGACGTGGTCAAAAAGAAGGATCATTTCTTCCTCGGCAAGGCCGAAGCAAATCGACCCGCTTTCGCGCAGGCGCATTTCACCGTGCGCAAACTGCATGAGGACAAGCCCGCCCGCGCCCCCATCTTTTACTGCCGCTGGCAGCCTGAGGGCGCGGGAGCCGGAACGCCTGCGATGACGATGGACATCGTCCCCACCGGCAAACCTGGCGAAGCGCGCGTTTATTTCCGTGGCAAGCCACTCGGTGGCATCGAGCTGTTGTTTTTCGCTCCCAAGGTCAGCGATCAAAAACTTCAGGCCGATGCCGAGGGCTACGTGCGCGCGCCTGAGCTCTCCAAGCCCGGCCAATATATGCTCACCGTCGCCCGTTACTCCGAGGAACTGGCAGGTTTCTTCAACGGCATTCCCTTCGGCATCACCAGTCACAGCGCCTCACTGTATTGGACCGTCAAAGAAAAATAAGGGCGCGTATCCCACCAGACTTCAGGAAGTTTTGCCTGCCGGTTTCCCTGGTTCTTCGGGCAGGGGTGGTGAGTCGGCACTTGGCACCGCGATGACTTCCGGCGAGGCTTTGCCGCCTCCTTGGCTCTCGCCACCGATGGCGATGAGTTTTCCACTTCCGCCGTTCAACAACCGATGGAAATACCGTGGATGAGCGAGCTTGGCGACTGCCACCCAGGCGTCACCACGCAGTTCAAGCAGCCGACCACTCACACCGCTGGCAAATAGACGACCTGCTTGCGACACTGCGGCAAAACCAAATCCGCCGATCTTGTCAGCGGGCAGCGTTGGGCCATCGCTCCATGAACCGGTCGTCGTATCGAGCACCGAAACGGCACTGCTCAGTTGGTTGTCATCTGTCATGCCGCCGATAGCATACACCTTGGTGCCGATGGTTTGCACCGCGAGGGCACGGCGCTTGAACGGCTGCGGATGGCTTTGCCATTTCGCATCTGCCTGACTCAAATCGAGAGTGAGATACGTGTCATGCCACACGGAGTCCGCATCACCTTCCATCCGCCAACCACCGATCACATAGAGGGTGCTGCCACAGACGATGCTGTCATGGCTGGACCGGCGCTGCGGCAGTTTTGGCAGAGGAATCCATGCGCTTTTGTCGATGTCATAACGCGCCGCTGTTTCGCTCGACCACAGATCCTGTTTCTCGCCCTTGGCGTTGCGTGCGGCCATGCCACCGATACGGATCAAGCCATCCTTGGTGGCGACAAGGGACGCTCCCTGTGCCGGTTCGTCCTTCGCCAGCGCTTCCCATGTGTCAGCACCCAGTTTCCAGCGAAACAAATCTCCATGCACTTCATCACGGTTGTACTTGTGGCGTCTGCCGCTGTGACCACCGTAGAAGTACAGTGAGCCATCTGGCATGCCTGCGGCACCAAAACTCGCGACTGGCAGCGGCAGTTCCGGCGGTAGGTCACCCGCCTGCATCAAAGGGGTGAAGGCAAGCAACAGGGAGATCAGTGATAAAGCCTTCATGTGAATACTTGCGAGGAAATAAACTGCATAGCCATACGCTACAAACGACCGTAAAGTTCAGATTTGCACTTCTGCATTTCTCAGCCATCCTCAACCTGTCTGATGAACTTCAAACCTGCCAGCCGAATTGCGATTCGTACCGTTGTAAAAACGGTACGCGCCATTTGGCATGCCTGACACCACGGTTTGGGGAACCTGCGCGAAATGCGCTCATCATCACGAGACAAAATAATCAGATATGATGCCAGAAGGTAGCCCTCAGACCGGCACCTCCATGAGCACCCCTGACACCCAACTCCAGCATCATCCCCGGCGCGGCGCGCAGGCGATGCTGCTCTCACTCACCTGTTTTTCCGGCAATGCCCTGCTGCTGAAAGACCTTGCCTCGCATCGCAACATTGATCCGTGGATGTCGATCACCTTCCGTGCAGCCGTCGGACTGGTGTTGACGATCGTGCTCTTCGCTCCCGCCGGTACTTTGAAACTGCGCCGCTCGTTTCAGAGTTGGTTGTTGGCTTCGCGCGGCGTACTGGGCGCGCTCGGCACGGCTGCGTACTACACCACCATCGGGCCGTTGGGTGCGGGCAAGGCCACACTCATTGGCAATACCTGGACGGTTTTTGCAGCCATCATGGCCACCTTCGTTCTGCATGAGCGGCTCGGGCTGGTGAAGCTCTTTGGCATCTTGCTGGCGTTGGCGGGCCTGAGCCTGCTCACGGGACTGGCACCGGGCACGATGGCCAGATTTGGTCAGCACGAAATGATCGGACTCATCGGTGCGGTGCTGGCTGCGGCGGTCGTCGTGGTGATTCGTCAGCTCACGCGCACAGAGACCAGTGCCACCATCTTTTCCTCCCAGTGCATCTACGCACTGCTGCTTGCTCTGCCGTTCGCCGCGGCCAATTTCACGTCGTTAAATGTGATGGATGTGGTTTTGCTCACAGCGGCGGCATTGTGCGCCAGCATCGGTCAATTGGCGATGACAGAAGGCTTCCGCTTCCTCTCCGTTGCGGCGGGTGGAGCCTTCCAGATGATGGTTCCCGTCGTTATATCACTCTCCAGCATCGCGCTGTTTGCCGAACCCTTCACGTTTGCGCAGACGCTGGGAGGCGTGCTGGTACTCTGGGGCTGTTATCACACAGTCGTGGGCGGTTTCAGCAGAAAAGCCGCCGCCTGATTCAGAACGCAAACCCCACAGTGATATGCAGGAATCCGCTCGTCTCGCCAGTGCGGCGGTTGGGATTGTGCCCGTAGTCAATACGGATCGGTCCAAACGGCAGCTTGTAGCGCACTCCCGCGCCGATAGCTTCCCGAAAGTCCGAGGAATATGACAGCGGAGAGGAGTTGTTTCCCTGCGCCAAGCTGCCAATGTCACCAAAGACAGCGAGCTCTAAATTGGGTATGACCTCATAGGAAAACTCAGCGCTGGCAAACAGTGCCGATGTTCCACCCAGCGGCGTACCTCCAGGCGTCACGGGGCCGAGTTTGCGCATACCGAAGGAACGCACGCTGTAGGGCCCACCATTGAACACACGGCTGTCGATGGGGATCTTTTCTGCCGCCGCACCTTGAATCGTCGCCAGTTCAGCTCCAGTGGCGAAGCGGAACTTCTTGGTGATCGGGATATACCACGCACCGCGCATATCCGAGCGCAGAAAGCTCACGCCTGAACCCAGAGTGTCAGTAGAGCTCTCCATTCGACCAGAGACATACCAGCCCTTCTTCGGCAGCACCGGACTGTCTCGCCGGTCATACATCACACTCGCTCCCAGGTTCATCAAAGAGTAGCTTTTGGGGCCGGTCTGTTGGAGCGTGAGCACCTTGGAGCTGACCGTATTGGCCGTGGTGCCGATAAACACCGAATAGCTCAGCGCATGGTTCACTCGTCGTGCCACATCCAGGCCCAGAGCCGTGCCGATGCGGTCGTATTCAAAGCGGTTGAACTGTTCCAGTGCGAACCGCGTGGTCGCCGAATGCTGTGAATTAAACACCGCAGGATTGGTCAGGCTCACAAAGCCCACCGGTCCCGCTGTACTGTAGCTCAGTTCCGCTGCCAGCGTGTTGCCCGAATCACGCCAGTTCGTGTTTTTGTAGGTCACGCCAGCCTGCGGCCCGAGGAAGGTGTCAAAACCCGGTTCAAAACCGATGGCCACAGGCTTCGCCTCCTCACCCGTGATGCGCAGGTTCCCTGCCGCCAGACTGCCATTGTCAGGCAGCACCTTGGTGTCTAGCAAGGTAAACATCCCCGAGTCCAGCGCCCGCTTGAAAAAGAAGTCTGCCTCCTCGGCTTCGTAAAGCTGGCCTGTCAGCGGTTTAAACTTCGCCAGCAGCACACGTTTCGCGCCCTTGCTGAAAGCTTCGTGGGCTGTGATGCGGGTGATCCGTACCCGCTCCCCGGCCTGCACGCGAAAAACCACATCCACCGTCCCACCGGATTTTCCCAGCGTGTAGTCCGCTGTTGTTGCCGCATGCAGATAGCCATGCTCGGCACAGATCGAAGCCAGCCGCTGCTGGATCTGCTGCACCCGCGCTTCATTGAAGGGCGTCCCACCTGCCTGCGTCATCTCTTCCTGCGTCAGTTTTTCCAGTTCCTTGGGTGTGCCTGTGATGGATGCATGGCCAAAGATAAACTTGGCCCCCGGTTTGATCTCCAGTGTCAAATCACGCCGCATGTCCGCACCGGTGGTCGGTGCGGGCAGCAGCAGCGTTTCCGCATTCAGGTAACCTTCGGCACGCAGGCGCCGCTGCACCAGCCCCGCGCCCTGCTGCATGTCCGCCTCCACCCACTGCGGCTGTTTTTTGTCCACGTCTTCACGCTCCAGCGTTGGCTTCATGAGGTACTTCTTCAGTTCCTCTTCCGGCAGCGGCATTTCACCTTTCAGTGTCACTGCTCCCACGCGCACCGCGTTGCCCGGTTTCACGGTCAACTCGATCCCGCCCTTGATCATTTTCCACGCCACTTCCGCGTCCGGCCAGCCTCCACGGATGAAATGCTGCCGTACAAAAAACGCCAGATCATCCGCCAGGGGCTCGCCCGCCGGACCACTGCCATTCAGCGTCAGTTGGTCCATCAGCATGCTTTTCAGGGGATCCCATTGTGCCTCTTCCACTCCTTCCACATGTACCGTCGTCTGGCCGAAATGTACCTCATGCGCCCACATGGTTCCCATCAGGCAAAACAACGCCAGCAAAATCAGCCGACTGCATCGCAACCGGCTGGCGTTCATGAGGCTGGCAGTGTCATTCATCATTGGGGGTCTGTATCCACGGCTCGCGCGGCTTTGCCAAATCGCAGCACATAGCCCAGCAGCGCCTTCATGCGTCCTGTTTGCGAGAATCGTCCGATGAACCTGAACTTGGGGGTGATTTCATACATCGCCTGCATGCTGTCACCTGCGCGGTCTGCGCCTGAGGGATTGAATGTGGTGTGCAGACGCGGCGGCTCGGCGCTCACCGTTTTTTTCTTGTGGAAGATT
Organism: uncultured Verrucomicrobiota bacterium; assembly: GCA_903848465.1. Classification (GTDB taxonomy): domain Bacteria; phylum Verrucomicrobiota; class Verrucomicrobiia; order Verrucomicrobiales; family Verrucomicrobiaceae; genus Prosthecobacter. The sequence continues at coordinate 19,741 of CAINGK010000190.1, forward strand.
TTCCGGTAAGTTTCGGCGATGACGATAAAGGCTGCACGCGTCATGGCCTCGCTGGCCATCTGATCATTATCGCCGCCCAGCGTCATGCCAGTGCCCAGCAGCGTCACGATGTCCGCCTCTGACAGCGGTGGTGTGCTCGTAAAGCGCGTCTTTGGATTCGAGGCATCGCCATAAACATACAGTGTGATGTCATTGCTCCCCACGCGCGATTCACCGCGCACATCGAGCTTGGGCGCGAATGGATTTTCCGGATTCATCGTTACCACCCCCTTGGTGATCTTCAGCAAGCTGAACGGCAGCTTCAACACCAGGCGGTCCACATTCGCAAATCCCGTCAGTCGCGGTGCCGCGCCGGTGCCGCCGAGCGCGATGTCTGCTGAGATGGCTCCGTTCATCAGATTTCCCGCAATCACCACCGGATCACGCGTCTTCACCTTTAGATCAAACGTCCAGTCCTTCAGCATCGGTGGTAGCGCCAGCTTTTGATCGACCTTCGAGGTTGAAGGCGGTGGTGGTGGCAGTTTTTCGCCCTGCTGGATCATGCCCGTCACATTCGGCAGCAGGTTCACCTCCTGGAAAATGCGGCCACGCACGGCCACGCACGGCCTCCACCGTGCCGCTCACGCGTGCCGCCTTCAAAGTGCCCACGCAGGCGATGTCCGCATTCGCTCTCACGCTCGAAGTCGGATTCCGCATCACCAGCGCTTCACGTGCCTCCACCTTCAGATCAAATCGCGGGTCCTGGGTGTTGGCAGCATCCAGCGTTCCTCCCAGCCGCACCTTGCCACCTGCGAGCATCACCGAGATGTCCTCCAGCGTCGCTTTGCGGTCATGGGTGCGCACCTTCACACGCAAGTCATGCACGCTCGGCATGTCGGCGCTCACGAAGTCGATTTCCGAGGCATTCAGATCGAGCGCCGAATCAATCAGCGGTGCTTTCACCGTGCCACCCACGCTGGCATGCAGCTTCAACTTCGCTGGCACGGCCCTGATCATTTCGGGAGCAAACTCGCGCACGAAATTCAGATCACTTTCCGGCAGATCCAATGTGACCTGCAGTGGCAGTTCCATCGCGAGGTCCGGTTGCTTCATCAGTTCCGTCAAAACCACCGGCACGGCAGCTTTCAACGTCAGCGGTTGCAGCGGTGCCTGCACCACCTTCACGTCGAGTGCCAGTTGGTCTGCCTTCAGCGTTGTTAGCACATCGACCGTGGCCGGTTGAAACGACTTCGGCAGTCCCGGCGCTTTCAGGTCTTTGAGTCCCACTTTCACAACGACATCCGCCGAATCCAACCGGCCGCCGATCTTCACATCCACGCTCAACAACCCCGGCGGCACACTTTTCACTCCGGCTGCCGCTGCGATGTCATGGATCGGCAGTTCATGCGCATTCAGCATCACATCCAGTGGCACTCCGTTTGCCACGCCGGTTTGCATCACATCAGATGGCGCACGAGCATGCCCGCTCATCAGTTGCCGCTCTTTTTGCCAGAAACTCAGCTCGCTCAAATGCGCCTCCTTGTCCGTCACTGCTCCCTTGGTCAGCAGCTTCCACGGGCCCAACACCGCCTGCAGCGTCTCAATCTGCGCCGTGGTGCCGGCAAAAGTCGTCTTTAAATCCACATCCGCCGCCTCCGGCATGCCCGCCACTTTCACCTTCGCCGCCTGCATTTCGATGCGGCCTTCACCGCGCCACGGACTCGCGTCGCCGCTGACATTGAGCTTCACCGCAAGACTGCCCGATTCCATCGCAGGCGCTTTCACGGCGGCCAGCAGCGGGTTCAAACTCGCGAGCACCGGCAGCGCGATGTCGCCATCCAGATCAAATCCCCACGGTGCTTGCAACTTCGCCTTACCCTTCAGTTCGATGCGGTTCTTCTCATCCACCACGATGCGGCAGGGCTGCAAAGTGGCGGTGCCTTTGGCCACGTTCACCTTCATCTCAATCAACGGCAGGGGAGCATCGCCAAAGTGTCCGTCCTTCACGCTCAAATCGACATCGGCGGTCATGTTCATCACGTCAGTCGCCTTGAAGGCTGCTTTGCCCGAGGTGGCGATCTTCGCTGCCACCGGCTTCTCCTGCGGCGGCAGTCCCACCGTTTGCATCAAAGCTGTCGGGTCATCGATTTGAATCTGCCACTGCGCATTCACGGGCATCGCATCATCCATCGTCATCGTTGCATTCAGATCCACGCGGTTTCCTGCACCCAGCATCAGCGCGGGCACACTCACTTTGGCCTCCTTGCCATCCAGGCTCACCGTCACACCGAGCTTTGGCAGCTTATAGGTTTCAAAGCCGAGGTCCGTGCCATTCAGTTGCGCCGCGACCTTCGTTGGCGTGGTGCCTATTCCCGTGGCATCTGCCGTTAGTTCGATCAGGCCGCGCGCCGGCGGCGGTTTCGCCAGCAGTTGCGTCACATCGGCAATCTTGGCCTTCACCTTCGCCGTCCAGGGCGATTTCATCACATCTTCTGCCAGCTTCGCTTCCACTTCCGCCACCACTTCGTTCGCGCCTCGCAGCACCTTCAGCTCCGGAACACGTGCCACACCCTTTTTGACCTCAAGCGTGGTGGTGATCGAGTCCAGCATGGCGCCCGCAGCTCTCACATCAGGAATACTGACCTTTCCATCCACCGCCATCGTCATCGGTTTCAGCGGATCGCCTTCAGCGTGCAAATCCACACTCACCGGCCCAAACGCGATTCCCTCCGGCAGCTTCAATGCCTTTAGCTCGTCCGATGCCAGATCACGCACGCGCACATCGGCCTTCATCTGCATTGCACCACCAAAAATACCGCGCGCCAGCGCTTCGACGACCACGGCAGCTTTGCCCATTCCCGCGTCGAGCTTCACAGTGGCCGCATCCTTGTCCCATTCGCTCAAATCCACCGCGAGTGTTTTCAACTTCGCACCATAGGGCAGATCAAGTCCTGCAATGGTCAGTGTGCGCTCGCCCCACTGCACCTGTGCTTTCACATTCGCGACACGCAGATCACCAGGCTCCATCTTGAATTCAGCGAGCTCGAAAATCCCCGGCATGCCTGCGCCCACCCGCAGGGTCAGACCGCGCACCGTGATCTTGCTTCCGTCAGCTAGCGTCACCTCGGCGTTGATGTTCTGAATGTCGATCACCTTGGGCCACACCAGCGGCGGCGGCTGGCCAGACGAAGGCTGCTTCACCTTCACCACCACCTTTTCATCCTTCGGCATCTTGCGCAGATCCAGCGCCACATCCACGTCCTTCACAGCCACACGTTTCACGATGTCGATGTTGCCAGTTTTTGCGAGTGTCCAGACATCGTAGTCCGCCGCGAGTTCGCCTATCGTCGCCCGCTCCACCAGCGAGCCGCTGGCTTCGATGCCGCTGAGCCGTAAATCACCCAGCACCGAGCCGTCCACCTGCCACTTGAGCTTGATCCCCGCCATCTCCGCACCCTTGGGGCCGCCATAGCCGATCGTCCAGCGCAGCAACGGCGCATGGAAAACGACAACCAGCACCAGCAGCGCAATGCCAGCCAGCAGCAGTCGTTTGATCCATTTCCACCAGCGGCGGGTCTTTTTGGGGGCGTCAGAAGGCACGCTCATTTCATGCCTCAGATTGAAGCAAGTTCAATGCTAGCACGAATCCTTTTATCCTGCATTATTTTGCCAGATCTTCCGCCGTCCATAAGGCGGTGCGGTCCGCAGTGGCCGCACGCACGGTTTTTACCTCTTCAGGCGTCACCGCAGCGGCTTTATTGCTGAAATTGGCCCGCACGTAGCTCAGCACATCGGCCACTTGCTGGTCATTCAGGCCCATGGGGGGCATGGGCAGGGGGGCAAGTTGCTTGAAGTCCTCGCCATTCACGCGAATCGGGCCGCTAAGGCCGTGCGTCAGCATTTTGATCAGGCGCGCCGGATCTCCTGCCGCCCAGTCGCTGCCTGCAATGGAAGGATAGATGCCTGGCAGGCCCTTGCCCTCGGGCTGGTGGCAGTTCAGGCAGAGTGCGTCATACACCTGCTTGCCCGGATGATCGACGACGGCTGCGGCGCTGGCGATCTTCTTCACATACTCGGCCTGTTTGGCGTTGCCGCCAAAGGTGAGCTTTGCCAGCACGGGCTGGAACTGCGGCTTCAGGCTCTTCACCACCTGCTTGAGGGCATAGTCGATGAATCTATCAGTCGGCAGGTCGAGTGCCTGCACCGCCACTTCTACGGCTTCAGGCTTCATGACATGCGCACAGGCGACTACGGCTTCCAGACGCACGCGCGGATTTTCGTCACGCACGGCCAGGGTCAAAAGCTCCAGCGATTCCGTCGCTCTGGCGCCATAGGCACGCACACGGGCATCCTTCGCCTTGAGCAGACGCTTCACCAGTTCCTCACGCGGTGATTCATGCGACTCAAACACACCACAGACTTCCATCAGCACATGTTCATCCTCATTCTTGGCGATGAACTCATCCGCCGCTTTCAGAACTTCCACCGTCGGTGCATCAAACAGCAGGCGCTTGGCCTGATAGCGCGTCCAGCGCTCCGGTGACTTCAGTTGTTCAAGCAGTTCCGCCGGTTTCATCTCCGCCAGCTTTGGCTGCTTGACCGGGGCACGCCCTTTCGCCGTGATGCGCCAGATGCGGCCATGCGAGCGGTCACGGCGCGGGTCGGCATAGCTCGCCTGGTAGTGGCCGATCACCGGATTGAACCAGTCGCACAGATACATCGCGCCATCCGGCCCGACGCTCACATCCACTGGGCGAAACGACGTGTCGCTCGATTTCACCAGCTTCGGCAACTGCATGCTCTTGAAACCGGAGCCGTCATTTTCGAGACGATGCAGTTCCACCACATTGCCAAAGTAGCCGCCGATCAAAGCGCAGCCCTGGATGTCATCCGGCAGCGCCTTGGTGCCAATGAACTCAATGCTGTTCGTCTTGGGATTCGTGTCAAACAGTGCCCCGGTCGGGTGGTATTCATCCGGATCAGCCAGCGCCACCAGGCCGGGCACGCTGTAGTAGCCCACCGGGCGGTCACCGCTTTTGTGGAAGACTTGGTTGTAGTCGTCAAACGCCACGCCCCAGCAGTTGTGCCCTGCTTTGCCACCGTTGAAGTAGGCCGCCATCTTCTGCGTGCGCGGATTCAGCTTCCACACGCCCGCTTTTTCCAGCCGCGCCAGTCCCCATGCCGTTTCCACGCGTGAAAACGCATGCAGTCCCTGCGTGAACCACAGTGCGCCATCAGGACCATGGCAGATCGAATTCGCCAGTTGATGCGTGTCGCCAATGCCGAAGCCGGAAAATAGCACCGTCTTCTCATCCGCCTTACCATCGCCGTTCGTGTCCTTGAGATGCACGATCTGATCAAAGTCGCACACATACACCCCACCCGCACCCACCTCCACGCCCTGCACCATCGTCAGGCCTTCCGCAAAGCGCGTGGATTTGTCCGCCTTGCCATCGCCATCGGTGTCTTCCAGCACCAGGATGAAATCAGAGGGATTGATCCCAGGCCGGGTCTGCGGATAGGTCGGCGAGCAGGCCACATACAGACGGCCACGCTCATCCCAGGAAAACTGCGTCGGCTTCGCCACACCTTCCACTTCGGAGGCGAAAAGATTCATCTCATAGCCTTCGGCTACAGTAAAAGCCGCCATCTGCTGCTCCGCCGTGAGCACCGTTTCCGTGATCACAGGTGCTTCCGGCTTCGGCTCGTCCGGCACCTTCTCACCCTTCGCCAGCGCATGAATACGTGCGTCCAGTTTCGCGACGAGCGGCTTGCGTTCCTCAAAGCTCTCCCGCAGCGACGGCGCATCCTTGGCGGGCTTGCCAAACATCTGCGTCACACGGTCGCCATACACGAACGACCAGTTGGCCGGACGCCAGCAGTCGAACCACAGACGGTTCTTTTCCACAATCGCCGCCTTCAGCGCGGTGAGATCATCCGCATCGCTCGCCGATGCCCCAAGCTGCTGCGCGATCATCTGCGCCACCACTCGCAATCCCAGCGCATTCAGATGCAGACCATCGTCGGTGAAGCGTGGCTTCGTCGCCGGAACCGACAAAGGCGTGAACAAATCGACAAAGACCGCGCCACGCTGCTTCGCCACCTCGCGCACCGCCTCGGCGTAGGCCTTCACATCCGCATTCCGCTTCATCAGATCCGGCGCATGCGATGCCGTAGCCCATTCAAACGGCATCGGCGACACCAGCACGAAGCGCGCTGTTTGGCCGCTAAACTGGTCCAGCAGCCGATGATAGGCCGACTTGAACTCCGCCAGTCGCTTCACGCCATCAAACGATTCCGTCTGGCCAAATTGCGCGATCACGATGCTCGCACCCGCCGCATCGAGCTGCGCCTTCCAGTCGCCGAAATTCAAATCCCGCCAATGCTCATACACCGTGTCGCCTTCCCAGGCCATCGAGCGGAAACGTGGCTGTTTGGCCGCATACGCCATCCCAAAAATCGCTTCAAAATTACCCGCCTTCTGCTCGCGCACCAGATTCTCCTGACCTGCCATCACGATGACCTCATCCTGCTCCAGCGCGAACTTGCCATCTTTAAACGGCTCATGTTTCGCCACCGCAGCACCCGGATTGCCAAAACGATTCAGCACATCCTTCTCCTCAGGCACCATCGCATCCGGCAGCGCCTCAATGGTGATATTGCGGTAGGAGATCTGCGCCTTGCACTTGCCATGGATCTGCAGGGCAATCAGCCCCTTCAAATCGATGCCCGGCTCACGCTCGGTATAGTCAACCGTCCGCACCTTGTTCACAAACAACTGAATGCGCTGCTCCTCAGCGCGAATCTCATACTGGTTCCACTCGCCCGGCTTTTCCGCTTTCTCGATCAGCTCCTTCGCCGGCTGCAGCAGCATCTTCTTCCGGCGCGATTCATCATAAAGGCAGCCCGAATATCCCGCGCCGATGTCCGCCTGATAACCGCTCATTTCATTCGGCGGCTGGGGGATGCGCACGCTGCGGAACTGCACACCGCCATTCACAAACCCCTCCGTGCCTTCCAGCTTGTATTCCAGTCGCAGGATGAAATTCCGATATACCTTCTTCGCCGTCAGGAATTCATTTTGAGGATTCCCCTCCAGCGACCCGCCCACGATCACCCCGTCCTGCACCCGCCAGACTTTCGTCGTTTCACCGTCCCAGCCTTTGAGCGTCTTGCCATCAAACAGAGACACCGGTTCAGCAGCGGCGGCAGAAAGCAGCAGCGGAAATAGAGCGAGCAGGGGGAGTGTGCGCATGGTTGGGAAAAAAGGTCGGGGCGGATCAAACGCGGATTCGAGCCGGATTCATGCGCAAAGTTTCTGCAAACATCCCCGGCGAACGTATGTTCTTCTACCCAACCATGCGCCTGCTCGCCTTCCTTTTCCTCTCCACCGCCGTCCTTGCCCAGACCGAGGCGGATTTTATCACAGCTCCCCGCCAGCTCACCTTCGAGGGCAAACGCTCAGGGGAGGGCTACTTCTCCGCCGACGGCAAGAAGATGATCTTCCAGTCCGAACGCGAGGAAGGGAACCCGTTTTACCAAATCTACCTGATGGACCTCGAAACCGGCGACCAAGAGCGCATCTCACCCGGCATGGGCAAGACCACCTGCGCGTGGATTCACCCTGACGGCAAACGCGTCATGTTCGCCTCCACCCACACCGATCCTGACTCGAAAAAGCTGCAAGCCGCTGAGTATGAGGAGCGCAAGACATCCAAGGTGCGCCGCTACTCCTGGGACTACGACGAGCACTACGACATCTGGGAATACTCGCTCGTGGACAAGTCGCTCAAAAACCTCACGCACACGCGTGGCTACGATGCCGAGGGCGACTACTCACCCGATGGCAAAAAGATCGTCTTCGCCAGCAACCGCCAGGCTTATGAAACCAAGCTCAGCAAGGAAGACGAGGAACGCCTGAAGATCGACAAGCAGTACTTCATGGAGATCTACACTGCCGATGCCGACGGCTCGAATGTGAAGCGCCTCACCAACGCCCCCGGTTACGACGGCGGCCCCTTCTTCAGCGCCAATGGCAAACGCATCTGCTGGCGCCGCTTCACCCCGAAGGGCGACGTGGCCGAAGTCTGGACTATGAACGCCGACGGCAGCGAGCAAAAGCCCATCACCAAACTCGGCGCGATGAGTTGGGCACCCTACTTCCACCCCAGTGGCGAGTATCTGATCTTCACCACGAACCTCAACGGCTTCGCCAATTTCGAACTCTATATCGTCGATGCCGCAGGCAAGCACGATCCGGTCCGCGTGACCAACACGGACGGTTTCGACGGCCTACCCGTCTTCTCCCCAGATGGAAAAAAACTCTCTTGGACCAGTGGCCGCGGGGCAGGGGGCACCTCGCAGATTTACATGGCAGATTGGAACCACGAGCACGCGCTTACTTCACTGGGCCTCAAGTCCGCTCCGCAGGCCGCTGCTCCCACGACTCCCGAACCTGACTTCGCCGCCACCGCCGCTGAAATCCGCCCCGAAGACATGAGGCAGCAGGTCACCTATCTCGCCAGCGATGCCCTCGGTGGCCGCCTCACCGGCACCGAAGGTGAAAAGCTCGCCACCCAGTATGTCGCGGATGTCTTCCAAAAGATCGGCCTCGCGCCTTTCGGCGATGACGACACCTACTTCGACAACTTCGACTTCACCGCCGGCGTCGCTCTTGGCGAAGGCAATGAGCTAAAGCTCAATGGCATCGAGTCGAAAGTCGATATGGATTGGAAACCTCTCTCCTTTTCTCAAAACGGCGAAGTCAAAGCCGCAGGCATCGTGTTTGCCGGTTACGGCATCGAAACTCCCGACGAAGCCACCGGAACTGACGGCAAGAAGATTGAAACCTACAGCAGCTACGCCCACCTCGATGTGAAGGACAAATGGGTGCTCGTTTTCCGCTACCTGCCTGAAGGTATCACTCAGGAGCGCCGCAACGATCTCAGCCGCTACGCCAGCCTGCGCTACAAGGCGCTCACCGCTCGTCAGAAAGGCGCGCGCGGCTTGATCGTCGTCAGCGGCCCAAATTCCAAAGTGGTGCAGCAGCTCTCACCGCTCACGTTTGATGCCTCCCTCGCCACCAGCGGCATCGCTGCCATCAGCGTCACCGATGCCCTGGGCGACAAGCTGCTCGCCAGCGCAGGCAAGAATCTCAAAGAACTCCAAGACAAGCTCGACAACGGCGACCTCATGGGCGGCATCGATTGCAAAGGTCTCACGCTCGCCGCGAACATCGTCATCCAGCAGGAAAAGAAAAAAGGCCGCAACGTTCTTGGCGTGCTGCCCTACGGCGACAAGCCCGATCCCCACGTCGCTCCGCTCATCGTCTGCGCGCATGTGGATCACCTCGGCAGCAGCGGCGGCTCCAACTCACGCGCGAAGGGCGATGAAGTGAACAAAATCCACCACGGCGCAGACGACAACGCCTCCGGCACCTCCGGAGTGCTCGAAATCGCCCAGTGGCTGGCCGACTTGAAAAAGCAGGGCAAGCTCGCCTTGAAACGCGACATCATTTTCGCCGCCTGGAGCGGTGAGGAGCTCGGGCTGCTCGGTAGCAATCACTTCGTCGAAGCCTACGCCAAGATGATCAAGGGCGATCCCAACGCCAAACTCACCGGCATGTTCGCCGCCTGCCTGAACATGGACATGATCGGCCGCTTCCAGAAGACGCTCGTGCTACAGGGTCTCGGCAGCAGCTCGCTCTGGGCCAAGGAAATCGAAAAGCGCAACGCCCCCATCGGCCTGCCCATCACCACGCAAAACGACGCCCACCTCCCCACCGACAGCACCGCCTTCTATCTGCGCGGCATACCCACGCTGAACGCATTCACCGGCTCCCATGCCGACTACCACATGCCCAGCGATACCGCCGACAAGATCGACTACGTCAACGCTGCCAAGATCGCCAAACTCATGGGCCTCATCGCCCGTGGCATCGCCACCACCGATCCCGCACCTGATTACGTCGCCATGGAGGCTCCGAAGAATCAGGGCGTCCGCACCGGTCTCCGCGCATACCTCGGTACCATCCCCGACTACGCCCAGGGCGACATCAAAGGCGTCAAACTCAGCGGCGTCTCTCCCATCGGTCCCGCTGCAAAAGCAGGCGTCAAAGCCGGCGACATCATCATCAATCTAGGCGGCAAAGAAATCACCAACATCTACGATTACACCTACGTCATGGGCGATCTCAAGATCGGTAAAGAAACCACCATCAGCGTCCAGCGCGAAGGCAAAGCAGTGGAGATGAAAATCACACCTGGCTCGCGCGATTGATCACGGCCTGAACAAGAACTCCTTCGTGTTCAGCAGTGCCCAGGCAACGTCCTGGTCTGACGCCGCTGCGCGCGAGATGGCCGCTCGCTCGTTCTCGGTCGGCTTCCGTCCCAGCAGTTCCAAAAACATTCGCTCCGCATCGCCTGCTTTCGCCGTCGCCTGATCCACCAGCTTGTCATTCATCATGAAGCGCACCAGCTCGTGCGAGAGCGGCGCCCGGCTTTCGTCCGTCCATTCGCGGGTGCCTCGGCCCAGCATGCACAGGGGGTGTTCGGGCTGCGGCACCTGCGGTAGTTGGGTGTCAGATTCACCGCTGAGAGTTTTCCAGATCACCTCGGAAGGGAGGCGGCGGATCTGCGGTGCAGGCGCGAGGTAGCAGTCTCTCCAGTTGAGGTTGTAGTCGATGCCCGACCGGCTGTAGGCCTCCGTACGTGCCATGATACGCTGGAATTCCCCAATGCGGCCGCCGCAGCGCAGGAACTCCTCGATGAGCACCTTGGTGGCCTGCGAAAAATCGTTGGGATGATTCATGTCCAGGTCGATCCAGGTGGCGGCTCCGCGTGGCGATCCGCTGAAGCAGCTCCGATGGTAGAGATTGGGATTGTCCGCGCCTTTGATGCCGTGCCACTGCGGCGCTGGATCGACTCCACCCACGGTGATGTCCACCTCCTTCCCGGGCATGCCAAAAAGGCCGCTCCAAACTCGCAGCGATGCCACCAGGGCGAAGCGCCTGCTCTGATCCTCCTCGGTGATCCAATGGACCACCTGCATGAGTTTGTCTTGGTCGTCGCGGATGCGCGGCCAATAGTTTTTAGATTGGTGCAGGATATCGGCTTGGATGACTGCGCCAGGTTTGCCATCGGGGTATTTGTAGTCGAGTGGCAGACGCATTTCCTTTTGCCCTGTAAAGCAAGCGGCAAAGGCAAAGCAGCCATGCTCGGTGTAGTCATTGAACGGATGGTCGTGGCACATGGCGCAGTAGAGGTCTTGTCCCAGCACCGTGTAGGCCGTCTCTACGCTGGTGCGCATGACGTTGCCTTGATCAGCCGAAGGCTTGAGCCAGCTTCCAATCATGGCGGCGACGATTTCGGCATACGGACGGTCTTCTGCTGCCGCCTGCCGTAGCCAGGGGATTGTTTTGTAATCGTTGTCGGTCACACGAAATGCCTCTGCCAGCATGCGGAAGCGTACCTCGCCGGCACCCGGTTCGCGAGTGAGGGCATCCGTGAGTCTGGCGCGTTTACCGGAAGAGGTGTCCGCGATAAAATGACGCACCTCATCCGGGCGTGGCAGCCTTCCCGCGAGGTCAATGCAGGCACGCCGTAGAAAGGTAGCGTCCTCAGCCATGTGCAGCAGAGGTTGAAAATTCACCTTCCGCATGTTGGTCAGTGCCAGTTCATAGTCATGCATCAGCGCAGCATCCACGCGTGCTGCAGAATCACGGATTGGGTCAGCGATTGCGGGCTGGGAAACAGCCTGGACGGCCTTTTTTTCGGGAGTGCAAGCCAGCAGGAGCACACAGGGCAGCAGGAAACGTTTCATGCTGGCTGCAACGGCCCACTGCGCTGCTTCTTAGAGTGTGGCTCCGCACTTCTCACCGCCGGAACATGAACTCCGTCGTGTTCATCAGCGCCCAGGCGATGTCTGGTGCCGCTGTTTGGGGAGATTCATTCCAATGCTGCTGCGCAATCGCCTGTTCATGTGTGTTGGGATATCTGCCGAGTATGCCAAGGAATAAGTCTTCTGTAGAACGGCTCGCCGCTATGGCTGCCGTGGTGTTTTCCATATACTGGCTGTTCATCATGAAGCGCACGATTGCATGTGAGATAGGTGTCGTGCTCTCGTCCGACCATTCACGGGTGCCACGCCCTAGCATCCGCAGGGGATGTTCCATCGGGGGCACCGGTGGTAGCTGGGCGCTTTTTTCTGCGGAAAGAGCATCCCAGATGACTTCAGCAGGCAGACGCCGGATCAGGGGTGCAGGAATTAGATTTCCAATATACCACTGTCTTGCGCGATTGAAGGCGGCGCGATTGTAAGCGCCCGTACGGGCAAGGACGCGCTGAAACACGCCGATACGGCAGCCGCACCGTCGAAATTCAGCGCTCAAATCATGGAATACTTGGGGAGCCGGCCTCTCGGGAGAATCCAGTCCAAGCCAGAACACATGGTTGGGATGTTGAGCGCCGTCGCAACCCCTGTAGGTAAAGCTCATGATCTCATTCACCTCTTTCCAGGAAGGGGCGGGGTCGATGCCGCCGATCGTTTTTATCTTCTTCAATTCCCGGCATGCCAAAAAGGCCACTCCACACGCGCAAGGCTGCGACCATGGCAAATCGGTGGCTGCTCTCAGTAGTGATCCACTTGGCCACCTGCGCACGCGGGTCCATGTTGCGCTTGATCGCCGGAGGCGGTTCACGGGTTGTCAGTCGCAGCAGTTCTGGTTTCACCAGATCTCCCGGCTTGCCATGTCCTTGATGGTAGTAGCGGGGAAGACTCAGGGCCGGGTTTCCTGGGGCGATAAAGCAGGCTGCAAACTCATAGTACTGCTTTAGCGAGTGGGCTTCATACGGATGGTTGTGGCAGAGTGCGCAGTTCAGATCCTCTCCCAGCACTGCGGCGGCCACTTCATTGGCACTATGAAACGCGTTTTCTTCGTCATGTCGGCCGAGATGACCTTCGCTGATAAGACTGGAGATGATTTGATCAAACGGGCGGTCCTCTTCGGCTGCCTTGAGTAACCACGCAGCATAGGCGTCATTCTCTTTGACGCGGAATGCTTCTGAGAGCATGCGGAAACGCACCTGCACGGCCCCAGGTTCCTGGACCAGGGCATCAGCGAGTCTTGCTCGCTTGTCGGGCGTCTGATCTGCCAGGAACTTGCGCACTTCGTCAGCGGCAGGCAGCCTTCCGGTGATGTCGATGCAGGCACGGCGCAAAAATACGGAATCATCTGCGACAGCAAGATCGATCTCTGGAGGCAGTGAGTTGGTGTGCTTACGCTGTTGTTCCAAAGCCTTCAGATGATCGCGGGCTAGCGCGTCGTCGATCCGCGTTGCCATCAGTTCTGGCGTGTCTGCGAGGGCTGATGCAGAGACGGCAAGGCAGCAGAGCAGATGTTTCATGCTGCTAGGAACGTCCGGGCCTGCAAGTTCTTAGAGTTCGCCCTGTCGTGCAAGCTTGCGCTATGGCACCACCACGCTAACCATCCCGGCCCATGAAAATCCTCGTTACTGGCAAAGGCGGCCGTGAACACGCGCTCATCACCGCACTCAGCGAATCGCCCCAAAAGCATGAACTCTTCGTCTATCCCGGCAGCGATGCCATCGCCACGCTGGCGACGCGAGTGGACGTGGCCGGATTGCCAGAACTGATCGCATGGATGACGCAAAACGGCATCGACCTCTGCGTGGCGGGCGAGGAGTCTTGGCTAGTGAAAGATCGCGGCCTGTCGAACCTCTGCGCCGAGGCCGGCATTCCCTGCTGGGGCCCTCGCAAAGAAATCGCCCAGCTTGAAGCCTCCAAGACCTTCGCGAAAAAATTCCTCAAACGCCACTGCATCCCCACCGCCGATTTCACCATCTGCACCACCGCAGCCGAGGCCAAGGCTGCCCTCACAGAGCTCCCCATCGTCCTGAAGTTCGATGGCCTCGCCGCTGGCAAAGGTGTGGCCGTCTGCACCTCCCAGGACGAAGCCGTAGCCTTCGTCGATGACGTCATGGAAAAGCGCTGCTTCGGCGCGGGCGATCTCCTCGTCGAAAAATGTCTCATTGGCCCAGAGATCTCGGTGTTCGCATCGGTGTGTGATGAGTCCTATCAAATCCTTATGCCCGCGCGCGATTACAAACGCATCCGCGACAACGACCAGGGCCCCAACACCGGCGGCATGGGCGCAGTGGCCTCTCTGGAACTCGCAGCCCCTGACCTCATGCAGCGCATCGAGCGCGAGATCGTGCAGCCCACGGTGCAGGGCATATTGAAGGACGGCCTGAAATACCGCGGCTTCCTCTACTTCGGTCTCATGCTGACATCCACCGGACCACAGGTGATCGAATACAATTGCCGCTTCGGCGATCCCGAAGCCGAAGCCGTGCTGCCGATGCTTCGCGGTGATTTCGCCACCTACGCGTTGGAAGCAGCGAAGGGCAATCTACAGCCGGACCTCATTCAATTCGCCCCCGGCTGGAGCATCTGCCTGATCAGTGCTAGCGCCGGTTATCCTGCCTCATCGCACAGCGGCGATGTGATCTCCGGCCTGGAAGCAGTGAGTGGCGCGCGGGTGTATCACTGCGGCACGAAACGTAATGACGCGGGCCAATTTGAAACCAACGGGGGCCGCGTGCTCGCCGTGGTGGCGCAGGGCGCGACGCGTGTCGAAGCACGCGACAAGGCGTATGCCGAAAGCGCAAAGATCACATTTGATGGCTTGCAGCGGCGCTCGGATATTGGGACAATGCACTTCGAATGAATTCAGGAAAAATCGTCCGACCCTTGATCCTGTGGCTGAGCTTAGGGCTCGTCACGGCAGGCCGGGCTGATTTTCCTCCGCTAGCGCTCAAAGCGGTGAGCCTACAGCAAATTGTCGCACCCACGGACATCGCGAACGCAGGGGATGGTTCGGGACGCTTGTTTGTCTGTGACCAGTCGGGAATCGTTTACATCATTCACGATGGCATGCTCCTCCCCCAGCCATTCCTGGATCTGCGCGCCAAATTGGTGCCCAAGGCCCCCACCTCCTACCTCTTTCCATTGAGCACCAGCTATGAAGAGCGCGGCCTGCTGGGCATCGTCTTTCACCCGAACTTCAACCAGCGAGATGGGCAGGGCCAGCCACTCGCGGGCTTTGGCAAGTTCTACCTCTTTTACAGCGCTCCCTCTCCGAACGTGGCCAGCGGCACCAGTCCGGTGAGCTGCCGCAGCACCATCTCCGAGTTTGCAGTTTCCGCCACGAATCCGAACACGGCGGACATCAATTCCGAGCGCGTGCTACTGGCGTATGACAAGCCACAGTCGAATCACAATGGCGGCCAGTTGCGCTTTGGGCCTGATGGACTGCTTTACTTCACCGCAGGTGACGGCGGCGGCCAGCATGACAATGAGTACGGACATACCGGCGGCAGCGGCACGACTTCGCCGGGGCCCTCCGGTGTGCTGGGCAATGCACAGGACAAAACGGTGCTGCTGGGAAAAATGCTGCGCATCGATCCAATGGGAAACAACGGACCCGGCGGCCAGTATGGCATTCCGCCGACCAACCCCTTCGTCGGAGCTGGCGGCGGCGTGCGCGAGGAGATCTATGCGTATGGTCTGCGCAATCCCTGGCGCTTCTCCTTTGATGATGGACCGGGTGGAAGTGGCAAAATATTCGAGGCCGATGTGGGACAGGACAAAGTGGAGGAACTGAACATCATCACTCCTGGCGGCAACTTCGGCTGGCGCGTCATGGAGGGCACCTTCACCCACGATGCCACGGCACCAAACAGCGGTCTGCCCCTGATCTCGCCAATCGCCGAATATGCCCACATCGGCGTCACGATTGGCACACCCGCGCTGCCGCAGATTGGTGCCTCGATCATCGGCGGTTTCGTCTATCGCGGCACCGCGATTTCTGCGTTGCAAGGCAAGTATGTTTTTGGTGACTACAGCCAGTCGCTTGCCTCCTCCAATGGCACTCTGCTCGGCGTGGAGGAGACACCCACAGGCTCTGGCAACTGGACCTTCAGCACTCTGGTGATCGCCGGCGGCAATCCGCTCACGACACGCATTTGCGCCTTCGGACGTGATGAGGCAGGAGAGCTTTATGTGGCCACTAAAGTCACACGCGGCCCTTTTGAACTCGATGCCAACAGCCTGCCGACCGGTGGCATTTACAAGCTCGTCCAGGCGCAGGTGTCCACCGCCACCATGAGTCCGGCGCATGACAACTCCATTTACGCAGACTTTCCCAACAACAGCAACGCCCTGGGCGACCTTTACTCCGGGGAAAACGCCAATGCAGCACCACGTCGTGCGTTGTTGTCTTTTGACCTCACCACCGGGCTGCCAGTCGGAGCCCAGGTCACCTCGGCGTCACTGACGCTGAATTTGAAAAACGCTGCAACCAACACCGGCCACCCGAATGCCTCCATGTCGCTCTACCCATTGACCACGAGCTGGGGCGAGGCCTCCTCCTCGGCTGGCAGCAGCGGCGGGTCTGGTGTGCCAGCGACAACGGGCGATGCCACATGGAGCGCACGATTTTATGACGCCTCAAATCCCACCAACTGGACCACCGCTGGTGGCGTTTTCAGTGCGACAGCATCTGCCACCACTCTCGTAGGCACCACCTTGGGGGCTTACTCTTGGACTTCGCGGCAGATGGGTTCGGACGTGCAGACTTGGTTCGCTACGCCAGCGAACAACTACGGCTGGATGCTGGTAGGAGATGAGAGCGCCAGCTCCACGGCTCGTGTCTTCAACAGCCGCGAAGCCAGCACTTCAGTGCAGCCGAAATTGGTCATCAGCTATAACCCGGTGGCACCTGCTCTAAGCCAGCGCGATACCTGGTTACGGCAGTACTATCCGACTCCGGGAACCTATGTGGACGACAATGCTGACCCGGACGGCGACGGCATCACGAATGCATTTGAGTACGCCTTTACGTTCTCTCCGCTCAGTCCCAACGCTCCCGGTTCTGGCATGCAGGCGACTGCGGCCACGGCTGGCAGCACCACGACTTTTTCCATCACCTTTCGCCGTGACCCTCGTGCGACCGATCTCACCTATCAGATGCAGACCAGCGCTGATCTATCAACATGGAACACCATCACGCAAAGCGCTGCGGGTGCCGTGCCTTCGGGAACCGGATTTGTGTCAGAATCTGACGCACCAGGCGAGTCCCCTGTGAAGAACGTGAACGTCAGCGAAACCTTGAACGGCAACACCCGGCGCTTCGCACGGCTCCTGCTCATCCGCGTCACCCAATGACGGGGATTCCGCATTGATCGAGACTTCGACTGCATTACTCTTTCTCAGTGTCGAATGCCGCTCTCCACATGAATTCCATCCTGACACGCCTCATATGGCTTGGCATTTTGATGCTCATGCTGCAGGCACTGCCAGCGTTCAGCGCCAGCTTTGTCACCACGGCAGTGGCGGACACGTCCATCTATCAAAATCACCCTGACGACAATCTGGGCGGCACGACCTTGGTCTCAGGCACAAACAACCAGTATTCCGACTCTCGCGCCCTATTTCGTTTCGACGTCAGCGCTCTTCCTGCGAATGCCGTCGTCACTTCCGTCCAGGTCTCGCTCTACGTCACTCGCCAGCCCGATCCAGACCAACACGGCGGGCCGGTGAACTCTGACTTCAGCCTCTATCGTGCGCTGCAAAACTGGACCGAAGGCACTGGCAGTGCCGTGACCGGCTCTCCAGCCACCACCGGAGACACCACTTGGAATGATCTACACTACAATACGACAGGCGCGAATTGGTCCACCCCTGGGGGCCAAATCGGCACGGACTTTGCCAATGTTCCCAGCGCCACAACCTCCATTGGCAATGTGGGCCTTTATCTTTGGGGATCATCACCTGGCTTGGTCGCCGATGTGCAATCCTGGCTCAGTTCTCCCTCCACCAATTATGGCTTCGCACTCATCAGTGACAGTGAGAACGTGGCAGGCACGGCGCGGCGTTTTGCCTCACGCGAACAGCCCGGCGGCGGTATCCCGGCACCCACGCTGACCGTGACGTATCAAACGGCTCCCGAACCGCACAAGCACCTGCTGATTCTCGTCGGTTTATGTGCCGCAATCACCCGCCGTCGCACTTCCAGACGCCTCAGCGCGTAAACACATCGTCACTGGTCCACATGCGGCGGTCAGAGCCAGCAGAGCGTATCTCCATGCTGTTGCGGGAAAGTTGATGAAAGAAGTAAGGCGTGCCCCAGCGGTCCACCAGCTCGCCGCTGCTGTTCCGTGGCAGCTCATCGGGCAGGATTTTGGCATGCTTGAGATTGTCACCCGCAAGGGCCAGCACGATCTCGGCATTGGAGCCGATGGGGTTGTCTCCTGCGATGGTGCGATAATCCCGCAGCAGACGCGTGATGCGCTGAAGATCGGCGGCGGCGGCGCAAATTTTATTCTGTAAAAGTGGCGATCAGGTTTGGGATGGTTCAGCGGAGTTCATGTTGAGGTAAATTTTGCCGGTGCTCCACTCATCGCTTTGCTCGCAGAGCAGGGCGGAGACGAGGCGCAGGAGGGA
>CAINGK010000191.1 GCA_903848465.1 uncultured Verrucomicrobiota bacterium
TCCCTCCTGCGCCTCGTCTCCGCCCTGCTCTGCGAGCAAAGCGATGAGTGGAGCACCGGCAAAATTTACCTCAACATGAACTCCGCTGAACCATCCCAAACCTGATCGCCACTTTTACAGAATAAAATTTGCGCCGCCCTCGTTTTCATGGACAGCCTCAATTTTCAATTTTGACCGCACTAAGTATCTCCATTACAGAGCCGCGTGTAATCTTACTTGATGCCATTCTCACTGCCTTTCTTGGAGCGCTTATCGCTTATTTTTCGATTGAACCAACAACGAAACCTCAGGCCGTTGCCGCAGGACTCGCGTTTACTGGAATCCTTAACTCCACAGGAATTGGCTTTAAAAATGAACGATAAACCACACTGGCGTTCGGGCGAATTAGCAAGCAAGATCGCATTAGGCGCAACTGGCGTAGCCGCTTTTGTTCCTGCGATGCCACTTGCGACTGGTCTGTTTTTGGGAACCGCTGCATTAAGCGGCAGCTTTGCGGCCTATCAATATTATAAAGGTCTCAAAGAGGGGGAAGGTGCGGGGGCGAAAAAGGAAGAAACGAAGGTTGATTATTGAGACGCTATCCCATTATGTGGATTGTATATAGGTGCCCAAACAAGGCCAGCGGCATAAACACGAAGACGCTGGTCCAGTTGTTGATGTGAAAGCAGGCCATCGGGTGCGCCCCTTCCACGAGCGCCTTTTTCAGCAGCATCGACGCGATGGCGTAGCCAACGGCAGCGACGAGCGGCAAAAGCAGGTACCAGGGAAGATTCATGCGCCGACCAATTTCAGACCCCAGGCGATGACAAGGGGCGTGGAGATGCAGCTCACAACCGTGGTGGCGATCACCACCTGCACGGCAGTGGAAGCATGACCGCCGTAGAGGCGCGCGATCATGATGTTAAACACCGCCGAAGGCATCGCCGCTTGCACGACAATCACGCGCTTCAATTCCAGGCTGATCGGCAGATGGTACGCCGCCAGCAGAAAGGCCACGGGGATGACGCCCAGACGTAAAATGGGACTCACGATGGCCACCTTCCACTGCATGGCTCCCTGCCCCCAGAGATCGGCGATGGAGGCCCCGATGAGCAGCACCGCCAGCGGCACGGCGCAGGCACCGAGCATGCTGAAGGTGTTGTGCGCCACCTGCGGCACGTAGGCGTGCAGGCCGGTGAAATTCAGCAGCAGCGAGGTCAGGATGGTGAGCACCGGCGCATTCAGCGCAAGTCGCCACGGGGCCTTGTCCAGGCCCGTCAGCAGCCCGACTCCGGCAGTCCAGCAGGCCAGCTCCACCCCCAGCGTGAAGGTGAAGAGCACGCCCAGCGTCCCCTTGTCTGGAAACAGCGCGGTGACGATGGGGATGGCCACGAAGCCGTAATTTTGCAGGCCACAGGCCACGCTGAAGGTGCGGCGGCCCAGGCCTTTTTTGAGGCCGATTAAAGGCGCGATGAAATACGTGAAGGCAATGCCAAGCGCGACGAGTGCGTAGCCCAGTCCAGCGGCAATCAGCACCGGCGGCAGGCGCATCACGGCGGGATTTCCCACCACGCGCTCGATGATCAGCGCCGGCGTCAGCAGCATCACGGAAAGCTTCATCAGGCTCACGTCCGCTTCGGGTTTCAGCAGCCCCGTCCGGCGCGCCATCGCCCCGGCTGCCATCGTGAGATAGATGGGCACGGCCACGGAGAGGATGCTGAGGTAGTCGAGATTGGCCATGCGCGTGGCTTTCAGCTAGGCCGTGATGGGGGTTTCTGCAAGTACCTCGGGTCGCGGAGTGTCCATGGCACACAAACGCACCTGTATTTTTATCCCCGCTTCCACACCACCCACAGCTCCGGCGGCGCTGCCGCACGATTGATCGGCCGCAGGTGCTGCACCTCATAGCGCCGGGATTCCAGCGCCGCCGCCCAGACCGCAATGCTGCGGCCCTCTTCGGCACCCCCTTCGTGGCCGGGATACACCGCGATGGTGAGCAGCCCACCCGGCCTCAGCAGTTCCAGCGCCGCCTGCACCGCGACCATCGTCGTTTCCGTGTGCGTGATGAGCGTCTTGTCCGTGCCCGGCAGGTAGCCGAGATTGAACATGATGGCGCTGATTTTCCCATGCTGCTCTGCTGGCACATGCTCGCGCATGGTTTCGTGGCCGGAGTGGATCAAGGTCGTCATTTCCGCTGGCACGCGTTTTGCCGTCTCCACCAGGGCCGTCGCTTGAACATCAAAGGCAAACACATGCCCGCCGGGGCTCACGCACTGCGTCAGAAACAGGGTGTCATGACCGTTGCCCATCGTCGCATCCACCACGACATCGCCCGGCCGCAGTCGATCCTTCAACATGAGCTGCGCCCACAGCACGGACGAGGGCAGGCCTCCATTGGGGCTGGCGAGATGGGGTTTGGGGGGAGAGGGAGTCATGGGGCAGCCGCATCCTTTGCAGCAGGATTCGCGGGTTTGCATCTGGCTTGTCTTTGGCATGGAACGCGACTGTCCGTTGAATTGACAACACGCCTCAGGTGCACCAAGATAAGTGGCATGAGCAAAGCACCGCTGCCACCCCATCCGAAGGTGATTTCGACGCGCAAGGCTTTGGCGAAGCGGCCGCAGCCCTCGCTGGAGCAGGTGCTGCGTCAGGCCGAAGCCTCGCGGAAGTTCAGGTTCAGCAGCTCATCGCCTGGGCCAAAGTTGCCCAGCGTTTGATTGCAGAGTCGGATTTTGAACGGCTGCCGCTCGTCAGCGATGAAACAGGGGAGCATGAAGTACGCTTCCATGAGCCGGACCGCCGTGTGTGGAAAAAGACGTGGCCTGGAACCTTTGGCATGATGCCGGCGTGGTCGCCGGACGGCTGGAAGCCGACATATGCCACCCCATTGGACTATCTGGAGCGGTTCATCCTGCACAATGCCCTGTTTCAGGATGATGTTAGACTTGAAGGTGTCATCATCAGTGAACATCCATCACAACTTGTCGGTGCCGTACCGGGTGGTTGCTCGATGGTAATTTCACAGCGTTGGCTGATTGCCGCTGACGATCAAAATCCACATCCCACTCCCGAGCAGATCGTTGCATTCATGGAGGAGCTTGGTTTCGAGTCCCTGCCTGATTCTTTCTTCGGCTGGTTTCGCGAAAATGATGGTGTGATCGTGCTTGATGCCAAGCCCGATAATTTCGTCAACACGCCGGATGGCATCCTACCCTTCGACCTCGTTTTGGCCCGTGGGGTTGAGTATTGAGCACAGTCTGAACAGTGGACTTCCCCCCCGAGTTGGCGCATGAAACCCGCACCCATGTCTGCGCCCGCCCCCATCACTCCCAGCCCCTCCGGCTGGAACCTGGACCACTCCTACGCGCGCCTGCCCGCGATGCTCCATGAGCATCTGGAGCCGACGCCGGTCAGGGAGCCGCGCATGGTGGTGTTCAATCATCCGCTGGCGCAGTCGCTGGGATTGAATGCCGCCGCCCTGGCGGAGCAGGCGGCGATCTTTGCCGGCAATGAACTGCCCGACGGTGCCTCTCCCCTCGCTCAGGCCTACGCAGGCCACCAGTACGGCCATTTCACCGGCCTCGGCGATGGCCGCGCGATCCTGCTGGGCGAGCAGCTCACCCCGGCTGGAGAGCGCTACGATGTGCAGCTCAAAGGCTCGGGCCCAACGCCCTTTTCACGGCGCGGGGACGGTCGTGCGGCGCTGGGGCCGATGCTGCGCGAATACATCATCAGCGAGGCCATGCACGCCCTCGGCATTCCCACCACCCGCAGCCTCGCAGTGGTGACGACCGGTGAAAAGGTCTTCCGCCAGGAATCGCTGCCAGGGGCCGTGCTTACCCGCATCGCCGCCAGCCACATCCGCGGCGGCACCTTTGAATGGGCGGCGGCGCATGGGGACAAGGCGGCGCTGCAAGCCCTCGCCGATCACACCCTGCAACGCCACTATCCCGCTCTCGTTGGCGCGGCGGCACCCTACCTCGCGCTGCTCGAAGCGGTGATGGAGCGTCAGGCCGCGCTCATCGCCCAATGGCAGTGCGTCGGCTTCATCCACGGCGTCATGAACACCGACAACGTGGCGCTCAGCGGTGAAACCATCGACTATGGCCCCTGTGCCTTCATGGATGCCTTTGATCCCGCCACCGTGTTCAGTTCCATCGACCGCAATGGCCGCTACGCCTACGGCAACCAGCCGCAGATCGCCCAATGGAACCTCGCCCGTCTGGCGGAGGCCCTGCTCCCGCTGCTGCACGCCGATGAAAAGCAGGCCGTGGAACTCGCCAATGCGGCGATCGAGGGTTTCAAGACAACGTTTGAAGGCCACTGGCTCACCGGCTTCCGCGCCAAGCTGGGCCTCTTCACCAAGGAAGCCGAGGATCGTGCGTTGATCGAAAGTCTGCTGACCTGGATGCGAGATCAAAAAGCCGATTTCACCAACACCTTCCGCAGCCTGAGCACCATCGAAACCGTGCCCCAGGAAGACCCCGCCTTCGCCGCCTGGCATGCGCAGTGGCAGGCCCGGCTGAAGCTACAGCCGCAGTCTGCGGATGAAGTCCTGGCCCACATGCATGCGCACAATCCCGCAGTGATTCCGCGCAATCACAGGGTCGAAGAGGCGCTCGCGGCAGCGCAGAAACGCGGCGATTTGAGCGTCATGCAGCGATTGCTGGAGGTGCTGGCGAAGCCGTATGAGGATGGTGCGCAGCAGGGGGAGTTCCGCATGCCGTCGGGTCTGGCTCCGGGTGCCTATCAGACGTTTTGCGGGACGTGAGACGCTCGGATCATACTTCGTTCAGCCGTTCATTTGAGTACACCTCCCGCCAAACTGACCCGCCGCACCGAACGTCTTCACCCTTGCAGAAACGTCACAAGGCCGTAAACGCCCACTCGCAGGGCTGCTTAAGGAGTTACGTCTGCACGCACAGATGCTAAAAACGGCAGTGGCTCACAGGTGATGAACTCGGGATAAAACACGCCCACGTCTTTCAGATGTTCGTCATAGGTTACTAGATGGGTTGCATCACCATTGAGGGCCAGCAGCAGAAAGGCCACGTCGTCAGCATCCACTGGGTAATGGCGGAAGTGAAAGAAACGGATGGGCACTTCCTCAGCGTATTGCAGCAAGTCGGCCACCAAGATCTCCACCCTCAGTGGGTCGATGCCCTTCTCCAACAACTTCTGCGCGTATTCTAGCAGTACATCCTCGCTCACCAACCAGACAAAACTTCCCGCCATCCAGCGCGTGATGATCTCCACGTTCGGACTCTGCGGATGCCTGGACCGCTGGGCAGCAAGCACCACGTTTGTATCCAGAACGGCCCGCAACATGATGACAGATCAGAGAGCCTCAACGATGGCCGCGTAGTTGGCGTGGAATTCTCTCATGGCCTCGGAGCGTTCGATGCCCGCAGCCTGCCGCTTGGCAACGCGTTCACGAGCTTTTTCTAGGAGTGCCAGCGCTTGGGGGCTGTGCCGTTGCCGCCGCTGCTCATCCATCGCTACTTCCAGCCGGATGAACCGCAGCAGCCGCTCGGGCAAACCAGGCACTTCTGCCGCCTTCGCTAACAAGTCAGCGGGCAGGTGGGCCAAATCAGGCAGATTCGCGACTGCGGTGGACATGGTGGGAGATTACTTCCTCGCGAAGTGGCCGACAAGGGCAAAGTCCGCATCCTTCCAGAGCAGCCATCAGGGCATTGGGCCGCCTGATCGTGCTGGCATCACAAATTAAGAGCACCTCCCGCCAAACTGACCCGCCGCACCGAACGTCTTCACCCTTGCAGAAACGTCACAAGGCCGCGAGTATTCGCCCCCGCTTTTCATGCCGCCCTCCCAGCAACTGCTTCTTGCCGCCACGCTCATCTTTGTGGGCGCGGTCGTGCAAGCGCTGCTGGCGCTCAAGGCGGGTGCGTGGAAGCAGGCGCGGGCGCAGTTTGTGCTCATGGCGCTGGGTTTTGCTCTGCAGACCGGCTTCATCTACCTGCGCGGGCAGGAGGTACGGCAGTGCCCCATCCGCAGCCTGCCGGACATCATGGTCTTCATCGCCTGGAGCATTGTGCTGCTGTATTTCCTCGTTGGCCCGGCCTTCCGGCTGTCGCTGCTCGGGGTGTTCACGGCACCGCTGGTCGCCATCATGCAGGTGACGGCGTTTATGAGCGGCTTTGCGCCCTACAAGCCTAAGGGACCGATCAATGCGCTGGTGGAGCTGCACATCGCGCTGGCGCTCATCTCCTACGCGGCTTTCGCCCTGGCCTGCATCACCGGCGTCATGTATTTGGTGCAGGAGCGCATGCTGAAGCGGCATCAAATCGGTGGCCTGTTTTACCAACTCCCGCCCATCCAGGGCCTCGCGCACGCGATCCAGCGCATGGTGCGCCTCGGCCTGCTGCTGCTGAGCATCGCGCTGGGCATTTCCTTTGCCCTGCAACTGCCCATGACGAAGACCGGCCATGTCGTCTTCGCCTGGATCGTCTGGGCGCTGTATGCCGTGATCTCGTTCCTGATGTGGAAGCACTTCACCTCCCCGCGCCGGACCGCGTGGCTGGCCGTCATCGGCTTCATTCTGCCGTTCATCTCTCTGTGGATCGTCACGCATGCCTGAGCCGACGGACCATCGCAGCGGCCTCGTCTGTGTGGGCCTGAACTACAAAACCACCCCCGTCGAGGTGCGTGAGCGCCTGGCGTTTCCTGAGGCGCAGGTGCCCGCTGCCGTGGAGCAGGTGCGCGGTCTGCCGGGCTTTGAGGAAAGCGTGGTGCTCAGCACCTGCAACCGCGTGGAGCTCTACGCCACGCACGCTCTGCCCAGCGGCAAAGACGGCCACGAAGCCTTGCGCGACTACCTCGTCCGGCGCTTCGAGCTCCAGCCCGAGCAAGCGGAAGCCCTCGTGCTTTACAATCTCGACTCCGCCGAGGCCGCGCGGCATCTCTTCCGCGTCGTCAGCGGGCTCGACTCCATGGTGCTCGGCGAGACGGAAATCTTCGGCCAGGTTAAAGCGGCGTACAAAGTCGCCCTCGACACTGGCACGACCAGCCGCGCGCTGAATAAACTCTTCCAGCAGGCCTTCACCGTCGGCAAAAAGGTGCGCAACGAGACCACCATCCAGCGCGGCTCCACCAGCGTGGGCAGCGTGGCCGTGGATCTGGCGGAAAAGGTACACGATTTGAAGGAGTGCCGCGTCATGCTCGTCGGTGCTGGCGAGATGAGCCGCACCTGCGCGCAGAGCCTGCTCTCACGCGGGGCCAAGAGCATCATCGTCTCCAACCGCAGCTACGACAAAGCTGTCGAGCTCGCCACGGAGATGAAGGGCACCGCGATGAAGTTCGACGAATGGGAGCACGCGCTGCATGAGGTGGACGTGATCATCTCCAGCACCAGCGCACCGCATTTTGTCATCAAGCCCGAGCAGATCGACCAAGTCATGCGCAAGCGCCGCTGGGAGCCCCTGCTCATCATCGACATCGCCGTGCCGCGTGACGTGGACCCGGCGGTGAACGACATCGAAGGCGTCTATCTCTACGACATCGACGCCCTCCAAGCCATCGCCGACGATGGCCGCCGCGAACGCGAACGCCAGCTCGTCTCCTGCGAGCGCATCATCGAAGAGCAGCTCGAAAAATACGGCTTTCTCAAACCGCCCGGCGGTGGTGGTCTGAAGCTGGCGTGAGGGGGGCAAGGATGCCCCAAGTACGATGGGCACTCTTGCCCGTCGATCAGCGTGTGCTTTTTCTCCCCAGCACTCAAGTGCCATGCCCCATCGTGGGATGGGTGTGGCGACAGCCCGCCCGTCTGCGAGCGTGTGGCAGGCTCTGTGGCGTACGGACGTCCTCGCAGTCAGGCGGTTTGGCGGAGTGGGCGGCGGGTGATGAGGAACCAAAGCGCGCCAACCACGCCTAACCTCCGGCATGAGCGCCGCGCGTCGTCGTGGGATGGGTGTGGCGACAGCCCTGGTCTTTATACACATCTTGAGTCAAAAAAAGCTGAAGTTTCCTCTGTACTTTTGAATTTGATGTTAATAAGTGGGAGGGCCGCTTTGCGAAGTTGGCTCTCATGGCAGAAGCA
>CAINGK010000192.1 GCA_903848465.1 uncultured Verrucomicrobiota bacterium
CGCTCGCCTCACTCCGCAGCCCCCAATGGGGCGTGCATTGCAAGGCTAAAGCCTTTTACAGAACAGACTTTACACCCCCTCCAAAGCACACCACTCTTCGGTCCATCTCGTCACCATCAGCCTTGTGGCGCTTATGTTGGCATCCTGTGCCGTTCCTCCTCGTCAGGCATGGCAGCAGATTCAAAGCCGTGGCCTCATCTCCTATTACATGGCCAAAGATAGCTGTCCGCTGGGAGCCAACCATGCTGGATCACCAACGCTGGCCCAAAGAACCGCTCCGGTGCAAACTCCCAGCCCGAGCGTTGGTCCTGATCGCCCCTCCACGCCGCCTCCGGCCATGTTGAATGCCGCCTCGATGCCTGTTGCGCAGGCAGTGCCCGACCTGCCCGGGTACGTCCGCACTCCGTTCACCAACCCGCCACGCCTCGTCGATGTACGCGGCATGTCTGCTGGCTCCAAAGTGGTCTGCCCCTACACGCAGCGCCCATTCCTGGTTCCAGGCGGCGTGACTGCAGCCTCCTCCAACATCGCTGCCAATCGTCCCAAGACTCCTGCCCCTGAGCGCCCTCGCACAACGCCGATCGATGCCAACAGCAATGTGGCTGCCATGACCAAGACTGCTCCAAGCACTCCATCGGTGGCTCCAACACCCCCTGCCCCAGCGACGGCAGATCTGCCATACGGCACCCCCATCTCTGGACGCCCTGGTTTCGTGAACAGCCCGTTTGCCGCCAAACATCAGTTGGTGGATGTCACCGGTCTGCCTGTCGGCATGGAAGTCAAGTGCCCCTACACTGGCAAGCTCTTCCGCGTGCCACCACAGTAGCACGCCCTGCCAACGAGCGAGCCTAACGCCGACTTTGCCCCGTCTGGAGAAATCCATGACGGGGCTTCTCATTTTCAGCGCTGACAGTTCCGTTGATTTGCCTTCACGCCACAACATGCGATGATGAATCCGTGACGGAATTTTCTTCTGGCCTGCTGACCCTTCCGGGCCGCACCTTTCTTCAGTTTCTGGTTTATCTCGGACAGCTCGCAGAGTTGATGCGCGAGTTGTCGATTGCCGTACGCTCAGGGGTGTGGCGGCTCAAGCTCGTGGCGCAGCAGATCGTTGCCATCGGCTACGGCTCGCAGGCGGTGGTCATTGTGACCGGAGCCTTTACCGGCGCAGTGTTCACTTTTCAGAGCTACGCCAAGTTCAAAGACTTCGGGTTTGAGACGACCGTGGGTGCGGTGGTGTCCGTCGCGCTCTGTCGCGAGCTAGGCCCGGTGCTGGCCGGGCTGATGGTGGCGGGCCGCGTGGGCGCTGCGATGGCCGCCGACATCGGCACCATGAAGGTCACTGAACAAGTCGATGCTCTGCGGGTCATGGGTGTGCATCCGGTCGATTTTCTCGTCCTACCACGTTTCCTGGCAATGATGATCTCCATGCCCTTTCTCGTGGCGGAAAGCATTTCCTTCGGCCTGTTCGCCTCCTACCTAGTGACGAGCTTCGGTTACGACATGCCTTCGGCATGGTACCTCACGCACATGCTCGATCATACCAACATGGATGATCTCAACATTGGCATGATCAAAGGGTTCGTGTTTGGCATGCTCATCACTTTGATCTCCTGCCATCAGGGCCTGTCAGCAGAGAACGGCGCAGTCGGTGTCGGCCTGGGAACCACCCGCGCGGTGGTCATTTCCTCGCTCGTGCTGCTCATCGTCAATTTCTTCCTCTCCATCCTGCTCAACTACATCTTTCCCATCGGCACCGCCTAAGTCATGGCAGACCCCACCACCAACGCGGCCCCAACTTCTGCCCCTGAGAACGGCAGCACTCATGCTTTCATCGAGCTGAAAAACGTCTGCAAACGCTTTGGCAGCCAGCAGGTGCTGCTGAACATCAACCTCACCATCCAGCACGGGGAAACCGTGTGCATCATCGGTCCCAGTGGTGAGGGCAAGACCGTGACGCTCAAACACATCATCGGCCTGATCAAACCTGACAGCGGAGAAATCTATGTCGATGGCGTGCATGTGAATCGGTTGAAGGAGCGCGAAATGGCCCCCATTCGCCAGAAGGTCAGCATGCTCTTCCAGGGCGCGGCTCTGTTTGACAATCTCACCGTCGAGCAAAATGTGGCCTTCCCGTTGCTGGAGCACGGTGTGCGTGACCTTGCAGAAATCGACCGGCGCGTGCGTGCCGCCCTACAGGCCGTGGATCTCGACGAACACCGGCACAAATTCCCCACCAGCCTTTCAGGCGGCATGCGCAAACGCACTGGCATCGCTCGCGCCATCATTGACCGCAGCGAGTGCATTCTCTACGACGAGCCCAATTCTGGGCTCGATCCCATCGGCTCCGACATCATCGACCAGATGGTTTTGCGCATGCAGCGCCGCTACAGCATCACTTCCATCATCGTCACTCACGACATGCGCAGCGTCTTCAAGATCGCCAATCGCGTGGCCATGCTCTATCGCGGCGAGATTCGTTTTTTAGGCACCCCCACGGAACTGCGTGAGTGCAACGACCCGATCGTGCAGGATTTTATCAACGGCCGTTCCGACGTCACCGGTTGAATCCACCTCTTTCCACCCCCATTCTTTTCATCTCATGATCGACAGCGACAAAAAAACCGAAATGCTCGTCGGACTCTTTCTGTTCATCGGGCTGCTTCTACTCGGCGGCCTCATTCTCATGTTTGGACGCGTGCGCGAAGTCTTCAAGGACACCTACCATCTGCATGTCGCCTTTCCCAACGCCGCCGGTATCAAAGAAGGTTCGCCCGTCTTCCTCGGTGGTTCGCGCGTGGGCAAGGTGGACAAAAAGCCGCAACTCAACCAAACTTTCACCGGCGTCATACTTGATCTGGAGCTTTTCAAGGATGTCATGATTCCTGCCGACGCCTCCTTTGGCATCGGCTCAGCTGGCCTCATGGGAGATGCCCTGGTGGAAATCAAACCTACGGGCAAGCAAACCGATGTGTTCCTGCCGCATGATTATGACAAAATCATCGAAGGGGAAAAAGGCGGTGGCCTCAACGATCTGCAAAGCCAGGCTGAAAAGGTCGGACAAAAAGTCGATGTCGTGCTGGATGACGTGCGCGAAGCCCTCAAGGACGTCAAAGGTGCCTTGGGCAAGGTGAACAAGGACGCCCTCTCCGACGCCACGATTCAAAATTTCAAAGAGGGCATTGAGCACCTCAACAGCACCCTCAAGCGTGTGGACGACAAAGTGCTGGGTGAAGAAAACGCGCTGACCCTCAAGAACGCACTCGCAGATCTCAAAGACGCCGCCAACAGCTTCAAAAACGCCGCCAAAAACGTGGAAGAGTCCAGCAAAAAGCTCGGTCCCATGTTTGACAAACTCGACCCTGCCATCGCCAAGGCTGATCATGTGATGACGACAGCCGATGAATCCTTGCAGTCGATCAAAAAAGCCGCCGACAGTTTCGCCGTGGCCGCCGCCAATATTACCGCCGGAAAAGGTCTGCTCGGCGCACTCACGAATGACCAGCGCCTCATGATGGATTTCCGCGACTTGATTTATAACTTCAAAGTCAACGGCCCCCTGTGGTACAAGGACACGGCGGAAAAAATCCGTGCCGAGGAAGCGAAAAAGCACCCCGAAGAATCGCCCCCGAAACGCGGCATTTTCCGCTGAAGCTTTACTGGGTGCCGAATATCAGTTGCATGAAGCGTCGGCTCGTATTGCCGCTGGTCAGCGGATCACGGGCTTGGATCGTCTGCACGGGGCCATCCGTGATCACCACAAGCGTCACGGCATTCCAGGTTCCCAGGCTATCGGTTGATTGTGCGGTGTAGGTCACATTCGGCAGCGCTTTGGGCCGGGTGAAAGTGAGCGTCAGTCCGTTGACATCATACGTGGGCTGCGGCGGCGTGTTACGCACTAGCGGGTCCGTACCCAGGGCGTATTCAGCTAGGTTTTGCAAGGTATCACCGTCGGGATCAGCATTGTCAGCAGACAGCCCGGCGGAAATCTGACCGGCGGTGAAGTGCTGTGCTTTCCAACTGCTGGAGGTCTGACCTTGGATGGTGAGCGAGCCGTTTTGAGTACCGGTGTAATTGGGGTCGGTGATGCTGGCAGCCACTGTGTAAGTGCCGAAACCCGACGGTGCCGTGGATGAACCGTTGTAGGTGATGCCCACGCTGAGTCCCGTAGGGCTGGTCGTGGCAGTGACGGCTTTAGCGGTACCATCGTACGTTTGGGTAGTGTTACTCAGGGTGATGGTCGCGGAGGCCTGGGATATGACCAGGGTGCCAGATAAGGAGGTGCCAGCGTAGTTGGTATCAACGATGGTGCCCACCACCGTGTAGCTACCCGCGTTTATCGGTGGTGTGCTCAAACCATTGTAGGTGAAGGTGACGGTTTTACCCGTTGGATTCGTCGTCGCTGTGGCCACCTTCGCGGTGCCATCATAGGTCTGCGCCAGACTGCCAAGCGTCACCGTAGCGCTTAGCTTTGGCACGCTGATGCTAAAGTCCTGCGTGGTCGTACCTGCGGTGTTTGAGGCTGTGACCGTACCGGAGAAGGTGCCTGCGGTCGTTGGTGTCCCCGTAATCGCTCCGGCTGTGCTCAGGCTCAGCCCGGTGGGTAGGCCGCCAGCGGTCACTGTGAAGGTGGGTGCCGGACTACCACTCGCAGTGTAGGTAAAGCTGTAAGCCGTGCCGATGGTGCCCGTAGTGGGCGGCGGGCCGTTGGTGAACGCAGGCAACTGGTTCACCGTGATGCTGAAATTCTGGGTGACATTGCCCACCGAATTGGAGGCCTTCACCGTGCCGGTGAAAGTTCCCGTCGCGGTCGGACTGCCGGTGATTGCACCAGCGCTGCTCAAAGTCAGCCCCGTGGGCAGTGCTCCGGCTGACACAGTAAAGGTCGGTGCAGGGTAACCGCTGGCGGTGCAGGTAAAGCTGTAGGCCGTGCCCAAGACGGCGGTGGTTGTTGGCGGGCCATTGGTGAAAGCAGGCACCTGATTTACGGTGATGCTGAAGTTCTGGGTAGTGGTCCCCGCCGTATTGGAGGCTGTCACGGTGCCAGTGAAAACCCCCGTCGCCGTCGGCGTGCCGGTGATGGCTCCGGCGCTGCTCAGGCTCAGCCCAGTTGGCAGGCTACCTGCAGTGACGGCAAAAGTGGGAGTTGGCGAGCCGGTCGCGGTGTAGGTAAAACTGTAGGCGGTCCCGACGACACCTGTGCTCGTGGGCGGTCCGTTAGTGATGGCAGGCAATTGGTTGACGGTGATGCTGAAGTTCTGAGTGGTGTTGCCCACCGTGTTAGTGGCCTTCACGGTACCAGTGAAAGTGCCAATCGCCGTCGGCGTGCCGGTGATGGCCCCGGCGCTGCTCAAAGTTAGCCCCGTGGGCAGTGCTCCGGCTGACACGGTAAAGGTCGGTGCAGGGTAACCGCTGGCCGTGCAGGTAAAGCTATAAGCCGTGCTCAAGATGGCCGTGGTTGTCGGTGGGCCATTGGTGAAGGCAGGCACCTGATTTATCGTAATGCTGAAGTTCTGCGTGGTGGTCCCCCCAGCGTTGGAGGCTGTCACGGTGCCGGTGTACGCTCCCGCTACTGACGGTGTGCCGGTGATGGCTCCAGCAGTGCTCAGGCTCAGCCCAGTTGGCAGACTACCTGCAGTGACGGCAAAAGTGGGAGTTGGCGAGCCGGTCGCGGTGTAGGTAAAGCTGTAGGCAGTACCGACGAGACCTGTACTCGTGGGCGGGCCATTGGTGATAGCAGGCAACTGGTTGATGGTAATGCTGAAATTCTGCGTGGTGGTCCCCCCTGCATTGGAGGCTGTCACGGTGCCGGTGTATGCTCCCGCCACCGATGGTGTGCCGGTGATGGCTCCAGCAGTGCTCAGGCTCAGCCCAGTTGGCAGACTACCTGCAGTGACGGCAAAGGTGGGAGTTGGCGAGCCGGTCGCGGTGTAGGTAAAGCTGTAGGCAGTACCGACGAGACCTGTACTCGTGGGCGGGCCATTAGTGATGGCAGGCAATTGGTTGACGGTGATGCTGAAATTCTGAGTGACATTGCCCGCAGTATTTGTTGCCTTAACGGTGCCGGTGAAAGTGCCAATCGCCGTCGGCGTGCCGGTGATGGCCCCGGCGCTGCTTAGACTCAACCCCGTGGGCAGCGCGCCAGAGGATACGGTAAAGGTGGGTGCTGGCGTACCGCTCGCGGTATAGGTAAAGCTGTAAGCCGTGCCCAAAACGGCTGTGGTCGTGGGCGGGCCATTGGTGAAGGC
>CAINGK010000193.1 GCA_903848465.1 uncultured Verrucomicrobiota bacterium
CTCACTCCGCAGCCCCCAATGGGGCGTGCATTGCAAGGCTAAAGCCTTTTACAGAACAGACTTTACACCCCCAATTTGGGCCGAAATGCCGGTTTGCGGCAGTCACTCTTGGAACAGCTCGAGATAAGCATTGATCATCATCTGGAGACGGCGCGATTTGGGCCGAGTGTGAATGTCCTTGGTGGCAGCCTGCTGGATCGTCTGGGCACGGTGCTTGAGTCTGAAAATCCAGACCTTGTGCTGGTGCAGGGGGACTCGGACTCCGCCGCACTCGCCTCACTGGCTGCTGGCCAGCGTAGCATTCCTTTGGGGCATCTGGATGCCGTGCAGCATGCAGGGAATCTGCTGAGCCAGCTCCCAGCAGAAATGCACCGCCGAAAGGTTGGCCGGGGAGCAGGTCATCATTTTGTGGTCACTGAGAGTGATCGCCGCACCCTGCTGGGTGAAGGCCGCTCAGCGGATTCGATCCATGTGGTGGGCAATACGGCGGTGGATGCGCTACGCCAAACTCTGGCCTCGAAACGCCCCGGCAAAACCGTGGAACAGTTGCAGCAGTGGGCGGCAGGCAAGCGCCTCGTCGTCTTGTCCACCCATGGGCATGAAAATTTTGGTGAAACGATGAGCCCTCATCTTCGGGCGCTGCGCGAGTTCATTGAGTGCCAGCCTGATCTCTGCTTGGTGTTCCCGGTGCATAAAAAATCTGCGGTGTGTGCTGCCGCCGCTGCCGAACTCGACGGCCATCCGCGCATTCGTATGATTGACCCGCTGGAATACTTCGACTTTACCCAACTGCTTGCCGGAGCCTGGTTGGTCGTGTCTGATTCTGGTGACATTCAGGAAGAAGTCACCACGCTCGGTATTCCGATGATCGTGCTGCGAGAGAGTAGCGAGTGTGCGGAAGCTGCGGCATGCGGTGGGGCACGCTTCGTGGGGGGATCTCCCGAACGGCTGCGCGAGATGCTGCGCACCGCCTTGATTGACAAGGGTTGGCATATTAACGCCAATCGTTCTCGTGATGTTTTTGGCGACGGTCATGCCGCCGAGCGCATCTGCGATCTGCTACTTGGTTCCCGCAACACCCGGTATGTCTCCCTGCCGCTGCTTCTTGCCGCCTGAAATCTCAGGCGAGCAGGGCGGAGGCGTTCTGCCACTGCACTGCCGAGGTTTGTGCGGCGCTCAGGGCTGACTCCTGCATTTTCAAACGGGAGGCCTCCCAGTAGAAAACGGGTGCAAATGAGCCAAATACGAGCCGCTCCAGCGGCCAGGTTTTGAGCAAAGTTTCCACACCGCCCACGCCCTCGATCATGGCGAAATCGAGCCAGACTTGCGGACAGTTCTGCAAATGGCGCAGCACCATGGCGGCATTGGCGTTGAGCAGCATGATTTGCGATTCTTTCATGTCTTGCAGGATGCCCGAGAGCGGCTGGAGATCGACTGGAGCCACCTGCACCTGCGGGTGCTGCGTTCGTTCGTCTTCCATCTGGGCCACCAGTTGCACCAGCAGGCGATGCTTCAGCGCCAGCGCGAGAAAATCACGAAACGCAGGCGTTTTCAAATCATAGCCGTGGTAGTTGGGATGCAGGCGAATGACGCGCATGCCGTGCATTTCTGCGCAACGCTTGACGTCATCCTGCCAGTCCGGCAGGGAAAGGTTGATGGTGCCACAGGCACGGAGAATCGAGCCTTGGCAGGCTTGTGCGAGGTCACGGTTCACATTCGCTACATCACGGCGTAGCAGGCCTGCAAACGCACCGGTCCACGCTTCCGTCACGCCGCGTTTGGTCAGACCGCGAATGAATTCTGTAGTGTTTCCAGCGCCCAATTGTCGAAACGGATGTGGCCCCAGATAGACATGGCAGTCGGTCAGTTTCACTTCTTCGGCCCCGTGCAGGGTCGATGCCGCCAGCGTAGCGCTGGAACTCAGAATGAAATTCCGGCGGTTCATGCGGGCAGTGTGAATGATTCTGCGGGACGTGAAAAGCATTTCCTACTGCCTTGCGCAGTTTTGATGTGAGCGTAGCCTAAGGGCACTTCAAGATGAATTGGTACTACAACAACGCAGGCGCAGCCGAGGGTCCGCTGGATGACCAGGCCATGACCGAGTTGGTCCGTGCTCAAAAGCTGGTTTCGGACTCTCTGGTCTGGCACGCCGGATTGGAAGCGTGGCAGACGGTGGCCGCGCTGGTTCCTTCCTGGTGGGCGGCTTCTTTGCCAACACCCGCCGACAGACCTGTCCCCGTGGAGGCCAAAAAATCGGCCAAAGAAAAAGCAGACTCAGGCGGTCGCCGTCTGGCTGGTCCTAACGCTCCGACCACGGAAGCTACCGAGACCAAAGAAGGCGGTGGTTTCCTGAAGCGTCTCTTTGGCTTCGGGAAAAAAAAAGAGCTGAGGTCACGCTTTGATGCCCTTGGCCTGTAGGATGGGCAGCATCAGGCCGCGCAGATTGTCGCAGAAGATCTTTTGCTTATCGGCATCGCTGATCTGCGCGCCATGCACCTTCGCCAGTTGGCTGGCAAAGCTGCGCCCACCGCAGTCACTGCCGTAGATGACGCGTGCTGCGCCGAGTTCGCGCACCGCCATTTCAGTGAAACCTGCCGTGGGATCTGAGCCGGCGAGATCGGCATAGAGGTTGGTTTGCGCACGAATCGCACGAATGCCGACTTCCCAAGTGCCGCCAGTGTGGCCGCAGATGATGGGCACCTCGGGGAAGCGTTTGGCCAGCGTCACGAGATCGTCAGGCGTCGATTCGCCGGGGTAGTTGCCGTTGGTTTTGAACCAGGTGTGCTGGAAGATTACGGCCTTCAGTTCGGCGGCGCGGCGGATGATCGCGTCGATGGCGGCCACGCTGCATTTTTCCGCCACCCACAGCTTCACGCCTACCATTGGGCCGTTGGCCACGCAGCGCTCCAGTTCGGCCAGACTTTCCTCAGGATGCTTGGCGCTGAGATAGACGAAGCCAAATGCACGATCGGGGAACTTCGCGATAGCGCGCAGCACTTCGTTGTTCTGCTGCACCAGATCAGCGGGGGAGGGGTCTTGCGACCACTTCAGGCCCATGTAAACGCACAGCCGCTCGATGCCCATGCGGTCGGCATAAACGAGGAGTGCCTTGAGGCGTTCCTCCGGCGTGAGGCCGGGGACGCCTGACATGTGGCAATGCAGATCCCAAATACGCATGGGGTGGATTGAAGCTGACCTAGCGCAACACAGCAATGTTTTCTTTGCGGGCCAGCGGAGGCGCTTCATTTTGCGTCCATGTCCACCACCAAGCCCACCGACGTCCGAGTCACCGCCGCTGAAGTTTTCTTCCTGCCTGTTACAATGCGTGTCCCGCTGAAGTTCGGCCCCGAAACCGTGACCAGCGCCGTCTGTCTGCGGGTGCGGGTGACGGTGGCTGACCGGAGTGGCAAAACGGCGCAAGGCTGGGGCGAAACGCCGTTAAGCGTGTCATGGGTTTGGCCAAGTTCTCTGAGTGTGGCTGTGCGTGCGCAGCGCATGCAGGATTTTTCCACGCTGCTGGCGCAACGGCTGGTTGAGAGCGGTTTCACTGGCCACCCCATGGAGATCGGTCAGGACTTCATGCACGGCCCGCTGGCAGCGACTTTGAAGGAGGCCAATGCGGCTGCGGGCGGGGATGCCATGCCCTACCTGGGTTCGCTCGTGGCCTTCAGTGCCTTCGACATCGCTGTGCATGATGCCTATGGCGTGCTGCACAACCGCGACATCTACTCCACTTACAATGCGGAGTTCATGAACCGCGACCTGTCCGCCTTCATCACGCCGGAAACTGGCAGCGGCATTGAGTTCAAGGGGCGCTATCCGCAAGACTACCTCGTGATGGATGCCCCGCAACAACTGCCGGTGTGGCATCTTGTTGGCGGCGTGGATGCGCTGGAGGCGGCGGATTTGAACGGCACAGAGCCAAACGATGAGCACCCACTGCTGCTGGCAGACTGGATCAAACGCGACGGTTTGAAATGCCTCAAGGTGAAGCTGCGTGGTACGGATGCAGCGTGGGATTTTGAACGCATGCAGCGCATTGGCCGCATCGGTTTCGCCGGTGGCGTGAAATGGCTCAGTGCCGACTTCAACTGCACCGTCAAAGAACCCGGTTACGTGAATGATATTCTTGATCGGTTGCTGCGTGACGAGCCGGAAATTTATGCCCGTACCTTGTATGTGGAGCAGCCATTCCCGTATGATCTGGAGGCGCATCAAATTGACGTGCGCAGCGTTTCGGCGCGCAAGCCGTTGTTCCTTGATGAGAGCGCGCATGATTGGGAGTTCGTGCGCCTGGGCCGTCGTCTCGGCTGGTCTGGGGTGGCCTTGAAGACCTGCAAAACCCAGACCGGCGCGTTGCTGAGCCTATGCTGGGCCAAAGCGCATGGCATGCCGCTGATGGTGCAGGATTTGACGAACCCAATGCTCGCGATGATCCCGCACGTTCGCCTGGCCGCCCATGCGGGAACGATTCAGGGCGTGGAATGCAATGCCATGCAGTTCTATCCCGACGCTTCACTGCCTGAGCAGGAGATCCACCCCGGACTGTTCCAGCGTCGTAACGGCATCGTGGACCTGAGCACGATCAGCGGCCCCGGCTTTGGTTATCGTGCAGATGAAGTGAAGCGTGCGCTTACGGCAGTTCCTCAATCGTGAGCGTGTAGCGGTGCGGGCTGTCGGCGTTGCCCAGGATGAGGTTGTTCTCGCCGGTTTTCAGCGGGCTGGAGATGCAGCCTGCATCAACGCTGACGTGCGTGCCATTCACCCAGGTGCCGAGCTTGCTGCCGCGGTCACGCAGAACGAAATGGCCTTGCTCAAAATCGATCTCGCAATGATTGCGCGAAAGCTGATAGGGATGCGGTTCGTCGATGGAAAGGTCGTTGCGCGACAGTGAGGACACTGCGGTGTCGAAGTAAATGCGGCCGATGCGGAAGGGCAGCTTGGTGATCGTTTTATCTACCGGAGGATGGTCCAGGCCGGTCTCATCGTAGTGCGAGCGAATCTTCACCCGGAAGACTGGTTCCTTAGCTGGCTTGGGTTTGGCTGCTACCAGCGGCACCGTGGCATTG
This sequence comes from uncultured Verrucomicrobiota bacterium, assembly GCA_903848465.1. Lineage (GTDB taxonomy): Bacteria > Verrucomicrobiota > Verrucomicrobiia > Verrucomicrobiales > Verrucomicrobiaceae > Prosthecobacter. Next base: position 5,070 of record CAINGK010000193.1, read on the forward strand.
GTGGTCGTGGAAAGCAGCAGGTCGGTCCTGCGGATGCGTTCAAACAGCGTGGCGAGATACACATGCAGGCGGTCGGGGCGCTGGATGATCTGTTCTTCAAACTCGGCCTCGGCAATGGTTTCCAAGGTGGTGTTCTCCAGCGCGGAGGCGGTAGCAGAGCGCGGGCGGTCCATGATCATGCCCATCTCCCCGATGATTTCGCCTGGGCCGATTTTGGCGAGGGATTGAATGCCGTGGGAGGTATTGATGGAGATCTCAACCAGTCCACTGACGATAAAGTAAGCCTCCTGTGATTTGTCGCCTTCACGGAAAATGACCTGCCCTCGTTGAAAATGCTCGGTTGCCATGGTGCGGAGAATATGGGGTGGCCTTGCAAGGTCAAGCCTCAGGTCGGGAAGTTTAGAGGCGGCGAACCACTACGTTACGAATGCGTGCCTGTGTGGCGTAGCTGGCGAATCCAAAGGGCGTGCATTTGTCAATGTCACCAGTTCGCAGCCCCAGCTTGCGGCCTTTGGTGCTGGTGTTGACGAACAACTTGTCGTTGATCCAGGCCCGCAGTTCATCATCGCGAACCTCGATGCGCACTTTGTGCCAGCGGTTGTTTTCAAAGTAGGCATTGCCACGGGTGGAGTTTTCGCTGGCGTCCATGTCGTCGATGCTGGAGATGCCCACGAGCGTACCGCCCCAGCCGCCGATGACGAGCGAGGCATGCGAGTCGTTGACTGGAAAGGTCACGGTGCCGAAGAAATCATTTCCCGTCACGCGCATGGCTTCATATTCGATGGAATACCGTGTGGTGGGCAGCCCGGCGTTTTTCCATTTCTGCGCATCCAATCGTACACCGGTCATCGGCTGGCCGGGTTGCAGGTCAATCTCGCCCGACTGGATGGAAACACGTCCCTCTTCGGCAATGCCGGAGGCCTGCCATGAAGGTGCAAATTCATCTGCCAGCAGCTTCCATTCGCGGCGCGGTGCCGGGCCGCAATGCGTGAGCATAAAAAAGAGGCAGAGCCATGCGGCCCTGCCTCCGAGTTGGTTAATGGCGCTGCGCATCAGCCTTTCACGTCGTAGCAGGAGATGAACTCCTGGTCACGCAGGTAGAGCTTGCCGTTGCTGATGACGGGATGCGTCCAGATTTTGCCCTTGGGGTTACGTTGTGAGGAGGTGGCTTCGAGTTTGAAGCTGCTGACTTGCTGCCAGCCCTTCTTCGATACTTCCACCAAGGCGACCGTGCCGTCGTTTTCTGCGAGGCAGTAGAGCATGCCATCCGCACTGGTCACCGCGCCTTTGCCGATGCCCTTGTCCTGCCAGACGATCTCGCCGGTTTTGAAATCCTGGCAGGTCCAGCCGCCTTTTTCGGAGTGGCCGTAAAGCAGGCCGTCGATCAAGACTACGCCGCCATGGTGATTGACCATGTTGGTGTTGGCGTAAACTTCAGTGACGCTGCTGCCGTCGATTTTCACCGACTTGCAGCCGACGCCATAACCAGCGGCCACATAGACCTGACCGTTGTCGTAGATGGGCGTGGGGATCACGGCAGTTTTGCCGGGGAATTCGGTCTTCCAGAGCACTTTGCCCTTTTTGGAGACTCCAAGGATGCTGTTCATGAGTAATTGCACGTACTCGCGTTCACCTCCCTGGGTGATGGGGATGACGGAGGAGTATTGGGCATTCTCTGTCACGTCGGTGGTTTGCCATTCGACCTTACCCGTCTTTGCATCCAATCCCGCGACAGCTCCTTTGGCACCGCCGGGTGTCACGATGACGAGATCGCCATCCACGAGCGGAGATTCGGTGTAGCCCCAGCCCTGAAGTTTGCCGCCGAGGTCTTTTTGGAGGCTTTTTTCCCAGACTTTCTTGCCGGAGGCGGCATCAGCACAAATGATGTCACCATTGCCGCCCGTGGCATAGACCATGCCGTTGGCGACTGTGGGGGTGGCGCGTGGTCCATCGCCCCAGCCGTTTTTCAGAATCGGGCCGACGGCGGTTTCCCACAGCTTTTTGCCGGTGGCGGTGTCGATGCAGATGAGCTTCTCTTCGGCATCATACAGCCCCAAGGTGTAGAGTTTACCACCCACCACGGCGAAACCTGAATAGCCGAGTCCAGCTTCTCCATTCACCCACAGGCGTTTCGGACCATCGGTGGGCCACTTTTTGAGCAGACCTTTTTCCTTTGAGACATCGTCACGACCCGGGCCGCGCCACTGCGGCCAGTCGCCGGGGGCACCGCCTGAGCCTCCGCCACTGAGAAGTGCCTGATCTGCCTTACTGAGCGCGGTGACCGCCAGTGTGACAATGGAGCCATTTTCACGCTTCAGGGTGACTTTGCCCCCCGTGACACTGACGAGTTCTGCTTTGATTTCGTGGGCACCTGAGGCGTCCTTCCAGATGCGGATTTCAGCGCTGGCCCCTAGGGCTAGACAAAGTGACAACAGAGCGGTGGTAGTGATCTTCATGGTTTGGTGGAATAGGCGGCTACGATCAAACGGTCAATGGACCTCGGGTGTTAGCACAGACTGCTACTTTCGCTGCATTCTATGTCAGAGAGTTTTCACCCGCCTATGTCCTTGAGGAGGGATTCGGCGGCGATTCGGGAAGGCTGCCCCTTGAAGAGGTCATCTTTCAGCGTCTCGCGCAGCAGCTTGCGAGCGATGGCGGCTTTTTCACTGCGGCAGAGCATTTCAGCCTCATACAACCTCAAACGCAGCAGCTCAGCAGTATCCTGGGTGGTGGATTCGGCGTGTTCGAGCAGATCAATAGCCTGTGGCAGCTTGGACTGAAGGGCGGAGAGCAGGGCGGTGAGTTCGAGGAGGTGTGGTCTGTGGCGTTTCTCGGCGTATTCGGTGAGCGCGGTTTTGATGCGGCCATCTGGCTCACCTGCGAGGCGCAGTGCCATGCCTTGATAGAGCGCGTAATCCCGGTCGTCGCCCTCGCCGAGCTTGGCCCCAATGCCTTTGCCAAAAGGGCGGTACAGGGGATCACCCAGGACGACGTTCATCCACGACAGCGCCGGGGTGGCATTCCAAGCGGCCTCGCCAACGGTGAAGCCTTCCATGAGGCGCTTGTTGAAGATGTCGAAGTGCAGCGTGAGCGCGAGGTAGGGTTCAAATACATTGCCAAAGGTGACGGCGGCCCCATGTGAGAGCAGCGGGCCGACCCATGCCTTGTCGTGAGAGCGGATGATGCTGGCACTGAAGGAATGCAGATGGCAGGCGATGGCCCCGCGCTTGAAATGAAACGAGGGAGAAGCGAGCGCACCGGCAATGTGGTCAGTGTACCAACCGAAGTAGAGAATCGTGTCAGGCAGTGGCCAGCCATCACGCGCCACATCCTCGGAGCGGTCGATGAACACTGGGATGCCTGCGCGGCGATAAGACTCGGCGCTACTCAGGAGCCAGTTTTCTCCCTCCTTGTACGCGCCGGTCTTATTGGCGAGATCAATGACGGCGCGGCCCAGCAGGCCGATCTGCTCGGCATGGATGGCATCGTCGATCATGCGTTTCACCGTAGGGTCGTCAGGTCCGTCCAGTCTGCCTACGATCAGCAGCCCGGACGATTTTTGAGCATGGGGAAACCGCGCCGGTTGGTCAAAGTAGGGGTTGCGCAGGCCACCTTGAATCGGCGGATTGGTGAGGCCGAGCACGGCGAGCTCCGAATCGACGCTGGCCTCGTCTTCCTGCGACTGCTTGGGTTTTTGCGCCGCGCGACGGATTTGAAAAGGGACGCCACGCATGAGAACTAGGACGCGAACCTTGTTGGAAGGAGCTAGAGGTGAGGTGAGGCCATCGCCCGGCAGGGCCGGTTCCGCGTTCCACCAGTGCCTGGATTCAAAGAGCTGGAGCAGCGGGCCACGCAGATGCGCTTCGAATTCGCCGCGTGACATGGAGTCTTCCTGCGAGCAGCGCAGTCCGATGACGCGCTCTTTGGGAATGTGGCGTTTCTCAGCGTAGTAGGCGGCGAGTTCGGCTGAGCCGGGGAAATCTGGATTGAACACGACAGCGGTTTCAGCGGCGGCGTCCCAGTCGGCGAGGAGTTGGGCGCGGGCCGGAGGTGTGAACACCAGCAGGAGCAGGGCGGCGGACAAATGACGAATGACGAATGCGGAATGCCGAATGAATGCCGAAGGCCGAATCAATGCAGTTTTATGCAGAGGTGGCCGCGCAGGAGAAAAGCTTGGCGCGTCATTCGTCATTCTTGCTCGCGCGATTTGTTTCATGACCATTCCAGCTTGAGTCCATCGTAGGCAATGTTTACTCCCTGAGGCAGTCGAGGATCTTCCACGGCATGCATGATCTCGCACTGGATGTGGGTGAACCAAGTCTGGCGCGGCTGGAGTTCGCGCTGCACGGCCAGGCTTTCCTCAAAACTCATGTGCGTGGGGTGCGGGGTGTGGCGCAGGGCGTCGATGATGAGCGTGTCAACTCCGCGCAGCAGTTCAAGCGAATGCGGTAGCAACGTTTTGCAGTCTGGAATGTAGGCGCAGAGCTTTTTGCCGGCGCGTGAAAAGAGAAAGCCGATGGTGTCCACCTTGCCATGCTGTACGGGCAGAGGAGTGATCGTCGTCTCGCCCAGATGAAACGCGCCGTGAATCGGTTTCGGAAAAGGCTTTAAATAGCCGCGGTAACGGTTCTCGCCATTGAAGGCATAGATGAACATGCGCTCCAGTACGCCAAGGCACTCCGGTGTGGCGTAGATCGGCAGGAAATGATCCGCCTCGGTGGTGAACCGCCGCAGATCATCGAACCCGGTGAGGTGGTCCATGTGCGGATGCGTGAAGATCGCGGCATCCAGGCTGCGGATGTTTTCGCGTAGGCACTGCATGCGGAAATCTGGCCCGGTGTCCACCACCCATGCGGCCTCTGGAGTATGAATGTAAACGGAGCTGCGCAGCCGCTTATCCCTCGTGTCGGTGCTGCGACACACCGCGCAGTCACAGCCAATCACCGGGATGCCGACAGAGGTGCCGGTGCCGAGGAATGTGAGCTGCATGGACATGGCAGTTATTCGACTTCTTGCACCGGACGATCCACCGAGCCTTTGTTCCAGCGGCCATCGAGGGTGAACGATAGATGCGGGGTGTAGAGCTGCGGTTCGAGCAGGAAGGAGTCGTGGCCTTTGTCAGAGTGTACGGTGATGTGCATGTTGGAGACTTCGGCAGTTTCGAGGTGGCTGACGAGTTCGGCCTGCTCCTCGGGGTAGAAGCAGAAGTCGCTGTCGATGCTGAAGACGAGGTAGTGCTGCCCGGCGGCGGCGCTGCGGGCGAAGAGTTCGGCATACGTGGTCACGCCGGCATCGCCGAGGGGATCGTAGCGCAGCCACATGTCCGCGATGCGCAGGTAGGTGTTGGCATCGAAGCGTTTCACGAATTTCTTCCCCTGATGCAGCATGTAGCTTTCGACGTTGTGTTGGACTCGATACCACGAAAGTGAAGCGCCGCCGTTCTTCACGTCCTGCCGCGCACGGCGCTCGATGGCATCGAGATGCACAAAGGTCTTGTGGCTGATCATGCGAGCCAGGGCGAGGCCGTACTCGGGGGCTTGGCCGTCATAAAAATTGCCGCCACGGAAGTGCGGATCGTTTTCAATGGCGAGCACCTGCTCGAAAAGCGTGAGACGAGTGAGCACGGTGGTGCGGCAGCCGCTGGCGATGGGGACGACGAGTTTGACACGCTCAGGATGCAAGGTGGCGAGATTGATGGCAAGTAGGCCACCGACCGACGCCCCCATGACGGCATGGAGTTGTTTGATGCCAAGGCTGTCGAGCAGGGCGAGCTGGGACTTTACCACATCGCTCGTGCGGACCTCGGGAAAGGCGCTGCCGTAGGGCTGGCCGGTGGCGGGGTTGATCGAAGCCGGGCCGCTGCTGCCGTAGCAGCCGCCGAGGTAGTTTGCACAGATGATGAAGTAGCGTTTGGTATCCAGTGCCTTGTCCGGCCCAATGAACAGATCCCACCAGCCTGTGTGGATGTCTTCCGTCCAGCGTTCCTCGGTATTTGGCACCTCGGTGGTGATGCCCGCCGCATGCTGGCTGCCGGAGAGGGCGTGAAACAGCAGGATGGCATTCGATTTGGAGGCATTGAGCTTGCCGTAGGTTTCGTAGGCGACCGTGATCTGCGGCAGTTGGGCACCGGTGGCGAACGTGAACGGTTCCTTGGCGCTTCCGGTATGGAAAAATTTGGTTTCTGCTGTTTTGGCGACCTTCGACATGAGGCGCGGAAGAAACAGGGTTTTGGAGTTGCGGCAAGGCGGATTGCTCGCCGCCAGAAGCGGAGGGTCCGATTCCCGCGGCGGTAGGATAAATGGATGGTTGGTGGTTGGCTTGAATGTGCTTTGGTACCGCTGATCACCTTCCGACTCCAGCCGTCCCCCCATGCTTGATCCGTTTGTCACTCTCGAAGAAGCCGGTTTCTCCCTGCGGCGGAGTCGCGGCGTGGACCGGTTGGCCGGGTGGTCGCCGGAACTGATCGCGGGCCTGGACTGGGTGCGCATCTCGGAGCTGGCGCGGGCGATTGCAGCGGAATCAGGCTGCGAATTGGCGGGATCACGCATCATGCCGGACGGTGCAGTGCTGTTTGGCATGATTGAGGAGCCTAAATCTGCGAAAGCCCGGCGGGCGATGGTGAAGATCGCCCCATGGAACGAGTGGGGGGCCACGCCGGAAACGGTACAGCGTTTTGCCCAGGAGGTGAGCACCGCCCGCAACACGCGTGGTATTTTGATCGCGCCTGCGGGCTTCAGCCCGGCGGCGCTGCGCATGGCGCAGGAACTGCGCATTGAAGCAGTGGATGCGGTGGGGCTGGACGCTGCAGTGCGGGCGCTGCCGGGCGATAAAAGTGATTTTCTGTTTGTCGTCACTACGGCGGGGGATTTCGCCACACCCTCCTGCCCGGTTTGCATGAAAAAGCTGCAGCGCTTTGAGCAGGAGACTTTAGAGCTGCCTTCACGCACGTTCGACATGGACGGCCTCATCGCGGACAATGTCGTGTGCGACCGTCTCGAAGTGGTGGCTGGTTGTGAAGTGACGTTTTTGCAGGAGGTGCGGGCGCGTTCGATCACGGTTTCGGGTCATGTCTCGGGAGATTTCGTGTGCGAAGGGCCGGTGACCTTGGAGCAGGGTGGCACTTTGTCAGGCACGGTGGCGGCGCGCTCACTGATGGTGCGAGATGGCGGCGAACTGCTGGGGCAGTTCCGCATCCTCGAAGGTGAGCTGGGTTCATTTGTGAAGCCAGCGGTGCGCTGGCACTGGCGCTGTGCGGCTGCCGAGGGGCGGCGCGAGTGTGCCTGGGTGAGCTTCGAGCCGCATCAGTGAGGCGCGAGATCGTTCTTGGCACGCATGGCTGGGCTGTGGCATGTAACGCCCATGTCTCCCAACTCCTCCGGCCCCGGCGCTCTGCTTCGACTGGTGTTTTATGCCGCCGCCATTGTCATGGCGCTGCTGCATGTGTTTGTGACGTTTCGTGGCCTGAGCAGTGCAGAAGGCATGAATCAGGCGCAACTTGCGCGGCAGATCGCCCGCACGGGATCGTATCAGACGCATGTGATTGAGCCGTATGCCTGGGCGCAGATGGAGACGGCACAGAAGCAGCCTACGCCGCTGGCCATGCCGGAGACTGTGCAGCCGCCGCTGCAGCCGCTACTGTGGTCAGTGCCGTTCCGTTTCATGACGCGATGGGAGGTTTACGATCCGTCCACCGGAGGTTCTGTTTTCCTGCTGGACCGTGTCATCGCGTGTTTCGGTGTGACGTGGTATTTGCTGACAATTTTCTTCACACACGGTGCTGCACGGCGACTTTTTGATGAACAGGTCGCATCCATCGCGGCCATCGCGCTGCTGGTGTGTGAGCCAGCCTGGGAGCTGATGGTCAGTGGCGCTCCGCGTGGGCTGCTGGTGCTGCTGTTTGCGCTGGCGTTTCGCCTGTATGCTTCGGTGTCGGTTCGTGCCGTGGAAAATCGCGGCATGTTTGTGCCGCTGGCTCTACTCGGGATCGTGTGCTCGCTGATGGTGCTCACGCACTGGATGGCCCTGTGGATCGTGCTGGGGGTCATTGTTGGTTTGGCAGTGTTTCTTCCTCGTGGAAAAGCAGGAGCTCTATTGGTGGCATTAGTCCCGGCGTTGACATTCATCGCCTGGGGCTGGTGGAACACCCAGCTTTGTGGCGATCCTCTCGGGGGTATCAAGGCCCTGTTTCAGGCGCAATCCTCTGCCGTGGCGCATGACCTGCTGCTGCGTGATTTCTCCCCCAGCGTGCCGCTGCTCCAGGTGGATGATCTGCTGCGGCGGGTTGGCCTCGGTTGGCAGGATCATCTGGGGCTGCTCATCGCACATCTGGGTTTTGTCGTGCCCGCACTGCTGTTTTTTCTTGCCCTCATGCACCGCTTTCGCAAGGCGGAAGCCGCTTCGGCACGCTGGACGCTGGCGGTAGTTTTTGCCTGCGTGGCCGTCGGCATGGGCCTCCTCGGTCTGAACGACAAAGAGAAGGATGACAACGCCCTCTACATCGTGCTCATGCCCGCCATGTCCACCTTTGGTGCGGCGATGCTGGTGGTGCTGTGGTCCCGCTTTCAAATGTCTGGAGACTTCATGTCTCGCTGGGGGGCACCGCTGGTGGCATTGCTCATCACCGCACTTCCCATGGCGGTGAATTTGCCGGTGGTGATGAAATTCGGCCTGACCATGAGAGGTAAAATTCCGCCGCACTGGCCCCCCTTCATTCCGGACCGTGTTGCCATTCTACGCTCTCTCACGGAGAAAAATGAGTTCATCATCTCGGACTCGCCGGCATTTGTCGCCTGGTATGGCGATGTACCCTGCGTGGATCTTTGTGTCCAGCGCGGCGACTACGAAGTCATGAAATCAAAAGCCGAAGCGCGTGGTGTAAAACTCGCCGGTTTCGTCATGACGCCCGTCTCTGCCAAAGTCGAGCACATTACCGACATCTACACTGGCCCCTACTCTGAGTGGCGTGATCTCATCGTCCGCGGTCCCATGCTCGCCTTCGACCGCGATTTCACCCCCAGTCCCGAGTTTCCGTACAAAAACCCCATCCCGCTCGTTGGGCAGACGGTGGGTGACAAGGAACACCTGAGCCTGCCGATGGTGTTTTACACGGACAAGGCGAGGTCGGTGAAAAAGTGACCGCTAGAGTGCGAGGCAAGCTTTGAAAAAACGCAGAGTGTCGGCGAGATGCAGATGCCAGTAGTCCCAGGTGTGGCCGCCGGGAAATTCCTCATACACATGCGTAATGCCTGCCGCTTCCAGATCACGGTGCAGCGTGCGGTTGTGCTCGATCAGGATGTCCTCGCTGCCGCAGTCGAAGCGCAGATGCGGACGATGTGAATTCAGTTTTGCGCACTCAAGGACAGCCAGCGGGTTCGCATCGGTCAGATCAAACTCCGCTTGCGACTCCTCCACGAAACCTTGCATCTGCATCACATCCGTGATGCTGCTGTGCGCGCTGATGGCGGTGAATTTTTCTGGATGCAGCAGGCCGAGACGCAGTGCGCCATAGCCGCCCATGGATAGCCCACTGATGAAACGAGGAGCGTCTATGCAGCGTGCATCGATTTGCGCCGCGGCTTCCGGCACTTCATGCACAATCCAACGGCTGAAATCCGCATCTCGATGCCGCACGTAGCCGGAGCCATCGCCCCACAGGCCGTCGGAAGGCATCGCCAGCATCATCGGTGGCAGATTCTCTTCTTCAATAAGCCGGTCGAGCACCTGATGCGCGCCGCCTTTGTACAACCACGCCCAGTGGCTGCCGTAAACTCCGTGCAGCAGGATGACGAGCGGCAGTTTCTCCACGGACACGTTCGGCGGCACATAGAAGCTGATGTCCGCACGACGGCGCAGTGCCGCCGATTTTACCGTGGCGTGATGAATGCCGTCGCCAATGGATGCCGATTCAAAAGTGCGGAAGCTCATTTCACGCGAGGATGTCCTTGATCACCTTCGCGCCTTCCACGCCGCTGAGTCGCGCATCCAGCCCCTGAAACTTGAAGCTGAAAGCATCGTGATTGACGCCGAGTTGGTGCAGCATGGTGGCGTGCAGATCGTGGACGGTGGTGATTTTGTCGATGGCGGCGTAACCGAGATCGTCGGTGGCTCCATGGACCATGCCACCCTGGATACCAGCACCTGCCAGCCATACGGACATGGCCTTGTTGTGATGGTCACGGCCGCTGCCGCCCTGGGACATCGGAGTGCGGCCAAATTCTCCGGCCCAGACGATGAGGGTCTCATCCAGCATGCCGCGTTGCTTGAGATCGGTGATGAGTGCCATGCATGCACGGTCAATTTCCTGCGCCTTGAGCGCCACGCCTTCTTTGATGCCGCCATGATGGTCCCAATCTTTGTGATAGAGCTGGATGAAGCGCGTGCCGCGTTCGGCGAGACGGCGCGCAAGCAGGCAGTTGGAGGCGAAGGAGCCATCGCCCGGCTGGCAGCCATAGAGCTCCAAGGTCTTCGCGCCTTCCTTGCTCACATCCATCAAATCGGGTACGCTGGCCTGCATCTGAAAGGCCATTTCGTATTGGGCAATGCGCGTGGCGATTTCAGGATCGTCCACGAGGGTGTCGTGCTGCTTGTTGATCGTGTTGATTGCTGCCACGTCGCGGCCTTGCTGATCCCGCGAGATGCCATTCGGATTGGTGAGGTATAGCACGGGATCGCCCTGCGCTCGAAGCTGTACACCCTGATACTTCGAGGGCAAAAAGCCGCTGCTCCACTGCCGTGCGGCGATGGGTTGGTTTTGTCCGCCTTTGCCGAGAGAGGTCAAGACGACAAAGCCCGGCAGATCCGATGCCTCGGTGCCGAGGCCATAGGTGATCCACGAACCCATGCTGGGCCGGCCTGCGATTTGCGAGCCGGTATTCATGAACATGTGCGCCGGGTCGTGATTGATCGCGTCCGTGGTCATCGAACGGATCAGGCAGATGTCGTCAATCACGCTGCCGATCTGCGGAAACAGCGAACAGATCTCGGTCTGGCTCTTCCCGAATTTGGTGAACGAATGCTGCGGCCCAAAGCAGTTCAAGGGTTTGCCTTGAAGCTGAGCGAGCTGCTGACCTTTCGTGAACGACTCGGGCATCGGCTTGCCGTTCATTTCGGCAAGCTTTGGTTTGGGATCAAACGTCTCCAGATGCGAGGGGCCTCCTGCCATGGTGAGCCAGATCACACGCTTGGCCTTCTGCGGCAGGGGCAGAGTGCCAAGAACACCACGTACCGGGGCGGCCAGCGCTGGCCGCAGCAGTGATGCAAGCGCCACCGCTCCAAGTCCCTGGGAAGTCTTGCCGAGAAAAGCGCGGCGATGGAGCTGTGTTGGCGTGTGCATGTTATTTGGAACTCGGTTTCTTGCCTAGATTTTTCAATTCTTCTTCCGTCCACATTGCCATGCGGCCTTTGCTTTGGCCGCGCAGGGTGGTGACGGCTTTGGTTTCGACCGGCGAGGCGTTGTGCTCCCACTCACGACGGATGTAGGTCAGGACGCCGGCGATGTCCTCGTCGGTGAGCTGTGGCAGCGGTGGCATGGCGAGGTTGAAACTGCGCCCGCCCACTTTCACCGGACCGGCGAGACCGTTCAGGACGATGCGGGTGAGAATGTCCGGCTTGCCGAGCACCCATTCACTGTCCACCAGCGGAGGAGCGAGTCCGTCGAGGCCGAACCCATGCGGCTGATGGCAGGCCGCGCAAAGGGTGACATAGACGGTTTTGCCTTTTTCAAACAAGGCAGTCTGCGCTTCGTTCAGTGGCACGATTTTGGGGGGCGGCGGAGCGCCCGGTTTGCCAGGCCATGCAAGGCGTGCCTCCACGCTCGCAAACAGCTTGGCTCCCGCTTTGTCGCTCATTGCTGACTTGAGTGTTTTCAATGAGGCAGGCTCAGCGTCGAGCCAGAGCAGCTTCGCGGGTGTTTTGGATTTAGGATCGCCGCCATTGCTGGCGAGTCCTTTGATAATGGCTGCTTGCATTGCTCCTCCTTGAGGCTGCGCAGCGGCGAGCTCCAGCATATCTTCAAACGGCGTGGACTTGTTAGCCTGAGCTAAAAGTGCGCCTAACGACTCTAAGACTGGAGCAATTTGCGCGCTGTTGTCTTTCGTGAGTTGCCCGGCCATGAGCTTGGCAAAGGCAGCCTCCCTGCCACGCATGCCTGTCAAAGCGCCTTCGAGAATCAGGGGCTTCTTGCCATGGCTCGCGAGAAGCTTGGCCACTGCGGTGTCAGCATCCGGCAGATTGAATGAGGTGAGCTTGATGGCGAGGTGCGCGAGGACGAGCGCCTCTTTTTCCGTTGTCAGCGCGAACAAATCAGGAGCGAGATCGCGTGCGGAAATGCGCACGGCTGCAGCACGCACCTGGGCGTCTTTGTCGGCAAAGGCAGTGCGCAGCAGATCGGGGGTGACGGCGGCAAGTCCATCGAGTGTCCACAATGCATGCAGACGTGCGAGCGCTGATTTGTCTGCGAGCATTTCTTTCAGCGCGGGGACGGTTGAGGCATCGCCAGATTCGACGAGGAGGCGCTGGGCGGTGTCACGTACCCAGCCGTTTGAATGCGTGAGCAGATTCACGTCTTTGCTCACTTTCACCGGCTGCGGGCGCTCCTTTGCGTCCGGCACGATGCGCCAGATACGGCCCTGATTGAACGGCGACTCCAGTTTACGATCCTTGATGTTCGCGATGAGGTAATGCGTTAGGAAGCTCTGGTGCTGAATGATGCCACGATACATGTCCACCAGGTAAAGCGCGCCATCGGGGCCATTGGCAGCATGCACGGGACGAAAACGTTCGTCTGTGGAGGTGAGAAATTCAGTGGTCTTGGCCGTGTTCGTGGCCTTCACGATGCCGTCCTTCTCGCTCATGGTGAAGCGCTTCACCAGATTCGCGCAGGGTTCGGGGATGAAGGCATTGCCACGGTAGGCGGCGGGAAAGGCATCGCCGCGGTAGATCAGCGCGCCACAGGTGCCAGTCGGCTTGGACAGTGTGCCATCTGCGCGGAGTGATTTTGGATCGTAGCCGCGATTCACGCCGGGGGTGGGATGGGAAGGATAGAGCGTTTGATCCGCCGCCACCTTGGCGTTGATGCTCGTGGCGTTGCGCAGCAGCGGATTGCGCGTGAAGGCCTCCGTGGGCAGCAGGTCGGCACGGAGCATGTCGGAATTGTAGTTAAAATAGAGCCTGCCGAAGTCGTCCTGGCACAGGCCCCACTGGCCGCGGCCAAGACCGGTGTCTTTCTGCCACACGCCGCTGCGCAGTTTGAAGCGGGTGGAGTAACCGGCGCTCCAGATGGCATTGTCCATGGCCCAGACCGGAGTGTTGGCCATGTGCTCAGGCTGGCCGCCGAGGGTGCCGAAGTCAGTTGCAACGACGTCCTTCACATCTGCTTTGCCGTCACCATCGGTGTCTTTGCAGAAATACAGATTCGGTGGCACGGCGATCAATGCTCCGCCATTCACCGCAAGCACAGCGCGTGGCATGACGAGGCTGTCGAGAAAAGGCGTTGCCTTGTCCATGCGTCCATCGCCATCCGTGTCTTCGAGCAGGGAGACGCGCCCCGTGGCTTCTTTTTCGCCTCCTCCCTCGAGGTCATGCATGTAGCCGCGCATTTCGACCACATAGAGCCGCCCCTTCTCATCAAAGCTTATCGCCACTGGGGATTCGATCATCGGCTCGCTCGCGACGAGTTCGATATGGAAACCCTTTTCGACCTTGAAGGTCTTCAATTCGTCCTCCCACGATAACGGAGCAGGTGGCGGCAGCTTGAACTTCAGCTCGACCTTCTCTGGCCCGGCGTTTTTCTGATTAACCGCCTGTGCGGTGAGCAGGAATGACGAGGCCAGAATAAACAGTGACGAACGCAGGACGAGGGTGGGTATCCTTGGAGAAGGCATGGAGGGACGTTTTTTAGGTTTTGAGGGGGGCGGAACCACCCAACCAGAATTCTGGGTGGAATCCTAATCGCTCAATGACCAATTTAGGTATTTCTGGCGTCGTTCACGCCTCATTTGTCTTTTTTCGGCTTCGGCTGCTCTGAGACTTTAATGGTCAGAGTCGGCACGGGATCGTTCTTTCCTGCAAAGGTATTCCACGCCTGCTGAAAGACGGCTGCATCGCGCATATCTCCCTCGGCAATGAGCCATTGGTAGTGCAGCTTGAAGGGAGCTTCGGCGGTGGCCTTGCCTTTGGGGAACATGCCGAAGCGGCCATAGTCGCGGTAGGCGGAGGTGGCGGTGTCTTTCGGATTGTCGGGATGATTGAGGATCACGACGGTGATTGTCTTGCCTTCCACGGTGAACACCTCAGCGGCCCACGGCAGATCTTTGACCTTGTGCGCGTCAATGTTTTCGCCGGGGAAAATGTAGGTCGTTGTTTTGGTGTCCACCAGTTCGGAGGGACGGAACTGCGCGCCAGCGTGTTCAGGATCGCCACTCATCTCAGCCTCGCCACTGACCGGCTTGATGGCGCTGGTCATGTCGATGCCGAGATAGAACGGTGTCGCGGGCGTAGTGAAGGTGAAGCGGCGCTCCTCGGTCAGGAACGCTTCTTTGGTTTCGCCCTGCCAGTCGATGGAGGCCGTGAAACTGGAGTCGCCGGGTGCTACCTTCGTGACGACCTGATCGCCGCCTTTCATGTGCCAGCGATCATAGAATTTCCCGCCGTAGCTGATCTTACTGAAGCCGAGAAAGATGCCGCGATGATGCGTGAAATTGAAGCCCGGGCCTTTGGTGAGACGGGTGGCTCCACTGGCGTCAAAGACATGCAGGTAGGGCTTGTAGGTGTCGTGATGGCGCTCGGGCGTGCTCAGATCATTCGCCATCATGAGGCGGGCGACGACTTTGCTGCCGTTCGTGACATCGACGTGGTCTTTTTCAACGACAGTGATGTCGAAGGCGGCGGTGTTGAGTGAGAGAGCGAGGAGGATGAGGGCGGTGGGTTTCATGTGAGAATCTGTTGGATGACTTTGGCACCTTCGACGCCGGAGAGCTTGGCATCGAGGCCTTGAAATTTGAAACTGAAAGCATCGTGCTGGATGCCGAACTGGTGGAGCATCGTGGCGTGGAGGTCGTGGACAGTGGTGATGTTTTCCTGCGCCGCGTAACCGAGGTCGTCGGTAGTGCCGAAGGTGATGCCGCGCTGGATGCCCGCACCTGCGAGCCACATGGACATGGCCTTGTTGTGGTGATCGCGTCCGATGGGGCCTTTGTTGCCCTGCGCCATGGGCGTGCGGCCGAATTCGCCGCTGAAAACGATGAGCGTGTCACCAAACATGCCGCGCTGTTTGAGATCCGTGATCAGCGCCGCGCAGGCCTGATCGACTTCCTTTGCACGCAGCGGCAGCTCTTCCTTCAGCAGGCTGTGGTGGTCCCAGTCGCGATGGTAGAGCTGGATGAAACGGGTGCCGCGCTCGGCGAGGCGGCGGGCGAGAAGGCAGTTCGAGGCGAAGGAACCATCGCCTGGTTGGCAGCCGTAGAGTTCGAGGGTTTTGGCACTTTCGCCGCGGATGTCCATCAGCTCAGGCACGCTGGCCTGCATTTGGAACGCCATCTCATACTGGGCAATACGGGTGGCGATTTCGGGGTCATCGCAGAGCGCGGCATGCTGTTTGTTGAGCGCATTGATGGCGGCGAAATCTCGGCCCTGTCGTTCACGCGTGACACCGTTCGGACTGGTGAGGTAGAGCACCGGATCGCCGAGCGAGCGCAGTTGCACGCCCTGATATTTGGAAGGCAGAAAGCCGCTGTTCCACTGCCGAGCGGCGATGGGCTGGGGATTGCGGCCTTTGCCAGTGGACATCATCACGACGAAGCCTGGAAGGTCATCCGCCTCGCTGCCGAGACCGTAGGTCACCCATGAACCCATGCTGGGGCGTCCAGCTATTTGCGAGCCGGTGTTCATGAACATGTGCGCCGGGTCGTGATTGATGGCGTCCGTGGTCATAGAGCGGACGAGGCAGATGTCATCTGCGACTCCTCCGATATGCGGCAGCAGTTCCGACAGCTCCATCTGGCACTCGCCATACTTTTGGAAGCGGAACATGGGCCCTTTGCATACGAGCTTCTGCCCCTGAAGCTGCGCGAGCTGCTGTCCTTTCGTGAACGACTCCGGCATCGGCTTGCCATCCATTTCCGCCAGCTTCGGTTTGTGGTCGAACAACTCAAGTTGCGACGGTCCACCGGCCATCGTCAGCCAGATGACGCGCTTGGCTTTTTGTGGCAGCGGCAAGGTGCCCAGTACACCGCGAGACGCGGCATGCAGCAGGTTGGGCTGCAAGAGTGATGCCAGAGCCACGCTGCCGAGACCTTGCGCTGAGCGACCAAGAAAAGTGCGGCGGGTGGAAGGTGAATGCATGGCTCAGCTCCTCGTTATGGTTTCGTGCAGGTTCAGCAGGACACGGGCGACATGCGTCCAAGCGGCGAGCTCGCTGGAGCTTAAATTAGGCGCGACAGGCGCAGCGCCGGTTTTGAGAAGTTCCGTCGCCGCAGCGGGCTCCTTCTGATAATCGGCGAGCTGTTGGGTGAACAGTGCCGAGAGAGTCCTGAGTTCATTGGCGTTCGGTTTGCGTTGCAGTGCCTGCTGAACGGCCCAGGTGATGCGCTGGCTGGTATCGCCGCTGGTTTCTGTCAGGATGCGGGCGGCAAAGACGCGGGCGGCTTCGACGTAAGTCGGGTCATTTAGCAGTACAAGGGCCTGCTGGGGGATGTTGGAGCGGTTGCGCTCGGCTACGCATTCCTCACGACTTGGCGCGTCGAAGGCCAGCAGGGAAGGGTGCGTGAAGCTGCGCTGCCACCAAGTGTAGATGCCGCGCCGATACAGGCCTTCGCCGCTGTCGTTCTGCCATTCGCGTGTGGGGAAGTTCAGGTTTTCCCAGTATTTGGCGGGTTGATAAGGCTTCACGCTTGGGCCACCGATTTTGGGAACGAGCAGGCCGGAGATGGTGAGTGCATTGTCACGCACAAGTTCGGCATCAAGACGGAAGGGGCTCTGGCGGGCGCATTCGCGGTTGTAGGGATCGGCGGCGGTGAGTTCCTTCGTTGAAGTGGAGACCTGCTGGTAAGTCGCGCTGTTCGCAATGATGCGGATCATGTGCTGCATGTCCCAGCCGCTGTCCATGAACTCGTAGGCGAGCCAGTCGAGCAGCGCGGGATTCACCGGCGGCTCGCCCTGCGCACCGAGATCGTCGAGCACCTTGCTCAAACCGGTGCCGAAGAACTGCTTCCACAGGCGGTTCATAACCGTGCGGGCGGTGAGCGGATTGTCTTTGGAAACGAGCCATTGGGCCAGATCGAGACGGGTGAGATCACGGCCTTCGATTTTCGGTTTTGGCAGATAGCCGGGCAGGGAAGCCTTCACGACTTCGCCGCTTTCATCCATCCAGTTGCCACGCGGCAGGATGCGCACGGTGCGCTTGTTGGTGTCACTGATGGAGACGATGCACTTGGGGGCGCTGCTTTCGAAATCTGCCTTCTCCTTTTCGACCGTGGCTAGTTTAGTGCGCAGGTCGCTGAGTTCAGGAGCGATCTGCTTGTAGGCAGCGGTGAGTTTCTGCTTTTGTGCAGGAGTTTGCCTCTCTGGGGCTGTTTTCAGAATGTCGGCGTTCTCAGCAGCGGGAAGCGAGATGCCTGGTGCGCGGATGGGCTTTGGGGCGCGGGTGCTGCTGAGGCGGAGGTTGGCGATCTCATGATTTTCGCCCCAGCCAAAGGTGAGTGTCATTGTCACATCGACCTCGGTTTCGTCGATAGGTGCAGCGAGTTCAAGGTAGAGCGACTGATCGGCACCGGTGCCACCCAGCACCCCCCAGCCGTTGTTTTTTTGATCCGCGATGCCGTCGATGGTGGTGGTGGCGGGAAGAATTTTTTGCTCAAAAGTGGCGCTGGCAAAAGCGATAGCGAGTTTGGTCTGCTGGTTCTTTGTTCCTGTAGTGAGCGCGATTTCACTGAGCACGAAATTGCCATTCGAGGCGAGGCCGATGCCGGGCAATTTTTCCTTGAGCGCCTCAATGCGGATGCCGGTGGTGCCCTGCGGCAGTTTAGTGGCGAGAGTATAGGTCTCGGTGCCGTCGTTCTGTTTCCGTTCGTTGCGTTTGGCATCAATGGTGCCACGCACTACGCCTTCCTTGTCGGCCTTGAGAGTAATGTTCTTCTTCGCCGATGCCGCAGTGATTTGCTTCAGCGGCTGCCACATACTGCTGGTGGTCACGGCCTCCAGCGCCTGCTTTTCCCACGCCGCCTGGGCGGGGGCGAGTTCGGGGCGCGGCTTGGCAAATTCGGCCTGCAGTGCGGCAAGCCGCTTTGAGATGTCGTCCTGGCGTTTCTGACCTGCTGCATCAAGCACCAGCATGCCGGGTTCGCGACGGCCGAGAATCGGCTCCTTGATGTCGGCAAAGAACGCGCCCAGTGAATAGAAGTCACGCTGTGTCCAAGGGTCGAATTTATGATCGTGGCACTGGCAGCAGCCGGTGGTCTGGCCGATCCAGGCATTGCCGACGGCACGCACTCGATCGGTGAGCATGCGCTGCTCGTAGTCCTTTGCCTGCGCTCCGCCTTCCTCGGTGGAGAGCAGCAGCCGGTTGAAGGCGGAGCCGACTCGGGTCTCTTGATTCGCATCCGGCAGGAGATCGCCGGCGATTTGTTCGAGAGTGAAACGGTCGAAGTGTTTGTTGCTGTTGAAGGACTGAATGACGTAGTCGCGGTAAGGCCACACGTTGTGCGGGTTGTCGCTGTGGTAGCCAATGGTGTCGGCAAAGCGTACTACATCCAGCCAGCCGATGGCCATGCGCTCGCCGTAATGAGGGTTTTTGAGCAGACTCTCGACGACCTTCGCATAGGCGGCGGGAGAGGAGTCCTTTTCAAACACAGCCACTTCCTCCGGCTTGGGCGGCAGCCCGATCAGATCCAGGTAAAGCCTGCGGATCAATGTCCGTGGATCAGCCTGCGGCGAAGGCTTGAGTCCGATCTGCGCGAGGCGCTGCTGCACCAGCACGTCCACGCCATTTTTACCGGCAGGGATCGCCGCCTTCACCGGCTTCTCATAGGACCAGTGCTGCTGGTAGGCTGCGCCCTGATCGATCCATTTTTTCAAAATCTCCTTTTGCCGCTGCGTGAGCTTCTTGTTCGAATCGGGCGGAGGCATGAGGTCGTCGTTGTCAGCGGTGAGGATGCGCGATACGAGCTCGCTCTTCGCCGCCTTGCCGGGAATGAACGCCTCCGCCTTCACGGCCTCATCACGAATGTCGAGCCGCAGCTTGGCCTCCCGATGCTTGGGGTCGTTGCCATGGCAGTAGAAGCAGTTGTCTGACAAGATCGGCTGCACATCGCGATTGAACTCGATCTTGGCCGGAACCGGCGGCTCTGCGGCATGGAGGCTGAGCGTGGCGAGCAAAAGAAGGCAGATGGGTTTGGTCATAACGAGGGTGGTTCTAAAGAACGGAACCAAAGCATGGGATATTCGCACTTCGAGCGGGGGAAATTCGGTGATGAAGACCGAGACTTCAGCGAGCAGCCGACACCACATCCGAGACCGGCTGCAAAATCGTCTGTGCTGAAACGCGCGAGGGCAGGGAAGTGAGGATGACGCAGGTCGTGTCGGTCGCCGGATCGGCCCAGGCGAGTGTACCGGTCGATCCGCTGTGGCCGAAACTCTGCTGCGAGCAGTTTTTGCCGAATCCTTCCGGCCCCAAGGCGAAGCCGATGCCGCGGCGGGCGCTGAGGCCCGGCGTGTGGTTTTGCAGCATCAGGCGTGCCGTCTCCTCGCGCAGCACCTGGCCGGGCGGATGCATTAAGGAGCCAAGAAAACGCGCCACATCGGCGGCGGAGCCGTGCGCACCACCCCAGGGGGGGGTGAGGTTGCGCCAGTAGGGGCTGTTCCAGTCCCACGAGGCCGCATGCGGATCTCCAGCACCGGATTCGGGCGCGGAATGTTCCGTCTGGCAGCGGATGGTGTCTGCCAGTTTGAAGTGGCCGAGACCCAGTGCGGTATGAGTCATGCCGAGCGGCGTGAAAACTTCCTTCGCCAGGAAGTCTGGTAGCGGCGTCTTGGTGATGCGCTCCACAATCTCCGCCGCAAGGAGGATGCCCATGCTTTGATAGTGATACTTCGTTCCTGGCGCAAACAGCAGAGGTGTGCGGATCGCGCCTTGGACAAATTCGGCCAGCGGTGCGTGGCGGGCACGTAGCTCGGTGTTGTTCTCCAATTGATCCGGCAGGCCGGAGGTGTGCGTGAGCAACTGCTCAATGGTGATTTTCTTGCGGTCACCTTCGTTGAACTCGGGGATGAATTTCATCACGGGATCGGTGAGCCGCAGCTCTCCCCGATCTGCCAGCACCATTGCGGCTGTGGCAGTCATGGTCTTCGTGATCGACGCGAGCAGGAAAATGGCGTCTGCATTCCCCGCTTTGCCAAAGGCCTGCTGAAAGGTGTCTTTGCCCTGCCGTACGTGCAGCACGGCGGATGCGAGAATGCCGTCGTCGATTTGCTGCTGGATGATCTGAGCGGCGGCTTGCATGTAGTCAGGAGAGGTGCTGTGGCCTTTCGTTGCTGCAAGGCTGGCAAGTAGGGTCAGGATAGAGCGGCGGTTCATTGTGTGGCGTCTTTTTTCACGGGTTCTTTGGCCTGAATGATGAAATCAAAGAGCTGGCCGTAATGCCTGCCGTCGAGTGTAATGTCCATGGGCACCATTTGTACACCGACGGGCACCTGGGCGGGATCTGCGGTGAGTTTGATCTTGAAGCTCTGGCGTGATTTTGGCGGAACAGTGCCTTCGAGAAAAGCGGGATCTGCGGCGATGCCGGGCGGAAGTTGGAGCACGATGCGATGCTGCTGCAAGGTGTCGCGGAAATTGCGCACGGTGATGCTGACCTCCTGCGTGGGCTGCTGCTGGAAATCCACACGATACGGATAAGCGCTGACCCAGTAGGGGTCGTAGAGATACTCATAATTCGCGTCTGGCAGCAGCTCCTTGTATTCACGGATGATGCGCTGCGCCCAGTCGTGGTAGCGCTCGATGAAGGCCTTGGGCTCGGTCATGAGCACGCCGTGCGCTCCCATGATGACGTCTGGCTGGAGTTTTTGCAGGTATTTGGCGGCGACGAGGTAACCCTCATCAATGATGGCGCTGTTGCGTGCGTTGACGCATTCGTGGCCGTTCTGTGCGGGGGTCGGCGGGGTCGCCGAAGAGATTGTCGCCGGTGAAGACGATCTTTTTGCCGTCGAGTTCCAGCCAGAGGGCGTTGCCGAACTCGGTCTGGCCGGGCATCCAGTCGATGTGCAGCTTGTAGCCTTCCCATTCGATCACTTCGCCGGCTTTGAGGATGCGGTCGATCTTGGCCTGTTCAAATCCGGCGTTGTAAGCGCCGATCATCGCGGGGTAGTCGTAGTAGCGTGGGTTTTCGCATTTGTCGGCGATGGAGTCCATCGTCCAAAATTTCACGCCATGATCCTTCAGCGCAGGGAAGAGCGTGAAGTGGTCGCCATGCAAGTGGGAGATCCAGCAGGCGTCGATTTGTTTCAGTCCCAGAAACTCCTTCATGTCGCTGATGATGCGCTCGAGCACGAGCTTCGGAAACAGGCCGCAGTCCAGCAGCAAAGCGTGGCCGCTGTCGGCGATGATAATGGCGAAATTCTTTCCAGCCATCTCCGGGCCGAACATATAGAGATGCGGGGTCACCTGCACGATGTAGTGAGCCTTTGTCGGCTGGGTGGCGGGATGAGGTCCGCGTTTGGAAAGGTTATCGACGGGATAGCCGCGCACGTAATCCGGACGGAATTGAGCGAGCCGCTCCTTGTAGGTCTTGAACTGCGCCGTGGCATTCGCGATGACCGGGCCTTGTGAGGCAAAGGCGGTGTCCGGCTTGAGTGCGATCAGTTTGTCCACCGTGGCGATGAGCGCATCGAGTCCCTTCGCAAAGCCATAGTCCCATTCGGTGTCGAACCAGTTCGTCATTTTGGCACCGTCGTGCATGACACCGCCGGTGAAGGCAAGCGTGCGCTCGCCTTGCTTCAGCATGAAACTCATCCCGCCCGGTGAGTGGCCCGGTGTGCTCACACAGGTAAGTGTGAAGCCGTTCCAGGTAAAGGTGTCGCCATCCGCGAGGCCTTTGTCGATCTTCACCGGTAGGGCAGGTGGGCGGAGGTAGCTGGAACCATGCACCGTGAATTTGTCATTGAGGCGCGGGTTCCAATGGCGAAACTCATTGGGGGTCTCGAAGAAAGCCTGCTCGTCCTTCGGCGCGGCGGTCTGGGTTGTTTGACGGTCCAGCTTCGACGCTCCCTGGCACTGCTCGCGATGATGATCGGTGAAGAGCACCCACTCGACCTGCTTCACGCCGATCTCCGCCAAATGCTCCAGCACGGTGCCATCGCCCAGATTGATGAGCAGGGCGCGGCCATTATGCTTCAGCACATAAACGTTGCAGGTGTCCCGCCATAGAAACACATCAGGCACCGGTTGTTGGAACTCGGCGAGCGCGAGGCTTCGGAGGATGAAGAATGCGGCGAGGAGGCGAATCATGCGACTATCAACGGTGCGAGTGATCGATTCGCTTCAATCTCGATTGAGTTCGTTCAGCACCGCGAACGTCGTTACCAGTCATCGTGGGCTTGTGTTTGATACCGCTGGCCTTGCCCAAGGCATCCGTATAGACCTGTGGGCGGCGCAAATTTTATTCTGTAAAAGTGGCGATCAGGTTTGGGATGGTTCAGCGGAGTTCATGTTGAGGTAAATTTTGCCGGTGCTCCACTCATCGCTTTGCTCGCAGAGCAGGGCGGAGACGAGGCGCAGGAGGGAG
>CAINGK010000194.1 GCA_903848465.1 uncultured Verrucomicrobiota bacterium
CGTTGTTGTCTGTCAGGTTCTTTTTCGTTGCTCTCCACCCCGCCTCACGGCGACGCAGTTACTACAAGTTCTCACCCGGAACACGGTTCCAGATGGCCGGGGTCTCTCACCCCGGAGGATCGTGACGCTTCACAGCGCACTGGTGACGGTGATATCCACCGTGCCAGCGCTACCCGCAGGAGACGTGGCGGTGATGGAGGTGGCTGAGTTGACCGTGAAGGTGGCGGCGTTGGTCGCGCCGAACTTCACGGCTGTCGCGCCGGTGAAGTTGGTGCCAGTAATGACCACTGAGGTGCCGCCCGCCGTCGGGCCGCTGGAGGTGCTGATGCTGGTGACGGTGGGGACCGCAACCGAAACGGTGAAGCCCGCCGTCAGGACGGCGACTTCAGCACCCGTGGTCACTGTCACATCACGCGCCGTAGCGGCCGCCGCACCGGAGATCGTGATGCTCGCGGTGGCGTGGGTGCCATCAGTCACCGTCAGGCTGTTGACGGTGATGCCGGTACCAGAGAAGGTCAGAACGGAAGTGCCCTGGACAAAGTTCGTGTTGGTGCCCACGATGGCCAGCGAAGCAACCGTCGCGCCTTGCGCACCACTGGTCGGTGCCACCGAGGCAAGAGACGGCGGCGCATAGATGTAGGTTGCCCCCAGATCATAAGGAACGCCGGTGAGGTTGTTGCCGGCGATGTCCGTGGTGGTGACAGCGGCCCAAGCACTGGAAGCCATCAGGAGGCAGCAGGCGGTCAGGAACCGACCGATGGCCTGAAAGCGAAACATGCGTGAGAGGCTAAAGCCAGGCTGGGAATTGAAGGAATGGTGCATGGTCTAGAAAGCAATCTTGAGAGGGTGTGGAGCAGCTCGGTTACCAGAAAGGTTTAAAAAATTCAATTTAGGGCGCGCAGGCGAAAGTCGCCGTTGCCGCGGGTGCGGTTAGCGGTGCTGGCAGATAATTCAGAGGCAGCACCCCGCACTATGGAGGTATCACGACGCAATGCCTGCCCCCCTGTCGCCACCTACGGCCAGCCGATTTTGCAGGCTGGCAGAGAAGGATACGGACGGGTTAAGGTGTGGCTGCGGCATGTGTAGGATAATAACGCGCACTAAATATCAGAACAGATTTAAGCCTAGGGCAGGCCAAAGCCCGCACTTAAGCATAGTCGAAAAGCTGTTCTCGCCGGTTCTAACCATTTTATCAATCATTTTTTAGCAACAATCTCAGGCACAAAGGCTGGCGTTCAATTCACCCCGCGCAGGCGGAATTCGCCCGTGCCGCTGGTGATGGAAACGGTGACGTCGCGGGTGGTGCCGGTGCCGGTCACGCCATTGACGGTGCCGACGATGCTGCTGCCGTTGACGGCGACGACGGCGAAGTTGCTGGCTCCATGAACGGTGACTGGCTCGGAGTAGGTGACGGGGGACTGCGCGGCGGTGATGCTGAAGCCGTAGGTGTTGGTCGGTCCGTAGTTGAAGGAGGCGTTGGTGCTGGCACCGTTGGCGTTGACCGTGCCGTTCAAAACCGCACCGGTGGGGTGGTACTGGTGGCCGCAGCGGTACAAAGCACCGAACCCAGTCAGTGAAAAACCAGCTTTAGGCATTTAGCCGCTATTGATCAACCCCTAATTGGCAACAAACTAATGCGCAAAGGGGACGTTGATGAATCCGGCCATCGGAAAGAACCTGAGAGGGGCTTGATTTGGGGAGAGTGCAGGAGCTTTGACTTCGGCAAAGGAATGTGCCGGATGAGCCTTTCCTTTGCCAGTTTTCAGTGTGTTCGTGCTGTCTGAGGGCGTGATTGGAATAAAATCTTTGACCCCAATCTTTTACCAACGGTCCCTCCTGAAACAACGCCTGCATCACCTGTTTAGAAACACCAGGCATGAATGGCAGTAGCCGTCGCGGTCACTGATCGTCATTCCTACCTGGCATGCAGCCACTCGTGCCCTTCACTCATCGCCATCTCCTGCGTCGAAGTCGTGGCGATCTTCACTGGTGCATTCGCCATGCCAGTGATTACCCGAGTCATCGCCGCAGCTAGCACGCAATGTTCGATGACGACGCTCGTGAAGACACGAGGCGAGGGCGATGCCTGCCATGACGCCGATGATGACCAGGAACAGCATCATCGGTTTGATCCCGCAGGTTACGGCACCACTTCACCCGACCCGGTGTACACCCACTTCTCGACGCGGCCGTTTTTGATGCGGGCCTGGGCTTCGGTTTCAAACTTGCCAAACATGGTCTGGGTTTCGTACTTCACGTTGACCGTGTAGTAATCGGCACCGTCGATTTTCTCCTGCGCCACATCGCCCCAGGACTTGACGTTGTCAGGCTTGATCTCCGTGACTTCGCCAGCCTTCATGCTGGCGAGGAGCAGGGGGTAGGCTCCGTCGGCATCTTTGGTCGGCTTGTCGCTGCCGCCACCACCACCACCGCCTTTAGCAGCGCTAGCTGGGGCGTTTTTGGCGCGCTCGGCGGAGGCCAGGCGGTATTCGTGGGCTTTGCGGGCGTTCTCGGTCTGCACGATCTTGACCTGCTCATACGCAGCAGCGAAAACTTCCTTGAAATCGGTGTCGTCCATGCCGACAAGGCCGCGCATGGGCGAGCCAGCGGAGGCCCCCACCACGAGGTTGGTGCCTTCCTGGCCCATCACGAAAATTTTGGTGCCGTTCTTGAAGTTGGTGGCGGCGGTGGCCTTGCCCATCTGCATCTTCAGTTCCAGGTCTTTCTTCATGGTCACCTGCTTGGGCGAGTTGAAGTAGCCTTTTGGAATCACCGCCCAGTTCTGGGTCAGTTCCTCCACAGGTGGGAAGACGGGAGCCACGAAGGCGTTCGCGTCTGCCACCGGCTCTGGAACCTTGGGCATTTCAGGCTTCGGCTCTTCGGGCTTCATTTCAGGCTTCATCTCCGGCTTGGGTTCCGGCTTCGGCTCCTCCATGACGACCTTCGGTGCTTTTTTTGCGGGCTTCTTCACAGGGGCGACGACGACTTCCTCCTTGGGCTCTTCCTTTTTCGGCACGTGCTTGGTGAACTTCATGGCATCGGCCAGTGGCGGATACACATACTCGTAGGAGACGTAACCGACGGCGATGGCCAGGGCGATGACAAGGAGGGGTTTCATGGCAGTAGAGGGAGTCTAGGAGAGAGGGCGGAAATAATCAACCGCCCGCATGCACCATTCTGGAAACGGGCGAGACAGAATTTTCTTGGGCTTGATCTCCCCTGCCCCACGCGGCTTGTGTGTACCATGCCTGAAGACGTGATTCGCGTGCGGGGCGCACGGCAGCACAACCTCCAAAACATCGACGTGGACATCCCGCGCCACCAGCTCGTGGTCCTGACCGGCGTCAGCGGCAGCGGGAAGTCGTCGCTGGCGTTTGACACGCTCTTTGCGGAGGGCCAGCGCCGCTACGTGCAGAGCCTCTCCGCCTACGCCCGGCAGTTCCTCGGCCAGATGCAGAAGCCGGACGTGGATTTCATCGAGGGCCTGTCCCCGGCGGTGGCCATTGAGCAGGTACATTCCAATCCAAATCCGCGCAGCACCATCGCCACGGTCACAGAGATCTACGACTACCTGCGCGTGCTCTACGCCGTGGCAGGCCAGCCCTACGATCCGAGCACGGGTGAAAAGCTCCACCGCAGCACGCCGCCGGAGATCGCCGACAAAGTGCTCGCTCTGGGGGAAGGCACCCGCGTCATGGTGCTGTCCCCCCAGCCACCGGCCAGCGGTGCTGACACCCGCCCCCTGTTTGAAAAGCTCAAGCGCCAGGGCTTCGTGCGCGTGCGGCTGAACGGCACCGTGGTGGAGCTGGAGGACACCCTCAAACTGGAGGACGCAGAAACACAGCAGGTGCAAATCGTCATCGACCGCCTCGTCGTCCGTGCCGACTACCGCCAGCGCCTCATGGAGGCCATCGAAAGCTCCCTGCATTGGAACGAGCGCGAGGTACAGTTCCTCGTAAACCTCGACGGCAGCGAGGAAATCCTCAGCTTCACCACCGCCTTCGCCAATCCCCGCACCGGCTATGCGATCGAGCGCCTCACCCCGCAGCATTTTTCCTTCAATACCCATCTCGGAGCCTGCCCGGTCTGCGAAGGCACCGGCACCACGCCTACACCCGACCCGACGCTGCTGGTGCCGGATGAAACCAAATCCCTCGCCGATGGGGCGATCAAGGCCTGGTGGGCGCGGCACCCCAAGGTGAAGCAAATTTTCAATCAAGGCATCGAGGCACTGGCCAAACACTTTGGCGCGGCAATGGACGTGCCGTTTCAAGATCTGCCGCAGGACTTTAAACACGCGCTGTTTCACGGCACCGGCGCGGCACCCATTAGCACCGGCTGGAAGAAGACGGAGAACAAACGCAGCGTGGCTAAGCCTTTTGAGGGCCTGCTGCCAGAAATCGCCCGCATGTATCAAAATGCCGAGAGCGATGTGCTCCGCGCCGCCCTCACCCGGCTGATGAATCCGATGCCCTGCGCAGCCTGCGGGGGCATGCGGCTAAAGCCGGAATCTCTGGCGGTCAAGTTGCGTGCTCAAGGCAAAGACCTGAACATCCACGACTACACCGCCCTGCAAACCCGCGATGCGCTGCAATGGATGCGCGAGCTGGAAGTGACCGAGCAGCAAAAGGCGTATGTCGGCGAACTACAACGTGAAATCGTGAAGCGCATCGAGTTCCTGGAGCAGGTCGGCCTCGGCTATCTCGCTCTGAATCGCGAGAGCGGCACGCTCTCCGGCGGCGAGATGCAGCGCATCCGCCTCGCTTCCCAAATCGGCGCAGGCCTTGCCGGCGTGCTCTACGTGCTGGACGAGCCCAGCATCGGTCTGCACCCGAGCGACAACGAACGCCTCATCCAAACGCTGCTACGCCTGCGTGATCTCGGCAACACGGTGCTCGTCGTGGAGCATGACGAAGCCACCATGCGCGCGGCGGATCACATCATCGAACTCGGCCCCGGTGCCGGCCAGCTCGGCGGCAAGATCACCGCTCAGGGCACGCCCGCGCAGATCGCCGCCAATCCAAATTCCATCACGGGCGGCTTCCTGAGCGGCAGGACACGCATCACCGCCACCGCACTGCCTCCCGACCTCATCACCGAAGCCCGCGAACCACGCACAGGACACTCTTTAACCATTCACGGTGCCACCGCGCACAACCTGCGCAACGTCACCGTCGCCTTTCCGCTGGGCAGTTTCACCTGCGTCACGGGTCCGTCTGGCAGTGGCAAATCGACACTGGTGGATGACATCCTCATGCGCGCGCTGCGCCGCCATTTCTACGATGCCAAGGACATCCCCGGCGCGCATGAGCGCATCACCGGCCTGGAGTTGCTCGACAAAGTCGTCGTCATTGATCAATCGCCCATCGGTCGCAGCCCCCGCTCCAATCCCGCCACCTACACCGGTGCGTTTGGTCCCATCCGTGAACTCTTCGCGCAACTGCCGCTGGCGCGCATGCGCGGCTACGACGCCGGGCGCTTCAGCTTCAACACCCCCGGCGGTCGCTGTGAGAAGTGCGAAGGCGATGGCGTCATCAAGATCGACATGCATTTCCTCGCCGATGTCTATGTGACCTGCGAATCCTGCAAAGGCCGCCGCTACGGCGCAGAGACCCTCGAAGTCACCTTCAAGGGCAAGAACATCGCCGACGTGTTGGACATGACCGTCAGCGAAGCCGTGCGCTTCTTTGACCGCAGTACCACTATCGGTCCCAAGCTGCGCACCCTGGAGGAGACCGGCCTCGGCTACATCCGCCTCGGCCAAAGCGGGGCCTCGCTCTCCGGTGGTGAAGCGCAGCGCATCAAGCTCAGCGCCGAACTCGCCAAACGCAGCACCGGCCGCACCCTCTACGTCCTCGACGAACCCACCACCGGCCTGCACAGCGCGGACATTCAGACACTCCTTGGCGTCCTTCTGCGCCTGCGCGATGCCGGCAACACCCTCATCGTCATCGAGCACCAAATCGACGTCATTCGCTGCGCCGACTGGATCATCGATCTCGGCCCCGGCGGCGGGACAGAAGGCGGGTATGTGCTGGCGACGGGAACGCCCAAGCAGGTGGCGGCGAATGCGAAGAGTGTGACGGGGCGGTTTTTGAAAGGGTGAGTAGTGAAGCCCCCTCGTAATCTCCCCCTTGCCACGGTTGCCGCAAAAAGGCATAATGCGCTCATGTCTTCCGCCCAACTTGCCCAAGCCGTGCGTTTGCTGCCACCTGCTGAGCATCATGCTTTTCTCGACGCCTTGCTGGCTTTCGACGCGGATGCTATTCGCCAACGCCTGGAGGATCTGGATGACATCCGCGACGCGCGCAATGTGCTCCATGAAGAAACGGAATGGACTCCTTGGGAGAAAGTGAAGGAGGAACTGCGTGACGTGGCAGGTTAGCCTGAGCAATCAGGCACGGAAGTTTCTGCGAGACCTGCGCGACGCTCGGTTGCGTGAACGCATTGAACGGGAGATCGACGCTCTCTCAATCAACCCACGACCCTCGGGCATGAAGCAGCTCACCGCCAGCGACGGCATTCATCGTGTGCGAGTCGGTGATCACCGCATTCTTTACGCGGTGAAAGATGCCGAACTGCTGGTGCTTGTGGTGAAGATCGCACACCGGCGTGAGGTGTATCGGTGAGGCATCAGGCCCCGATGCATTATAAACCCGTCACAGGACAGTCTGCACTCCTCGCTTGAACTCACACGCAACCGCAGGCATCGGAGTTGCGTAGAAATCCAAACGAATGAACCAACCTGAAACCAGCCAGCTCGCGGCGCATGTGAAGGGCATCTCCAAAAGCTTTGGCGATGGCGGCTCGCGGCTGCTGGTGCTGAAGGAGATCGATCTGGAGGTGCGGCGTGGCGACATCACGATGCTGGTGGGGCCGTCGGGCTGTGGCAAGACGACGCTGATCAGCATCATCGCGGGCACGCTGAAAGCGGACGCGGGCGAGTTGAATGTGTTTGGCCATGACCTGCGCAAGATGTCCACAGCGGCGATCACGCGGTTTCGCTCCAAGCACATCGGTTTCATCTTCCAGTCCTTCAATCTCATCCCGACACTGACCTGCGCGGAGAACGTGAGCGTGCCTCTGCTGATCCAAGGCGTGGGGTCGGCCAAGGCGGAGAAGCGGGCCAAGGAGGTGCTGGAGCAGGTGGGACTGGGTGACCGAATCAAACACCGGCCCTCACAGCTTTCCGGCGGGCAGCAGCAGCGCGTGGCCATCGCCCGGGCGCTAGTGCATGAGCCCCAGCTCATCATCTGCGATGAACCTACAGCGGCGCTGGATGCCAAGAACGGCCATGTGGTGATGGAACTCTTCGAACACGTGGCGCGCGGCAAGGACCGTGCGGTGCTGATCGTAACGCATGACAATCGCATCTTTCACCACGCCAACCGCATCGCCAACATGGACGATGGCAGGGTCGTAGAGATCCACGATGTGGATGCAAACAATCCACCGCCTGAGCATTTGCAGCACGTCGAGCGGCTGTGAGGTGCTACTGCGCTGATTTGGAGTTCGACGGTTTGGCTAACTCACCCTTGCTACCAGCCGCAAATGGACACACTACCGGCCTTGGTGGGCAGCTTCTGCCCCTTGGGCTAAGCGCCCACGATCAAGCGCGCCTTGCGGCCTGCTCGATCACCTGCACCAACTGCGGACAGAGCACTGCGTGGGAAAACTCTGCACCGAGCGCCTTGGCGGCGGCATTCGCCGGCTGCGGCCCACGCACCATGGCGTCGCGAATCTGCTGCACGATGGCAGGCACATCCCCATTGCGCGCCACGCGACCATGCGCAGGATCATTCAACCGCCGCGCGAGATCGGCACCGTGGCTTTGGTCCGGCCCGATAAAGAGAAACGGAATGCCGAGCGTGAGGATGTTGTAGATTTTGCAGGGATGGACGATTCCCACAAAAGGTTCCCCCATGACGACGAGATGCAGGTCTGCCGCCGAGAGTGAACCCGAGAGCTTTTCCATGGGCTGGTAAGGCAGGCAGGTGATGTTTTTGAGCGCCTGCGCCTGGGCAAATGCCTGCACCTTTTTGAACTCGCTGCCTCCGCCGACGAAGAGGAAGTGCAGCCGCTCTTCCCCCTGCATCTCCTGCGCGGCGGCCAGCACGGCATCCAGCGGATGGCAGGGGCTGTGGTTGCCGGAATACATGACGACGAATTTGCCCGTGAGACCATGCTCCGCACGAAAGGCCTCGCGTGCAGCAATGTCGTATTGGATCGCCTGATCGTGTGACCAAGGTGCATCAGTGTGGATGACCTCGGCACGCACACCTTTGGCCTGTAGGCGCTCCGCCATGAAGCGATCCAGTGCGATGATGCGGGAGGAATGCCGGAAACTCCAGTTTTGAACGAAGGTGAGCACGCGCTCGACGAAACCGCCAGCCTTTAACCAACCGGCCGCCACGGCTTCATCGGGATTGAGATCCATCACCCAGGGCACGACCGCGCCGCCTTTGAGCTTGGCCATGAAGGTGCCGAGCGTGGAAATGAGCGGCGGAGTGGTCAAGCAGACGGTAACGTCCTGCCTGGGCATGAACAGAAGAATGCGGGTGGCATAGCCCCAGAAGAAGGCGAAGTCGGCAAAACGCCGCCACTTGGCGCGCTTGCCGAGTCCGGGCGTCCAGATGCGGCGGATGTGGATGCCTCGCCAAGTCTCGCGCACGGGATAGCGAATGTCAGGATTGTCGTAACCGCGTGATGAAGCCACCACGGTGACGTGATGACCGCAGCGGACGAGTTCATGCGCCAGATCCGTGAGATGCTGTGCGGTGGCCACATGGTCCGGGTAGAAGCACTGGTTGAGCAAAAGAATTTTCATCGCCTAACTACGCAACCGGTTGGAATGCAGTTCTTCCAGAAATGCTTGATATGTTTGTGCCAGTCCATCTTTGAGCGGGATGCGCGGCCGCCAGCCGAGTTGATTGATGCGCGAGGTATAAACAGCTTCATCATGCTTCAAGAATCTTCACCTCGTGTTCAGCCAACTTGAGACTTCAAGCTTTTGTCTTCGTGCGCTTAGACTCCATGATTTTCAATCTGATCTCCTGGAAGTAACGCCGCTTGAAACCCGCGATATGGAAGCCAGCAAGCCCGTCCAGCAGGCCTCGTTTCACCACCAAGATCAGCAGCCAGTAGAACCATCCAAACCACCACCGATGCAAGTGCGAGTATTTAAAGCGCTGCCTTGAATTAAGCCCCTGCCATGCTGCGGCGTCAGCATGGAGCAGCCAAAGAAAACGATTCGCCTCCCAGGATGAATACTCATTGTGGCGGGCTAGATAATTTTTGAGATTGCGAAAGTCATGGTGCTCAAGCCGCGTGCTTAGCGCTCCAATGCTCCCAGCAAGCACTGGATGTTCATGCACCTCCATGTCCAGATTCGTCCAGGCATCCTCTGGAAAACGCTCATACTCACCAGCCCCCACTCGAAAGAGGGCGAGCTTTCGAAACACATCACCATGGTGCAAGGGGCTGCCCATGAACCAGTTGGTGAATGAAATCCAAAAACCCACATGAGGGGTGTCCCTCAAAGTCCCCCTCAATTCGGCCACAAATTCCGCATTCATGCGCTCATCAGCGTCCAGAAACAGCACCCAAGGGTGAGCAAAAACGTGATTTCTAAGAGTCCAATTGCGCTTCTTCGGAAAGCCCCCTTCCCACTTGAACTGTAGCACCTTCGCCCCAGCCTGCTGCGCGACTTCTGCGGTGTGATCCACGCTGCCCGAATCGACCACCACCACTTCGTCAAAGTCACCTAAAAGCGCAAGACATGCCTGCAGGTTGATTGCATCATCGCGCACCGGAATACATACGGAAACCGGCAATGGGCCTTCAACGCTTAGGCTCATGATGGCTGGCCAGATTCTGAGTTCATCTCCCGCACTTTGAGGAACCGCGCTGGATTCCCTGCCACGACAGACCAAGCGGAAACATCTTTGACCACCACGCTGCAGGCACCGACCACCGCGCCCTCATGCACAGTGACTCCCGGGCCGATAAAAGCGTCGGCACAGATCCAGGCGGAGTTTTGGATGGATACCGGCGGCTTCAGCAATGGCATGGCCGGGTCCCGATAATCATGTGTCCCGGCACAAATATGCACTCTTTGGGAGAGGGTTGCCCGCTCACCGATTTTGACCATTCCTAGATTGTAGATCAGCGCCCATTCGCCGATGGCAGACCAGTCGCCGATTTGCAAGTTCCACGGAAAGTAGATATGTGTGGACGGATAGACATGTACCTCACGCCCCACGGAGGCACCAAACAAGCGCAATAACCCACGGCGCAGACCAAAACACGGTCGGGGACTAAACCGGAAGACCAGCCCACCAGCCATCCACAGCACCCTGCGCACCTGCTCCCCCGGTGAGTATTTCACGGCGGATCGGTTTTGATCAATGCTGGGGGCAGGCATGGACATTTAAAAAGTTATTGCCCGAGAAAAACAAAGTCGGGCAGCTCCCCGCCGCGCACCAGCGCATAGTTCACTTCGCGCATTTGGTTGGCCACACGGGGCCAGTTAAACTTTGTTTCAACCAGAGATCGACCGCGCGCGCCCATGTCCTGCCGTTCAGCAGCGGAGAACTTCACCAGTTGTTTCAGACTGTCACAGATGAATGCTGCATTCGTCTCAATGCGGAGGGCCGCCTGCGCTTCGAAGCCTTCGGGAAGATTGCACATGGAGGTCATGATGACAGGCTTTCCATAGGCCCAGGCCTCCAGCACCACCATCGGCAAGCCTTCACTGTAAGAGGGCAGTGCGAATGCTTCACAGGCACGGTAGAGTCTTTCTTTGTTCATTCCAAAAACCGGCCCGGTAAAAACTAGTGGTGGCGGATGCTCCAGGCCCGTCTGCAGACGAGTTTCAGATTCGGGGAGTTCTTGAAGATCAGTCCATGCCAGCCCCGCCTTGGAAGCCTGCCGCTTCAGCGCAGCTTCATGACCTCCCTGGTCCCAGCCAGCGATCACCAGCGTCCAATCTGCAAACAAGGCCTCCTGTTGCTTTTGCGCCCAGGCCTGAATCAGGAGATTGATGCCTTTTTTCGGATGCAGCCGGCCCAAGTACAGCAACAGCTTGCGGCCAGGGCGGATCGCGCCAGCGTCGTCTTTGGCAGGTCCCGGCAGATCAATAGCATTGGGAATCACGCAGACGGGATTCTTCAGACCTAGAGCGCGTATAGACTCCATTTCTGAAACGCACAGTGCGCGAATGCAGGACGCCTCCTTCAGATTGCGGCGTTCATAAAGCATGCGAGCCAGAAATTTTTTCCACGAGTTGTGTTTCAGCGCCCACGGATCTAGCATGCCATGGGGGTGAATGATAACAGGATTCCCAGTTCGTCGCCGCCAATTCATCGCTGCCTGCGTGGAATAGGTCCAGAGGCCGTGGCAATGCACAATGTCCGGGTCGTACAGCTCAAGAGCACTATCCAGTGTCGGGGCATAGCCAAACTTTCGCGGTCCCCGGCACTGTGCCAGATAGATCTCGAACTCAGCCCAGATGTCTTCATGCGAATATTCATCCACGACCGTAAAAAAGCGCATATCATCTCCCTGCTGTTGCATGGTGCCCATCAGCCCTCTCACGCTCGAGCTGAGACCTCCGGCATTGCGGGAGATGGTATCAATCACACAGGCGATGCGTTTCATCAGCGGGAAAGCAGATGGACTAGGGCAGAGTCCAGCCAGGAGGGTTTGAGGGGCTTTGTGGACAGGGCTAGGCGTGCGGCTTGAAACAACCCATCGCCAAAGCGCTGCGGCCCCCACTCTGCGATGATGGCAGTGCCCGCTGCCCCCATCTGGCGCACCGCCTCACTAGACAGGCTTGTGAGGCGCGTCATGGCCGCAGAGATCGATTTCAAATCATACGAATCGAAAACAAACCCATTGATTCCTTCCTTGACCAGATCCGAAACGCAGCCGCAACGGCTGGAGACAAGCACCGGCAGGCCGCTCGCCATCGCTTCATTGACCACCAGCCCCCACTGCTCAGTGGTGCTGGCGTGAATGAATGCCGATGAGCGAGCATAATACCCTGGCAGTTCATCATACTGCTTGAAACCTGGAAGTTCCACCGCATCCGACAACTGTAGTTCCTTGACCAAGTCCTCGATGGGTGGCCGCAATTCACCATCCCCCAGCAGGACGAGACGCCACGGCTCCCTCCCCTGCCCTTTTGCCTCCACGCGGTAGTCCGCGTAGGCACGGAGTAGCCGGAACAGATTCTTTTTTTCAATGAACCGCGCACTGGCCAAAAAATGAGGACGAGCCGATGCCTCCGACGTGCCCACCTCTTTTCGGCGGAAGTGATCGTTGTCGATCACATCATAGCCCAGGAAAACGCGTGAGCGGGGCATCCCGAGGTCCTCCAGGTAGTCAGCATGTGAGGAGCCCCCTGCCAGGGCGGCGGCAAAGTGGCGCAGCAAGCGGCGCTTCAGCCATTCCTTCCAAGGTTTCCGTGACTCGTCGTGCCGTGAGCTCTCCGTCATCAATACCGCAGGAACACCATGCGCCCGGCACCATTGCAGAGCCACAAGTGCCCCGCGGCTGCTCCAACCAGGAATGGCCACCACATCCGGCCCGAAAGCGGCAAGAGCAGATTCCAGTTTTTCACGGAATTGCGCTGTAGTCAGACACACTCCGTCCTCAGCCAAAGTGGTCAACCTGACACCACTGTGTTCTGCTACTTCCCAGGCATAGTCACGGCTCCGCCCATGGAACTGGACACCCAAAGTTTCCACAGAACTTGCCACCCCACGCAAACGCGCCAGGTGGTAAGGTCCAAAATGATCAAATAGCAGCGCCAGTTTCATTGCTGTTTGCAGACATCACTCAGCCCTAATTAGGGCCTCCGCCCCCTCCCCATGGGGCGGGCAACATACCGTCCCCGGGCTGGCTGGACTTTCGGCTGTGGAACAGCGGAATACCAGAACCCGATTGACAGGAAAATCAATTGATAGACCATCCCTGGAAAGAAATCGACGGTCTGATGTGTCACCGTACGCATCCCGGAACTGCAGATCATGATGTAAAACAACTGGGCGAACAACGCCTGAGAGTGCAGAGCCGCAGTCCAAACCGTGCGGTACACCATGGCAAGAAAAAAGAAGAACAGACAGCCCAGCCAGCCAAATTCCTCGAAGCTGTCCGCCATGCCCGTATTGGTGCTTCCAGGGGAAATTTCAAATTTCAGACGTTGATCGCCTCGATAGATTTGTTGCACACTTCCCCCACCCATCATCAGCCCGTTCTTCACATTCATACCCACGATTTGAGCCGGGACAAAACGAAACACCATTTGATTCCAGTAGGCAGCGCCCCAGTTGTGGTGATGTGACAACTGCGCCGATTCAATAATGGCGGCAGCATTGCGCAGTTCCAGAACAGACTCTTGCTTAACAAAAGTATTGAAAATATTGAAAAGATCGAGTTTCGTCACTTGGTCCGCCTTGCCTTCTTGCACTAAACCGCGATAGGCACCAGTGGCGGGAATGGCCAGCATGGCAAACAACAGCGCCCCAAACACCGCCAGTCGTGGCAGCGGTTTGCCAGTGGTAAAATAGCGCGTCAGCGCCAGCGTCAGACCAAAGACCACCGCCGCTTCTCGCCGTCCAGCATAAATGGCGACTCCTGGGATCACGGTACCCAGGGCCACTGCCAGTCCACGAATTAAGCTAGGTTTCTGTCGGAATAGCAGCAGACAGACGGCAAAACCAGCAGGTGCCAGGCCGACAAAGAAAAGATAGATAACCACAATCCCGGTCAATCCACCGAGGCTGGCAAACCGCGTCTCTTCAGTCGGTATCATCAGATAGGAAAGGGTGCCAACCAGGATCATGCCAACGCCAAAGTGAAACAAGCGGCCGGGGTCCAGCGGGCGGGTCAAAAATTGAAATCCTCTCGAATATATCGGTGCCTGGTACCCCAAAATGCCGGCCCCGAGACAAAGACAGGTCATCAACAGCACATCCTCGACGCTGCTGGCGCGAACCCCCCCTGGAAACAACATCAACGAATAAGCCTGTGGCAGAATGAACACAGCAAACACCCCGGCCATGAAATAGGGATATTCAAAAATAAGTGCAGGTTTCCATGCCACACGTGAAAGTGTCACTACCAGAATAAGAATGAAAAGAGTGAAGTAGAACCCCATAAAAGATCAAAACGATTGTTCGAGATAAGCGTCACACCACCTTGTGCGAAATTGAATGTTCAAATTGGCTACCGGACCGCTGTCATGTCTGCAATAGACCCGACTCATAGCCATTCTTGATAAATATTGACAGTGCCAACGGCCACATTTTTCCACGAGTAGTTGTTTCGCACTCTTTCAAGGATGTCTGCCGGAAGATGATCTTGCCGCCGATTGATCACCTGCACCAGTTCACCCACCTCTGTATCCCCAACGACACGCGCTGCTAGCTCGACAAGCAGCTCCCGCCCACCTCCTACGCATTCAAACGCAAAGATGGGCAGGTCGCTCGCCGCCGCTTCCAACAAGACCAGACCAAACGGTTCTACTTTGGAAGTGAATAAAAAGCTGTCAGCCATGCCAAACAGCTCCGCAGGATCAGGCACCTTGCCTAGAATCAAGGGGCGGCGT
Source organism: uncultured Verrucomicrobiota bacterium (assembly GCA_903848465.1). Lineage (GTDB taxonomy): Bacteria > Verrucomicrobiota > Verrucomicrobiia > Verrucomicrobiales > Verrucomicrobiaceae > Prosthecobacter. Next base: position 14,612 of record CAINGK010000194.1, read on the forward strand.
TCGAGCGGAAGCTGTTGCAGCTCTGCTTGCAGCCATGCTGCATCTGAACCGCCGCCGGCGATCACCAGCAGCACTTCCGCAGACAGCCCCTGCGCCGTCGCCACTAGCCGGTCCAGGCCCTTGGTCTGACGATCCAGCCGACCTGCCCAGAGCAGCAGGTGGCGGTCTGGGCCTATGCCCAAGGCATGGCGCAGTTGCGAGCGCACTTCGGGGGGGCGCGGATAAAAACGTTCGCAGTCCACACCATTGGGCACCCATCGTATCTTAGACTCGGGAAAACCGGTTTTCACCCAACTGGCAGCCACCCAAGGAGAGATGGCGATCAAACAATCCGTGCCGACCATCGTCAGGCGATGCGTCCAGAACGACGATGACCATAAACCACCTGAGGGGCAGCCTAGATGCCCATGCGTGATCCGCACGCCCTTCCATCCCAGCAGGGCCAGCCGGGGCCATAGCAAACCATCGTGGTGGTGAATGATGTCCGGCTGCAGACGGTTGATGACACCACGCAGTTTCAGCAGACCTCGGCTCCATCGGCTCAGCCTGGAAACACCACAAGTGATCTCATAATCCGCTGCCCGCACTCCTTGCACGGCGGGGTCATCAGGATATAAGCACACCAACCAAGCCTCCACCCCAAGGTCACGCTGGGCTTTCACCAGTGCCCGGGCAACCGTTAGAGAGCCGCCGACATTGGGATCAGCACTCTGGCAGAGATGCACCACTTTCATCACAGGCATTCTTTCATCTTCCGCAGTATGAACTCAGCACGAGATGACCAAAGATGGTGCTCGGCCTGCTTCTTTTGCTGGGCAGCCAAATCGGGCTTAATTCCGGCCTTGCAGCATTCGACGATGACGTCCAGCATGGCGTCGTGGTCGGCCCCCATACTGACATAGTCTGGGTAGTCTGCTATCTGCCCACAGAACGAAGATGCCACGATAGGTCGGCCTGAGGCCAGATGATCGTAAAAGCGCATGGGGGAGCATGCCCGGTTCAGCGGCGTGTCTCGATAGGGAATCAAGGCCACGTCAAGCATCTGCATCCAGACCGGTAGTTCTGCGTGAGGACGCTGCCCCACAAAAAAACAGCGCGGATTTCTCTGGAGGATTTGTAGCGCCTCAGACCGGCAAGCAGGATCCACACCTCCGACCATCACCACGCAGCCTACCTCCGGGAGAGTTGTGCAGCGAAGGATGAGTTCAAAGTCCAGGCGGTCATTGATCCCGCCAACGACTCCGACCACAGGACCGTGGAGTTGCGGGAATTCATGAAGCAACGCCTCCTTTTGTTCCAGGGTAACGGGGGTCAGAAAACGCTCCTCTGTGGCATTGGGGGACAGGCTCACGCGATCTGCCTGCACGCCGTAATCCCGCACCGCCCGGTCGGCCAGAGCCTGCGAAACGAAAAACGAATGCCGCACCGCTTTGACCAGTTCCGCCTCCTGACGCACGATGGCATCCCCTCCCCAGGCGGCATATTGAGCGTAGTCATCCGAGCAGTAGTAGAAGCAGGGGACCTGCTGGGAGGCGCGTCGCACCAGATCCAGGTAATGCGGGGATGTCACCACCAGCGCACTTAGGCTGCGGTTCAGAACCCGTGCCGCCGACTGGGATTTTTGCCAGAGACGCCAGGCAGTAAATCTCGTCCACTTCGAAGCCCAACCAGGCGGCAGCGTGATGCTGCATTCCGAATAAGTCCCCTGAGTCGAAAGCCGCCCCCACAGGTCATTCCTGCGCCAGGCCGACCGCAAATCTCCTGGTGCCAGCCCCAGCACCGGGGTTAAGTGTGCCAAAGCTTCAAACGGCTTTTTGCGCCAAAGCGTGTTAATGTCAGCAACGGCAATCAAAGCATCATTTAAAGCGCTTTCCTCAGTATCACCGTCCCCTCCACGTGGGAGTAAAGTTCAAATCCGAGTGATGTATCAGACAAAAGATCCCATACCGCGCATTGCACGCCAGCAAAGTTAATAGCATCAGTGTCATGAAAAGCGATCATTCCGCCAGGACTCAGTCTGCCTCCCCAAACAAATCCATCGAAATAAGCGTTCACATAATCATGAACGGCATCAATAAAAACAAACGACACCCCGGCTCCGTCGAGTTGATCAACTGCCAAACCTGAAGTCATACGCAGGTGAGTCACGTTGGGCAGACGCCCCACGCGCTGCTTCATCAGTTCTAAGTCATTTTCACTTCCTCCATATCCCGTATAGGGATCAACCGCGATGTAACTGCGTTGGGTATTTGTTGCGAGGATGGCCGTGGTAACTCCACGATAGACCCCCACTTCAGCAACGACTCCTAACACCGTCTCAGTTGCATGCAATGCCTGCAATATCGCCCTCATTTGAGGGGGCGTAACGGCAGTATCCGAACTTGGGTAGTCAGGCACCTGTATCCCATCAGAAACAGGGGCGGCCAAAGGTATCGCACATTTCAAGAAACGACACTTTGAGGAGTACTCCATCCACCTTGCCTTTAAGGTGAACCAGAGCCTCCCAGGATTCGTTTTGCTGAACTGCTTGTGGTAAAATGGATCTTGTAAATTCATAAATTTTAAGCATCTCGCATCAATCATCGGCACCAACATTGCACACAACTTTCCGCAGCTTCATGAAGACATTCAAATCGCAATTCTGGACATCAAACTTCCGAGTTTGATTATCGTTCCGGCGGACCACGAGCCTTCACTTAGCAAGTCATGCATCTTGAGGTTTTCTCGCCTCCCAATATTGTGAACATTCGTGAGGTGCGAATTCAAAGCGAAGAGGGTGTGTATCAAAGTGACCAAACTTGGAGTTTGGATCACGATAAGATGACGATTCGACATGTTCATAGCCTACCCTCTGAAGCATATTCTGCAATTCCAGCTCGGAGTAGATGTGGCGATGCCCGTGCAGATAAAAAATCTCATTAATGGGAGTTGTGTCAACTAGGCTGGATTGCGCCGCCTTTATGAAATAGTCCAAACTTGGAGTGGTAATGCGAAGATACCCCTTGGGCCTTAGGATTCTCAAAACCTCTCGAAGCAGAGCCTCACCTTCCTGCTTGGTAACATGTTCGATAACTTCCTCCAAATAGACAACGTCCGTTGAATGATCAGGAAACGCCAGTGGAGCTGTCACATCAGACCATACGTCACTTCTTGGATCCACATCGGCCGTAAGCCAGCGCTCATGGAGAACAGATCCACCACCCAAATTGACGATATGCGGACCAGGCGCAGCAAGCCAATTTCGGAGATATTTTTTCGTAATCCAGGGGCCCACACATTTCCAAAATGGAAACGAATGTCTGCCAGCATAACTCAGGATAGCGTGCATAAAACCATACCGTTTTCGATAGTGATTGAAGCGAGCGAGCAACCCGGAAGGCGGCAGGACTCGCCCATCCAAAGGGTCATTTTGTGCAGTGCTGGAAGACATGGAGTTCATTGATAAAATAAAATAATGCAGAAGGTTTGGTGCGTAGTTTTTGTGATATCTGGCTTCGTCTTTTTATAGACTAATCTCCTTTAACGCCTTAATTAGCCTCCCACCGTAGCGCTCCCAAGTGTAGTCGGAAGCACGCAAACGTGCAGCGGCGGCCATTCGACTCCTAAGTTCGCGGTTTTCGATAACCCGCTCCAGCGCATCGGCCAGTGCCAAGGGATCGCGTTCCGGAACAATCCATCCTTCAATGCCATCTCGTGCCACGGAGCCTGCAGCCGCAGTGGTTACTAGTGGCACGCCTGCTGCTAACGCTTCGTAGGTGACTTCGGCGGAGCCTTCCGCCAGCGTCGGCAGCGTGAACACATCTGCCTGCTGGAACTCCTCGTGAATCCGATCTCGTGGCACACGGCCCAAAAAGTTGAGATGTCGGCAGACAGGCTGGTTTCTCACGTCATCCTCCACGTGGCCAGCTACGCGAAATTCATACTTCCTGCCTCTTTTGATGAGTTCCTCGGCAGCCATAGCGAGGTAATGGATTCCTTTCCTCAGATCTGCCGTTCCAACAAAGAGTATCCGGCCAGGTTGAGTTTGGGGTTCCAACTCTAACCATGCGGGATTCATGCCATACGGAACGACAAAGGTTGCATTCCTAGGAATTTTCCAAACCTCCACCAAATCGTCGGCGACCGCCTGGGATGGGCAGATGTAAAAATCAGCCCAGCCGACAGGTGCCCCATCAAAATGAAATTCCCGCAGGACAGCGTCCCAGTCTGGCGGCACAGTATCCCAGCCCGGAAAGCTGAGGCGCTCCTCAGCCAACAATCGGTTGGTGCTCACTAAAATGTAGATTTCCGAAACCACCTTTAGTCCTTGCTCACGCGCGGCCTTCATAAGAGGAGTAAACTCACTGAGCATTACATAGAGATGCGTGGCTTGGCCAAAACCCATGGCCGCAGCGGCTTTCCCCAACGCGTGGTGACGCATGACGTCAATGCGAAACTGGTCCGTCGGATTCTTGGGAGTCCACAAGCTTCGGAAGAACCACTCCAGATTAGGCCGGGCCATTGTCATAGTGTCCTGGCAGACTAACTCAGGAACACGGCGACCTGCCAGTCGGCGTAATTTGCCCCCCACCCACGGTAGCATAACGCCAAGGAGCAACCACTTGCCCCAGCCCACATTGCCACAAACATCGGTGTAAAAGCGTTCCAGCATACCCGCCTGCTTGAGAATCAGGGGGACAGCATAACCACGGCGTGCTCCCGTCTGAGCGACAACAAAACGCGGCGTGCGGGGAGGTGCAGAATGGGTCATAAGGGTTCTCCGAAGCCGAGACAAGGCATCCAGCAACAAGCAGGTTTCAAGGCTGCACCGCCTGGAGCCGGACAAAGCCCCGGAAAGCTGGGGGAGTCAGTTGTAACACAGCACTCAGGGTGTCTGCTGGAGTACCAGTCGCAATGACCTGCTGCGATGCCGCAGTCACAGCACTCCAGTGAATGAGATCCTGACTGAACTGCAACTGGAGGGTCACGTCCCCGGCCCAATGCGAGCGCTGGTATCCCACGGTCATGACGGGACCACCCGGCGCGGACGCTTGCACACTGAGCTGCGGCAGTGCGGCTGCCGCTGGTGCGTTGGAATTAAGTCCCTCTGCATATTTCAGAAGGTTGGGGACCCCGTCTCCCAGATAGCTGGCCGTGCCCCCCACCCGATTGGGTTGTGCCATTTCCGCTGTGGTGAAGTTTTCCGCCTGCCAAAGCGCGTAAGAGGAAGGGTAGGCCTCGTAGGCTCCGATGTCATTGCGCAGACGAAACATGGCACCGCTGTAGTCCTGCAGCGGCCCTAGAGTGAGGCCAGCGTTGATCAACGGGCTGCCAGCAGTTGGTATCAGCCCGGACAGGTTCATTGAGCTTGATTGAAAACTACCCGTGTCGAATCCCAGTGACTGCCACTGGGCCAGGGAGCAGTTCTGCGCGACAGCCCCGTTGTTGTATTGATACACCAAGGTGTTGCCGCCCAGTGAGTAGGCGTTGTGACTCATTTGAATGTTGTCGGTGCTTTGTAGATTGCTGAAGACATTCGCCTGCACGGGAGTGCTAGGCATGAGGACGAGATTGTTTTGAAACACCAGCGAGAGGGGGCCGTTTCGCGTGAAGAGGGCGGACTGCGGCACGCCGCCCTGAATACCGGTGATCTGACGGGCGTCGAAGGTACAGCCTTGAATGTCCAGGCTGCCGCTGACGAGATTACTTCGCAGTTCACCGGAAACCCCGGCCACGACGTGGACGCAGTTGCGCTCCGTGAGCGTCCATGGCGAGGTTTGCCAGTTCAACGCATTGAAGTAGCAGCGATCCGCACTCACCTGGGAAGACACCGTAATACCGCCACAGGTCGTCTGTGAGACCATGAAGGATTTGGCCCCGTTATTGCCCTGAATGTTTCCGCTGCCAAAATCACAGTTCTCGATTTCAATGAGGTCAAACTGCTGGGGCTCACCGACATTCCCGAGGTTGTGAATGAAATAGACCGGAAAGAGAGAAGTCATCGTTCCTTGAGACGAACCGATGAGGCCTGCATTGGCGACAGTTCGGCAATTATGGAATCGGTGGACGATCCCATAAGCCACGGGATCTGCGTTGAAAGAGACAAACACCGTCTGCCCGCCAGGGCCGGCGTAGGGGGACCCCTGCTCACATTGCACGTTATCGACCAGCACATCGTCTCCATAACCACCCCACGTGATGGAAAAATTGTGCTTGGCACCCATGTAGAGGTAGCAATGTCTGACGACGGCAATGCCGGGCGCAGAAGTGAACGCCAAGCAGGTGGTCCCCACAGGATCATTCGTGGCCGGATCGGCCAGACAGGTCTTGCCCGTGTATATGTCCTGAACATTAAGATTGGACGCGCCCAGCACCACAGATGCCCCATCAGGAAAGGCGTAGCTTCTTTCGTAACGCTTCCCGTCCACCCTTGGATCCGTATTGCCCAAGGGATGCACATAGAGGGTGGTCCCGTCCGTCCAGAATGATCCCGGTGTGCTGGAGAGAGCGGCAGACACGGCGGAAAAGCTCGAGCCCAGCGGATGGTTCATGAACTTGTCGTCCTCCCACAGCACGATGTTCGGCTGAGAATCGGTGATGGCATAGACATTCGCGGTGCCCGTCGGCGTCCAACTGCCTGAGTAAAGCGAGCGATAACTTTTGAGGACAATCCACTGCTGGCCCGTCGCAGCCCGAACGTTCAGCCCTGAGGTGCGCAGGGCGAGATCAAGGCCACCCAGGTCCAAGGCCTGCCCGGAGGTGTCGATGATGAGCGTGTCCCCGTTAGCATAATTGTCAGCGGGCAACATGCCGGTGTAATTGCTTTCATCATTGATCTTGGCCACTGATTTCCAGGCGGTCGCCGGGGTGGTGCCATCGGCGGCATCATTACCGTTCAACGCATTGCAGTACCAGGTCAACCCCGTGATCGGCTCTAGCAGGTCTGCGGGGTAGGCGACATCAGAAAAGTCAGCCTGAGTGAAAGAGTACACTGAGACCCCTCCCATGCGCCCCTGAAGCACGGTGCCAACACCCACCGCCCCGACTGTCACTTGCCCAAGGCTGGCCACGCCGAGTTGACCGTTGTTGATGGGCCCCCAGGACTGCATGGGCTGGCCGGGCAGTTTGAAGTAAAAGCGCACATCCCCCGTGGTGCCTTGTTTGAGATTGACGGCAATGCCAAGAAAAACCCATCGATTGACAAAAGCGGGACCGCCAGAGGCGAACGAATTGTACCGAATACCTCCCCCGAGACTACCATTGGTGATGGAAATGGTCGGCCCAGGATTGCCGTAAATATCACAAACGTTCAGCAGATCCTTGTCGCTGCCCTGAATGGATTTGATCATGAACCAAGCACCGACAAACACTTTCTGCAGTATCTGAGTTGGCAGCACAAAGCAACCATAGGCAGATGCAGGATCACCCCGAAGGTCCGCGCTCGCAGCCGGACTTCCGGCCAGCCGCGGCCCGCCGGCACGCTGCGCCAGCGTGCCGACCACGCTGGCAAAGTTGGTCCCTGGAGACGCGGCGGTAAGCGCCCCAGTGGGGGCAAACATTTCCCGCTGCAGAAGAGTCATGTCCGCCTGCAACCGACCGCCGAAACCTAAGCAGCAGACCAGCACCACCCATCTAAGGGTGGAACCAAGAACTGAGTTGCATGTTGGTGTTATTCCTGACATCACGAAATATTTGTAGAATCTTTGCGCCAAGCACCCAGAGGCATCATGCCCGTAATTCAGATGCTGTGAATTCAACAGTGTTCAAACCGATCAAACAAACAGCCGCTTCAACGCGGTAATTCTACTCTCGAAGCAGCGGAAGCTCAGCCATGAAACCAATCCACTTGAAACAAAAAAAACAAGTAGGTTGGACCAGTCATTGAGCGGGAGCATGTTCGTGTAATGATAGCAGGAAGGATGAAACACATACAGACCGTAACTGACCTTGCCACACCATCTCAAAGGACGGTTCATCCAAAGGCTTGCCAAGCGATTGGGAATTCTCGACGGACAGGCGACTAGTCCGAGCAAGCCACCATAGGCAAGTGCGACCAAAGAAAACTTGACCGTCATCATCTCCTTGAACCCGCGTCCGCTCGCCAGCACCCAGCAAAGTACCGCTATTCCACCAAAAACGGCAAGCGCAACAAGCATCTGGTGCCGACAGGCCGCAAGGCCGCCGGGCCGAAATTCGAGCCAAGCGAGAAACGCTCCGACGGCAAAACCATCCAGCCGACAGGGAGTGAAAAAAAAGACTTCATAGCCCGCTCTTATCATACACTCGCGAGTGAGGATCGAAACCAACAACACGGCAAGTGCCACCCATCCCAGACGTTGGGGTGCCACCAAATAAATCACCACGGGCCAGACCAGATAGAAATGTTCTTCAACCGCCAAGGACCAAAAGTGAGACAGTCCAATCATGGTCGAACTGACAAAGGTCAGCCGGATGTTTTCCGCATAGAGCAACAGCCACCATGGACTCACATGCTCCACCATGTGGTAGGAGGATGAAAGGATGAGCAGCCAGACAATCACAAAACCGTAATACAATGGGAAGATGCGCAGGGCTCTTCTAGCATAAAAATTTCGAAAATAGTTACGACTAGAACGCGAACGCAGGAGAATTCGAGTAATCAAAAATCCCGACAGGACAAAGAACAAATCTACCCCCGTCTGTCCGATGGTTGCGAACTTTCCGGCTGATTCCAGAAATGCTCCGCGCGGTGCAGTGGATCTCTGAAACCAATGGAAGACCATGATCATAATGGCCGCCATGCCCCGAAGCCCGTCAAGCGCTGGTATGTGCCCCGGCAGTGACTCACCCACATTGGTTGAATGACTAACTATGCTCTTTGGGATCATTTTTGGCCTACCGTATTCAAAGGTTGTCTTTGGCTATTCAGCGCTGATCGACGCGGGCATCAAATGACTGCTCCAGCGCTTCGCGCGTGTTGAGAGGATAGCGGGCGAGCCGCATCCAGGCAAAATAGGTTTTCCAAGGAACGGGAGCGCGGTGGCGAAGGCAGTCAAAGACCCTGTCAATAGCACTCCACCACCAGAGCGGCTCACGAACCACCCAGGACGGCCCCTCACTCCAAGCGTAGCAAAACTGCCGCCAGAGGCGGAACAGCAGCACGACCGGAATCCACGGCCAGGGGCAGCGCATCCAGACACTCCACATTTCGTTGCGTGCGTTGAATTGATGAGTGCGCCACTCGTCACGATTCACCGGAGAAAAGTGGTGACGGATGACCATGGATGGCTCAAACCAGACGGCGGCACCGAGCGCATAACACTGCAGGGCGTAATCCGGCTCTTCATAGCTGTGCTCAAAACAAGGCGGGTAACCGGCGGCGCGAAGATAGGTGGAACGGCGCATGGCTGCCGCGCCGTTGGGATAGGCGGAGACGTAGTGACCGGCCGTCTGCGGTGTCTTGTCGGGCGGGAGAAAAACACCACCATCCCGCAACTCAGGGAATGTCATCACCGCCACCTCCGGACGAGCCGCAAAAGCGAGGCTTAAATGGTAGAGAAAGTCATTTTCCACCGGATAGCTGTCGTCATCGAGACTGAGCACGAGAGCCCCTGACGCCTGCCGCAACATGCAATCGCGGGAAGGAACAGATCCGAGACCTGGCTCATTGACCCAGACACGGCACTGCGGGAACTCCCGCCGCAGCATTTCGGCGGTGCCATCCGAGCAGCCGTCTGCCGTGACCAGTATCTCGTCTGCCGGCGGTTCCAACTGTTGCAAGCGGGTCAGCGTCCGCCGCAGATCTTCGCAGCGGTTGCGCGTGGTGATCATGATGGACACGGCTTCATTCATGCAGGAACGATGTGCGGGTGCAGACAATGATCAGAGCGGTTTCCTGGCCTTCATCACCATGGTCATTCACAACCAAGGCAAGCGCCCAACCCCTTTGAATGACAAGTCTTCAAATCCTGCCTCAGAGAGCAGCCGTCCCAGGGACTTGCGGCTCCACAACTTGATGTGCCCGCCGTCCCACAGCGGGTCCGCATGGGTGTCCCACTTACCGGCGAGCGAGAGGAGCAGATTTTTCACGTATCCGTGATAAGGGGTGGAACAGATAAGAGAACCTCCAGGCTTTAATGCCATGAAACATCCACGTGCCCAAGCGCGCGGAGCATAAAGGTGCTCCACCACCTCAGTGCTGATCACCAAATCAAAAGGAGCCTCGTTGAGCTGGTTCAGAACGTCTTCATCCGCAGCCATCAGTTCGAACCTGCCGGAAGGATGATTTTGGCGGGCGATTGCGATGCCTTGCTCGCTCAGATCCAGGCCAACAACCTGACATCCGCGTTTAATAAACTCGCCGCAAGCGGCCCCATTGCCGCAACCGACATCAAGGATCCTGGCACCGGGTTGCAAGCCGCTGGCGAAGGCCAGAACCTGAGGCATGAAGTGCGCATGCATGTGCGAACCCTCCGCTTTGGAGTAACCAAAATCCTGGTAGTTGAGTTCGTGTGCCATGGGAGAAATAGAGGAAAATGATCGAATGCAAAAATCGGAAAAAGTCAGAGCGGAAAAAGCGGGGTGAGACACTTGAAACGCCGCCCTTGAACAACCAACAAAAGAGACACTGCCAAAGCTGTGCCCCCCACGGCAAGGTCTGTTTGGATTGAGGCTACCCAATCCATTTTTTTAGCGATGACCTGAAGGCATTCGACCACCGCCACATGGGTTAAATAGAGACTGAAACTCACCGCTCCGGCAGCCGTCACGAGAACTGGATCAACGAACGAAAGTCTGTTCTGCGCCACGATCCATAGAAAAAGACCTCCGAGACAATGCAAGTTTGCAAACATCCCCCCAAATTGCAGTAAAACTCCAACCAAGAGAAATCCCCCCCCTCCAACCCAGGCTGTAGCGGATCCAGGCAAGGATGGCAAAAGTGCCGCCGCAGCCCCTCCATAAAACACTGCGGGCAATGCAGCCCAGCTCATGCCCACGAAGTAAGTAAGAGGGTGTTCAACGGCATCCATCGCGACCGGACACGGCACTGCACTGAAAATAAGGCCGACCAAAAAAAACAGGGCTCCCCAGATGCGAAGTTGTCGGACCGGCGAGTGCGAATAAATGAGCCTGGCCGGGTAAACAATCAGGGTGACGAAGAATGCAAAGGGAAGAAACCACAGGTGATGCGCCGTGCCTGTCAGCAGTGTCGCCGGACTCAATACAATGGGCTGGGAGCCACTCGTGACGATCTGGTGTTTGAGAAAACGCAGTCCCAGATAGACCAGCGACCACAGCAGAAAAGGCACGTAGAGCCTGTTAAACCGGCGCATTGCAAAGTGAGTCCAGCTATCATCAGCAGTATGCCGAAGATAATGGCTCAAGGTCAAGGAGACCATCGACACCGTAAAAAATGGGACAGCCACGCGACAAATGGGAATCCAAGACTGGCCTGTGGCGGACTCTGCAGTATGAATCCAAAGAACCGCAACCGCCGATATGAAACGCGCCGCATCGATGCCGGCAAGACGCCCGACAGAAAGAGGAGGCTGCGGAAAATGATTATTTCCTTCTTGTGGCACCGTTTTACGACGTTGTTTCGACGATCTGTTTCAGGCACCCAATTAAATGCTCCCCATGGTTTTCCTGACTGAATTGGCGGGTTCGCAGCCTTGCCGCCTGGGATAACCGGTTCCGCAGAGCTCTGTCATGAATGATCAGTGAGATTTTTTCAGCGAGAGCTTTCGTGTCACTGGGTTCCACCACAAAACCGCTAATCCCATCCTGAACCACGTCGGCGCAGTAGGGGGAGCAGACGACCGGGATGCCAGCGGCCATGGCTTCCAAGATGACCATGCCGAAGGAGTCCGAGAGTGTGGGGAACACCAGAACATCAGCTTGGGCATATAATGCTGCAATCTCCCTGCGAGGCACACGCCCGAGAAAATTGATCAGGGAAGTTTCAGGCTGTTGCCGAACTAGTTCCGTGACCTCCCCAGCCGCCGTGAAGGTGGGCTGCACGCCGCCAGAAGGACGAGCTACGTGGTGGGAAGCCATGGCCAGATAGTGAATACCTTTGACAATCAGACAACTGCCCACAAACAAAACGTTGCCGGGCACGGGTTGATTTTCAACGGCGAAGGCTCCCTGCTGAATGCCATATGGGACGACATGGATTTTATCCCCTTCAAACAAGCCCTCTCGGATAATGTCCTCCTTCACCGCCAGGGTAGGAGCGAGCAGGTGGTCTGAGACGTCCACCGGCCCCCTGCGGGCCACGTTCGATTCGTTCAAGTAGGGGTAGGGCATGCTCGCCTCCCAGTGAGGAAATTTCAGGTGCTCCTGCTGGTGTACCCGCCACAAGGAGGGGCGCACATAAAATTCAGTGACAACTGTGACCCCCTGTGAACGCGCATGCGCTAGAAAGGTGGGGGACCAGCCCATAGAGGAATAGATGAGTTTTGCACCCCGGAGACCAGCAGCCTCCATCAGCCAGCCGAGCGTACGGGATTTCGAGGAGCGGCCCATGGATTCTACGAGAAAGTGGTCAATGCCCGAGGCCATGGGAAAGGTGCTAGTGAATGGAAGCACCTCCTCCGGCACGATCCGATGCTGCAAGCGCTGCATTGTGGTGCCCATCCCCGGCAGCCCCGTCAGCAGGGACGCCCCCCTTCCAAGCCCATGATTGCCACAGACGTCCGTATAAAACCCGGCAAGTATGCCAGCCTTCGCAAGTGCTAGCGGCACGGCGTAATCGTGGCGAGCACCGTTTTGGACGACAAGCACCTGGGGATCAGAGGGGCTTGATTTCATGCGTGTGTCCCCCCGCTTTCAAACAATTCCACGAATAACAAAGAGACAGCGACTGGGCAGCAACTGTTGGCTACCGATGGAATGCAGAACTGACGACAGGGAATAAGCGGCTTTACTTCCATGACATGACCTATTGCCATTGGGTAAGCGGAAGTTGAATAACCGTAAAATTGAGAAACATGAGAGGTTAAATAATAACTGAAGCCACCTATCTTGGGGCACACGACGAAATCAGCACAAAAGAAACAGCAAGCCGCATACCATCAGAAAAAGGGTGCGCAACGAATTTTTAAGCGAGCATCTCCACGTCGAAAAGCACTAATTACGACAACAAGATAGTTTGAATCAGCACTAACCGTTTTTAAGCCAATCAAGCCATTTCTCAGCTAAACGTTGATAAGAGAAATTCTCGTGATAGTGCTTTTGCAATCGCGAATGATCGAGAGTGCCCTGATTCAACCTGCTGCAGATGCGTTTGATGGCAGCAACAAAGGATCCGCTCTCTTTGGCCGAAACGATTTCACAGTCAGCATTGGCGTAGTCTGGGATGCCCCCAGCGTCGAAAGCGACGAAGGGAACAGCACAAGCCATGGACTCCAGCAGCACCAGAGGAGCGCCTTCTGATCCGGTGGTCGGGAGAAGGGTGAGATCAAAGGAGGCCAGCAGATCAATGTAAGCCTGCCCCTCTGGGTAGGGACCATGGCAAAAAATCCGGTCCTCCCAGCCTTTTGAGCGAACGAGTTCCATGATCAAATGCTGCTCTGGGCCGCTCCCAAAGAGATGCAACTCGGCCAATGAGTCGCACAACTCTGGCCATTGATTAACCAGCCATAGTCCCCCTTTGTGAGGAACGAGACGACCGAAAAAAGCCGCCTTTGCCCGCCCCTGAGGAACCGTTTTGAACCCGGCCAGCGGGAGGTGTCCAGTGATCTCCAAAGGTTCAGGGAAGGCGGGGAGCACAGGGATGGGGCGGGACCAATGAAAGTGCCGACTGAAATGAGCCGCCACAGGAGAGGCTTGGGCTAGTACTTGATGAAATCCAGCTCTCACTGCCCAGCGGGAGTCTCTCCACCCACTGGACTCCCCGGACATGACCTCATGAAAGACCCGCCGACGGCAGGCCCCGCTACTGATGGCTGGCAGAAAGAGATTGAGCCCGGTGCCACAAGCTAAATACACGTCTGGACGCCATTCCCGTAGTGCGCGAATGAGCTTCAATGGCGTCTGTAAAAGGCCGGGCTTTTGTGCTGCCGAAGATTCTCGACAGGTGAAAATTTGAAAATCCCCATAGGCAAGCAACGGGGCTGCACGCTGCTGTTCCGCACTTTCGAGAGCAGGACCGAGTGAATACAGACGCACTTGATGGCCGCCTTCCATCAAAGCGCGGGAGAGCCAGTGCAGATGAGTCTGCACCCCGCCGCGTCCTGAATACGTTCCAGCAAGCACTACTTTCATCAGGAACAGATCATGCGGCAATTGTAACCCAGTTCAGCCATCTTCTGAGCCGCCAGCGACTCTTCAGCCAAAGTAAATTGAGTGTACCCAGCCTGCTCAAGCATTCGAATCACAGCCAGCGGATCTTTGCCCCGGGCGATGAGTGCCGTCCCATGCAGTTCCAAAAAAATCACTGGATGCAGTTTCTTCAAGATGTCCAATCCGGCTTGAATGACCTCATACTCAAAGCCCTCAATATCCATCTTGATATGGGTGGGGATAAAATCTGTTTTTGCCAGCAGGGATGCCAGAGTAAGCTGCGGTACAGAAATGGTGTCACTTCGCGCCTCTGTCGGAACAACAAAGTAATCGGCACCCAATGGGCCGGTGGTGAGCATAGGCAATACGCCATCCACTTCCCCCATAGCCACATTCATCAATTTCACTCGATCAGAACACTTGTTGAGTTTCAATATGACCGACAAAACACCTGCCGCCCTGGGCGATGCCTCCACACAGACGACCTGCGCCTCAGGTCCGCCATAGCGCAAAGCAGCAAGGGCAAAGAATCCATAGTGCGCCCCCACATCAAGCAGGCGGATGCCCGCTGGACAATGAAGAATAAACGAGTCAAGTTCACCCGCCTGGATTGGATCGGTTAGAAACACTTCAAAATGATCTCTTGCCGCTGGATGACAGATCACTTCCCAATCATCTCGAACTTTAATTCTTTGCGTCTGTCCAAAACGAAATTTAAGACGGTCCCAAAGGTACTCTAAAGACTTGTTAGGATTGCGCAGCCAGTTGCGAATTGCCCTGGGTATTAATTGCCGGATCAGTTTATCGCGAATGGTCGAGAGTGCCCTCATCCAACCTGTTGCACAGGCGTTTGATGGTAACAACAAAGGATCCTTTCGCTTTGGCCGAAACGATTTCACAGTCAGGTTTAGAGTAGTCTGGAATGCCCCTCGCGTCGAAAGCAATAAAGGGACCAGCACAGGCTATGGACTCCATTAGCACCAAGCAAAGCCCTTCCCCCCCTAATTGCTCGTTGGGAAAGAGCGCTAGCCGCTAAAAGAATCAGAAAAACGATCTTGTTGTTCCCCCCAGGTCACATCTTTAGCCCACTCAACAACCTCAGCGACCCCTTCATTTATCGTAGTCGAACATTCGAAACCCTCGATGACAATCTTGGAAATGTTAGCTCTCCAATTACTGGGATCTCCAAGCCTAACCGTTCCCGAGAATCTGATCTCGAGGCGCGGATCAATCTTACCCACGATCAAATGAGCAAGATCCGCAATATGAGTTTCGACCCCGGAAGCCACGTTGAATATCATGGTTGGTTCACTGGCAGGCAAAGCACTAACGAGTAAAGCTGCCCTTGCTACATCCCGTGCATGTATAAAATCACGCGTCTCCCGTCCCGTCCCGAACAACTCAATTCCATCATTGGAAGAACTCACCGCCGCGAAGGCTTTCTGGCAAATATCCCACATGATCTGCTTCCTCAGTCCGGGTCCGTAGGCCGAAAAAACTCGAATGATCCGAATACTTAGACCATAGAGACGTGCGTAGTGCTGGAGCAAAGCCTCTCCAAGAGCTTTGTGAGCGCCATAGGCTGATAGGGGATGGAGCGGCGCGCTCTCATCAATGGGCAGAAACGCCGGATCCCCATAAACCGCAGCGCTCGAGAACAGCACCAAACTACATTCAGGCTGCTCTTTGGCAATCTTTAGGGCCAGGTTCGCTGTTCCTGGAATAAAATTTGTAAAGTCTTGATACGGATTTTGCACTGAAACTGGCACTGATGCACCTCCCGCCAGGTGGAACACAGACGAAAACTTATGCTTTCGCAAAAGCTCTGCGACATCGGGCGATTCACAGGAAACGCGATGGAAATCATGCCACAGACGCGGCTGGTGCGGAGGATTCAAATCCAACCCGACAGCCAGGATACCTGTTTTGGCGCACAACTCAGCCAGGTAGGTTCCGAGAAACCCCGCCGCGCCCGTGATCAGAACCGTTTGCCTATTCTCAGTCATGTTTAAAAAATTGCTTAGGAGCAGACAGAAACTCTCGCCAACGCGCCCCCATGACATCAGGAGAGAAGTGAGTTTCATACCACAACCGCAATCGATCTGAATCCAAGGCACCCGACTGAACGCGCGCGACCATCTCGGTCAGGGCGCTGATGAGTGTCGTCACCTCCGGCTTCACCATGATGCAATCAGGGTTTCCAGCGCAGCAATCGCGAATGGCCCCAACATCGGTCGCCACGAATGGGATACCATACGCCATGGCTTCGAGCAAAATCAACGGCAATCCCTCGCTGCCCGTCGATGGAAGAATGAGCGAGTGATAGGCGCTCATCAGCTTCGCGGCTTGGTCTCCGAATGGATACTGTCCCATCAACATCACTCGATCTCCTATCGCATTTGCATCAATAGATTGCTTTAACTCATCCCTGACCTCTCCCTCCCCCCAAATATGCAAGGTAGTGTCCGCGCCTAAATTGGCTGCCGCAAATGCAGTTATGAGCATTGGAAGTCCTTTATTTGGAGCAAGACGTCCAAAATAGGCCAACTTGACGCCTGACGCCACACTGGGGCTGCTATGAGACACGCCAACAACAGGACTCTCCGGAAAGCACGGCAACCAGTTCAGCGGTAGGGAGTTCATCCCTTGTGCTTTAAGGGCTGGCAACATTGCTGGTGACTGAACTGCCAATGCATCAAATGAGGACACAGTTTCCAGCAACAAACCGTCATCCATTCGGCGTCCATAAATAAAATCTTGAGCAACAGAAAATGTCCTCCGCCCAAGATGGCTCGCGATAAAGCTAGCAGACTTTGCAAGACCAACCGCCACAAATACATCAGGTGAAAATTTCCTCGCGATTACCACGGCACGAACCAGTCTGAACCACTTGCGAGCCTTCGCCATCAGCGATCTGGATTCCGCATCAACAACGATCAACTCAGAGGAAGCGATCTGTGGGGCAACCGCATGTCCTGATTGCAAAGCAATCGCAATAATCTCATGCCCGTCGTTGGAACAAAACTCACAAAGTTTGCGGAAAGCTGTCTGAGCACCTCCATATCCTGAGTTATTGCCTAGTATAACGATCCTCATTATGCGACCAAAATCGTCAATTAATCAAAAATCGCAAACACACCACCTCGTAGAGTGCTCAAAGCTGCTCGGCTATAGTAAGCAACGATGGATAGTGCTTTTTAATTCTACCCATTTTATATGCTAGTTTGACCGCAGTTTCAGTACCAAGTCTTTTACCGAGCGCGCCAAGCATAAATGGACCGTACACTTTTTCTTGATGAACCGCCCGCCAACCACAGAAAGCCAGCAAGTTGGTAATTGTTTGAAAAGTCCATGCCTGAAAGTGCTGATCATGCATATCCGGCTGAAGGCGAGGAACAATTGTTGGCTTGGTAGCACGATACATATCAAACTCCGACGGGATTAAAAGGACAAGTTTGCCTGAATTCTTTTTTGCGTAACCCCTGAATCGCTTCAAATCATCGGCTGGATTCGGAGAATGTTCGAGTGCATGCGATGACAGTACAACATCAAAATGATCGCTAGGAATTGCATCAAGCGATGAAATGACGCTTTTGCCTCGTTGTTTAGCAAAGTCTATCGCAAATACAGATGGATCGGACAGCGATACGTTTGGCAAGGCAGCAGTCACCTGCCCAATACCACTGCCGTAATCTAAAACGGAAGCATTAACATCTAGACCGTTTCGTTCAAATAAAACGTATCTCCAAAAGTGCGAGATCAACTCATAATAATCAAGATCACGTGCAATGCGTCCATAATGAGAATAGTAATATTCCGAATCGTATGCGCTCCCTAGTTTAGCTTCCATATTTTTTGAGTGGATTAAAAATTAATTTTTGATAGCTTCACATGTTTTTTTAAAACTGTGAAGAAAACTATTTCATGACTCGACTGGCCGTGCGCCCACTGGTCCATCCAAGAAATCTTTTGCGCTGTCCAGCATCTATTGCGAGAAACCATAGAGCCACAAGCAACACCATACCAGCACCGGAGGAAATGCCCAGCAGCCGCACCCAGTCAGAACAGTTGCCACTGAGATAGCGCCCCAGGGTAGCCATTGCCAATGCAGCCAGCGTCACCACTGAAACAGGCATCACAGCCGCCAGCAAGTAACGCCGAAAGCCAAATTGAAGCCGTTGAAGACCGCGCCAGACGACAAACCAATGGGCAGTTAAAAGCTGGGCGACAAGAGTGGCCAAGGCTAGCCCAAACAAGCCCAGTTGTTTGATCAAAAAGAAGGCCAGCAGCATTTTAATCAAACCTCCAGCCATCATCCATCCGGCAAAAGGTTCATGATCCGTTGCGCGGCAACTGGTTGAGATGATAAAGGACTGCTGTTCCAGAACAAACAGGAGGACGAACAAGGACATGATTCCAGTTCCAACGTAGTTGGACGGACCAAGCCAGACCTTGAACAAGGACTCACCAGCAACGAGCACCGCCGCACCGCCGCAAAGCATCACGCACAGGCCAATTCGCAGATTTCTTTGAAAAATCCGCCTCACTTCGTCATGCTGCCCTGCTTGCCAGAGCTGACTGATGAACACCGATGAGGACTGAGCAAAAACCGACGCTATGACGTGCATGTTCAACACCACCAGAAAAGCTGCTCGAAATGCGGGGATGTTTTCCGCCCCGGCGGCGGAAGCGATGAAGAAGCCATCTGTATGAAAAACCAGGACGCCGCCTAAACTAGACAGCCAAGCGCGGACCGCGAGAGCAGGCATTCCCCGGAGCACCTCTGGATTCCAAGTTCCGCGCACCGCAAACAATTCCGGCTTGCTCCGGTAGGTGAACCTGCGAGTGACCACCCGCTGGGCCAGCGCTCCCACCGTCGCGATGAGAGCCAGCGCAATGACTCCCCCCCCCAGAAACACTGCGAAGATTTGCAGCAAGAGCATGATTCCATTGATCACTGTAGCCAGTAAGGCATCCCAACCTACATACCCCATCCCTTGGACCAGACAGACCCACACCGAGCCCCACACAGTCACCGCCTGGCAAGCGCACAGAATGGTCCACGCCAACCAGACTGTGGTGTGACTGAGTTCATGAAGTTCCAGATTCCTCAGATAAAAAAAGCCAAGACTCCAGGAAATCACAAACACGCCCGCTGCCATGAAGCGGTAAATGCGTCTCCCGGAAGCCACCAAATCCGCGATCTCCGCCCTTGATTCAGGAGTCAGTTCCGTGTCTGGGCTGCCACCACTCTTGCCTTTGGCCAAAGCGATACGCCGCGTCAGCGTCACTCCAAATCCGAGATCGAGAATTCCTAGAACAGCCCAGCTTTGCCCAAGCAACAACCATATACCCACCTCTTCCTTGGGCAGATGCCCCAGCAGCATGGGCAGAAGTACGAAACTAAGCACTATGGTAACCATCCGGCTCGCCCAAGTGGCCGCCGCGCCGAAGGCTATGCGTTTTGTGGTGGACATGCGCGGTGACTCATTGGCTTCGCTTAAACGCCGGTTATCTCTTAAACAGACTCGAACAGGTTGTTCACCACTTGATCAAAGCAGGACGTGGCCTTCTAGCCAAGCCATGCGACGACCTTGGCTGGTTTGGCGCGGCTGACGGCTACATCATAGAAACTAAGCACCTGTGCAAAGTGCTGAAAGTATAACAAAAATTTCTAACTATTCCTAACCACGTATCCTTTTTCAAGAAGGAACCTAGAGAGGTAGGCACCGTCCTGGCCTGAAACGCCGCAGATGAGTGCTGTTGGCATAGAACGTAGAAAACAGTATAACGTGATGAAGCGCGGACAGCGCTGGAACTACGCCTGAATGCGTAGGCCGGGAATACGGCTGGAGGCAAGTTCGACCCCCTCGGAGGTCAGGGCGAAAATGTTGTCATCATACGGTGGTCCCATCCGCAGCGTGCGCTCACTGTGGCGGTAGTTTGCGAGTTGATACCCCTTCGCTCGCAGCCAACTTAGAAACTCCTCCCCCTGATGTCCATAAGCACGCAGGCTGCCATTCATTTCAAACACCACCACGGGAAGGTTTTTACGCTGCATCCATTCAGTCATCCCCTTGAAGACCTGCCATTCAGCCCCTTCGACATCTATCTTGCAGTAATCCACCCGCGCAGTGTTTCCCAGCAACTCATCAAGTCGTGCCGTGACTACCTGAGCAGCCCTCCCCTCCCCTGCCGCATTTGTGCCGGGCGTCATGCGGGCAAACACATCCGTGCCCTCCAGCACAATGTGCCCAGAAGTGTCAGACGCCGCAACTTCATGCACAATAGCGTTGTTGATTTGATTCAAAGTGATCAGATGATGGAGTCGTCGCAGATTCTTCGGGTCGGGTTCCACGCAGGTGATGCGGCCTCTGGTCAGGCAAGTGGAAGCCAGCAGCGTGTGCAGGCCTGTGTTGGCACCCACATCCAAAAAGTGATCGTCCGGGCGCAAAAAGGCCTGCATGAACTTGAGCATTTCGAAATCAAACCATTCCGAGCGGTACATCACATCCCGCGCGACGACACTGTCCACATGACATGGAAAAATACGATTTTCAAAAACCTGATGCAGCACCGGACGATCTTCAGGGACAGGGTGCCCATGGCAGGCGCAATACCAGCGGAAGGCCCGCAAGAGAGCTGACAAACGGTTATTGGCATTGCCCTGAGCATTCCAAATCTGAGATAGCAAATGGACGTAGTTGGAAAGCAAAGCAACGGAAACCTGAGAGGCTGAGCTATCAAACAACGGCCGCACTGCGGAAGACTGCGAGATAATACTCAACGGTTTCGCGGAGGCCTGAGGCAAACGATTGGGCAGGCTGCCAGCCGAGTTCGCATTTGATCTTGGTGGCATCCATGGCGTAGCGGCGGTCATGGCCTGGGCGGTCAGAGACCATCGTGATGAGGCGGCGCGAGTTGCCTCCTAGCGCAGGCTTCAGTTCATCGATGAGATCACAAAGGTGCTGGACCAGATGGAGATTGGCCTGCTCGTTCCGGCCTCCGACATTGTAGCTTTCTCCGGACTTGCCCGCCAAGAGCACGGTCCAAAGGGCCGCGCAGTGGTCGCTGACGTGGAGCCAGTCGCGCACGTTCAAGCCGTCGCCATAGACAGGAATGGAACGGCGTTGGATCACACTCTGGATGATGACGGGGATGAACTTCTCTGGATGCTGGCGTGGGCCGTAGTTGTTCGAGCAGCTTGTGATGATGGCAGGCAGTCCGTAGGTGTGGTGGTAACTGCGTACGAGCATGTCGCTCGCGGCCTTGCTGGCGGAATAGGGTGAATTGGGCGCGTAAGGCGTGGTTTCGGTGAAGGCGGGGTCATGAGGACCGAGGGAGCCGAAGACTTCATCGGTGCTGACATGCAGGAAGCGGTTCCCTGTTTGCACTTCCCTGTTCGCGGTTTGCCAGTGGGCACGACAGGCTTCGAGGAGATGGAAGGTGCCGTTGATGTTGGTGGTGATGAAGTCGCCAGGACGGGTGATGCTGCGATCCACATGCGACTCTGCTGCGAGATGCATGACATGAGTGATGTCATGCTGGCGGATGACGCGAACGACTTCTGCTTGGTCGCGGAGATCGACCTGCTCAAAAACGTAACGCGGGTGGATGCCGTGAATGCCATCGAGATTTTCGAGATGACCGGCGTAAGTGAGGCAGTCAAGATTGACGAGCGTGGCGATCTCCGGCCGGTCAATGAGGTGCCGGATGAGATTGGAGCCGATGAAGCCTGCGCCGCCTGTGACGAGAAGATTCATCCTGCTTTGACAGCCGCGTATTCGCTGAAGATGCCCATGAGGGGGATGCGCCGGGCTTGTTGGAAACCAGCGGCCTGAAGAGCGGAGACGACGGCCTGAGGGCGCACGCAGGTGTCCATGGTTTCCCAAAAGTACACCATCATTTCCTCCGCCTTTGGGCTGTGGGTGAGCAGGCGGGCGAAGAAAGGATAGACGATGCCGAAGTAGAGCTTGAAGAGCGCCGAACCAATCCTGCCCGCAGGGCGGGTGGCCTCCATGATGAGAACGTGGCCACCGGGCTTGAGCACGCGGTGGAATTCACGGAAGGTGGCCTCAAGATCGGCGAAGTGACGCAGCGCGTAGCCCACAGTGAGGAAGTCGTAGGCATCATCTTCCAAGGGCATGCTCTCTGCACGGCTTTGAATGAAGCGGGCGTTGGGTAGTTTTTTCTTGGCAACAGCGAGCATGCCATCGCTGGGTTCGACACAGGTGACCGTGCTGTCCCCACCGAGGACTTGGCTGGCGGCGACGGCCACGAGACCGGTGCCGCTGGCAACATCGAGGACCTGCATGCCGGGCCGAAGGCCGTGGCGGCTCTGCGCCGTCTTGCGGTAGTGGTTGCCCGTGCCGAAGAATCCCCAGCCGACTACTGGATCGTAATGCGTGGCACCTTGATCGAAGAGATTTTTGACGTAGTGCTGCCGTTCTTCGGGCTGGGCATAGCGATGGGAAAGTACCGGATGAGGAACCATGCAGGCTTCAGGCGCTTTTGAGGCCGACGCGGCGCACTTCGGTGGCGACCGCGGAGAGATAGTCACGATATTCGCAGCCTGGGAGGCGGGAGATGAGGGCATCGAATTGATCGAGTGAAAGGAAGCCGCGATAGAGCGCGGCTTCTTCGGGGCAGCCGAGCTTCATGCCCTGGCGTTTTTCGATGGTCTGCACGTAGGCGGAGGCTTCATGCAAGCTGCTGCTGGTGCCGGCATCCAGCCAAGCGGTGCCACGACTAAGGCGCTGGACGCGCAGAGTCCCGCGTCGCAGGTATTCATTGTTCACGTCGGTGATTTCGAGTTCGCCACGTGCTGAGGGTTGCAGGCTGCGAGCGATGGCGACGACGTCGTTGTCGTAAAGATAAACGCCGGGCACGGCGTAGTTGCTGCGCGGCTGGGCGGGCTTTTCCACCAGGGAAACGGCACAGCCTTCGGCATCGAACTCTACAACTCCGTAGCGTTCAGGGTCGTTGACGTGGTAGGCAAAGATGGTGGCACCGGATTGAAACTCAGCAAAGGCGCGCGGAAAGGCGTCGCCGCCAAAGAAAATGTTGTCGCCGAGGATCAAAGTCACCGTGTCCTGGCCGATAAAGGAAGCAGCAATGAGGAAGGCCTGCGCGATGCCTGCAGGCGTAGCTTGTTCGCGGTATTCAATGACGATGCCCCACTGCGAACCGTCTCCGAGAAGTTGCTGAAAGCGTGGCAGATCCTGCGGCGTGGAGATAAGGCAGAACTCACGGATGCCCGAAGCAATGAGCACCGTGAGCGGGTAGTACACCATGGGCTTATCATAGACCGGCTGCAGTTGCTTGGAGGCAACCTGCGTGAGCGGATATAAGCGCGAACCCGTGCCGCCGGCGAGGATGAGACCTTTCAAGGTAGAAAAAGAGAAAGGAGGGTGTTTGCGGCGGCGGAAACGCCCTGACAGGCATTGAAACTGAGCGCGTTCATACAGTCAGAAAAATGTGGTCACGCTACCGCCAAAGGTCGCTCAACAAGCGGCCTGGCTGCTCTGCCGGGGTTGGGACGGCTGTTTTTCAGAAAAGGAGCGCGACTGTACCATGCTCAACCCCAGAGCAAAGAACAATGTTCCTCCGTTTGTTAACAGTTTGACACCATCCAGAACTGGAATCCGCCGCTTTTCCTGGAAAAGTCACGGCGCGATCCTGCACGAGTCATTTTTTGGATGAACCTAATCCTCTTTGCAGTTAACGAGTTCCATGTCCTTTCCCTCCCCTCTCCTGCCAGCTCTGGCCCTCTGCCTGGTCGCGTGTTTCGCGGCCAAGGGACAAAGCAGCCCACAGCCAGCAGGTGCCAGCCCGGACGCACCGCATGTGAGCAGCCTAGGGACGCGTTTCGTGAGCGTGCCAGGCACCACGGTGCAGTTTGCCATCTGGGAAACGCGAATCTCCGAATGGAATGAGTTTCTGCGGCAGAAAAAACACCCGTGGTCCTACCATCCCCACTTTGAGCAGTCCCCTGAGCATCCAGTGGTGGGCGTCAATCTGCAAGACGCCGTGGCCTTCTGTAACTGGCTGACCGAATCCGAGCGCACCAAGCGCCAGATCGACAGCTCTCAGAGCTACCGGCTACCGACTCCAGACGAATGGGATGCTGCGGTGGGTCTGGCCCGTGGCCGTAAAAAAATCAGCCTTACCGCAGAAGAGCGCCTGCTGGACGACCGCATCTATCCTTGGGGGCAGGACTGGCCCCCGTCCGCGAAGACCGCCAATTTTGCCGATGGCGAAATTCCCGGTTATCGCGATGGCTACCCCTACACTGCTCCGGTGGGCAGTTTCCCACCTTCCAAAGAGGGAATTTACGACCTCGCGGGCAACGTCTGGGAATGGACGCAGCCGGTGGAAATCCGCGCACAGCCCACCGGAATTCTGCGCGGCGGCTCCTGGGCCTATTTCCGTGCCGAGTGTCTCACTTCGGCTTATCAGTATGTCGTCCCAGCGGAACTACGAGCACCCACCATTGGCTTCCGCTGCGTGTTTGATGACAAACGCCGTACCGCCAACCTTCTCGCCGCTTCTGACGCTGAGAAAAAGCAGGCGCTCGCAGACCAAATGAAGGCGTTGACTGATAACCGCAAGGTGGACGCCACGGCAGTCGAGGCGCTGCGCAAAAAAATGCAGGGCAAGGGTGAAGAGGATGAACTACCCGACCCGGCAAGCCTGAAGCCAGCCACGGCAGATGGCAGCACCTTTGTGAACGCCTTGGGCATGCGTTTTGTGCCGCTGGAAGAAAAGCGTCCCGTCCTAATCTGTGCCACGGAGACCCGCGTGCGTGATTTCGAAACCTGGCTGCGCGATACCGGGGGCACCTGGAAGCAGAAGCCCTCCTTCCTGCTCGGGGGCACTCATCCTGCCGCAGGTGTTTCCTGGGAGGACGCTATCGCCTTTTGCGCATGGTTGACCGAACGCGACCGCGCCAGCAAACTCATTCCTGCAACTGCGGCCTATCGCCTGCCGAGCGACACGGAATGGAGTCTTGCAGCCGGTCTGAAAAACGAGCAGGGCGCAGATCCTGCCGCACGCAATCTTGCGGACAAAACGCACTACCCTTGGACCCCGAAGGAAGGTGACTGGAAACCGCCAGCGCTCACTGCCAACCTGGACGCCACTAAAATTCCCGGCACCACGGACACCTACTCCTACACCGCGCCGGTGGACAGCGCGCGTGCGAACTCCCTCGGCATCTATGAGCTCGGCGGCAATGTCTCGGAATGGTGTGCCGACGCGTGGCCCGGCGCGCCGGAAGAGCGCGTCATCCGTGGTGGCAGTTGGCTAAGCTTTGACAAGGACGCGCTGCTCACTTCGGCCCGCTTTCATGCGCTCAAAAATGCCACCCGCGCAGATCTCGGCTTCCGGTGTGTGCTTGATCTCGGCACGCCTTGAAGCCTTCTGACTGAGCATGAGCACGCCGCCGGCCAACCGCCCGATTTCCAGCACTCATGTTCGACGTTCTGCGAGGCCACGGAACAAACGGCGGAGGCTGATTCTTTTTACCGCCGCCTTGCTGGCCGCTGGCGCAGCCTGCTGGTTCGGCTATCCGCACATCACCCCACTCACGAAGCAGTGGCTTGCCCGCCGTCTGTTGCCGGAACTTCGGCAGCAGATCAAAGAACGAAATGTGCAGCAAGCTGTGGCGACTTTGCGCGAGGCTAGACGCTGGGCTCCTGATGATCCTGAAGTTTTGCATGCCAGTCTGGACTTCCTTTCCTGCGTTGGCGGGGATCCGCGCGGCAGCATCAGCATCGTGCGACGCCTGCAGGAAACTGGAGCCGCCACCCCGGACGATCTGATCTTGCTGGGGAAAATGCATGCCAGAGTGAGCGAGATCGCCAAAGCCCGCGAAATTTACGACCACCTCCCGCCCACCGCCCGACAGCAGCAAAACGGCTTGGAATTGCAGGCGGATCTGCTGCAGGCCGCAGGGAAAAACAGAGACGCCAATGCCGTTCGGCGCACGGCATTGCAGAACGCCGTGGATGATCCCGCAAGTCTGCGACAACTCGCAGCCTTAGATTTGCTCAGCAACGATCCGGCCCGCCGCAAGGCCATGAGCGAACGTCTCTGGCAGATCTCACGCACTGACAGTCCCGTGTCTATCACGGCCATCGAACTGCTGTCCAAATTCAAAGAACTCACCGTGCCGCAGTGCGCTGAATTGTTCCAGATGGTTGAAGCGTTACCGACTGCGGACACCCGCCGTGAAGCCGCCAGATTCACCGTGCTTTCCGCCCGGCTGCGACTCAGCCCCCAGCTACGCGACGAAGTGATCGCTCAGGAAATCATGCGCTGGAAAGACCGCACTCCCGCACAAACGGTCCCCCTGGTGAACTGGTTGGTGACCGAACGTGAATTCTCCCGCATCCTGCGCTTAGTTCCTGCCAAGACGGCCGCACGTTACCCCGACCTGCTGCCAGCCTATGTCGATGCTCTGCGCGGGATGGGCAAATGGCAGGAACTCGACACATTCATCACGACGGGCGGCATTGATCCCGCCTTTCCGGTGCTGAAGATTCGCCTCTGGCAGGTGGAAACCCAGCAACATCTACAACCCGATCCGCAACGTTCGCGCCAGATGCTTCTACGCATTTATGAGGAAGCCGGACGCGGCGATGACCCAACGACAACGCTGGCGGCAGGGAGCCTCGCAGAGCAGCTCAACCAGTGGGATCTGGCAGAGCGGTGCTATGCTGCCATCATCGCCAAGCATGCCAATGCACGGCAGACCCTGCTACCCAGGCTTTATCAAATGACCGCCTACCAGCACGACGGACCCGGCATGCTCAGCGCCAGTGCGCAGTTGCTGGCGCTGAAGCCTGAAAGCACCCAACTCCTCTCTCAAAAGCTGTACCTTCAACTGCTCCTCGGCATTGATCTCGAACTGGCCCAGGCTCAATTGCAAAGTGTCCTGCAAACCGCTACGGAGCGCACCGACATGCTGCACCTGCTACAGGCACTGGCCGCATACCGCGAGGGGCAGCTCGACGCCGCTCAAACCCCTCTCAGCCAAGTAGCACACCCGGATGACTTCAATGCGGGAATGCGCGCCGTTTACGCCGCTCTGCTCAAACTTTCGGGGGGAGATGCTGGCAAGGTCTTTCGGTTGGTCGAACGCATCCCTACAGCCTTGCTGCTGCCAGAAGAGAATCGTTTCCTCCAGCGTGCTTTGTGATGTCCGCTCTATGGGTGGAACGTCGGTGAAGTGCTGCCGCGATGGGCTGCCGCTTTCGAGAGTCTCCCCCATGCGCAACCGCATTCCAAATAGTCGGGAATTTGAAATCCAAGGCAGCCCTGAGAGCCAAATGTCGCTTCTGATCGTTTGCAGTTCGTCGGCCTGCCTGCAAATTCGTCTTGTCGGGCATGGTAGCTACCGTGTATATAGGAGACAGATATTTAGCCTTTATTGACATGAATCCCTCGCAGCCAGGAAATCCACAGAATCCGCCGCCGCCAGCGCACCCCGGTGCCACCCAGCCGTTACCGCCGGGTTATGCGCCACCGCCTGGCTACCCGCCGCAGATGCCGGGGTATCCGCAGGGTTATCCTCAGCCACAGGGCTACCCACCGCAGATGCCGGGGTATCCACCTGGCTATCCTGCCCCGCAGGGCTACCCACCACAGATGCCGGGGTATCCGCAGGGTTATCCTCCGCCGCAGGGCTACCCACCGCATATGCCGGGCTACCCACAGGGGTATCCACAGCCGCAGGGCTACCCGCCGCAGATGCCGGGGTATCCGCCCGGCTACATGCCCCAGATGCCCATGCCGGCGATGATGCCGCCCCCCGCTCCTTCCACCGGCACGGGTGCCGTTCCTGCGACTCCGGCTCCTAGGCCTGTCAGTGCGGCTGTGCCAGTAGCGATGCCAGTGCCTTCCGCTGTTGCTCCTGCCATTCATGTGCCGTCCGCCGTGGCCCCAGCCACTCCAGTACCGACTGGAGCAGCACCCACCGCTGACGGTGAGGCCGTCGAAGTCCATGAGCACCATGAGGGGGAAGTGTATCATCCACCCGCCCTTACCCACATTGAGGTGGGACCGCCGCCGAACAAGTTTGTGCAGTTGTGGCGCAAGGCAGGGGCGAGTTCGCTACTACTGAGCCTGATGATTCATGCCGGACTGGGCGTGGTAGCCCTCTTCATCGTGTTTCAGAGCGGCGTGATGGACAAGCAGGTGGACTTCCTGCCCGGAGGCGGCACACCGCAAGGCGCGCAGGCCAGTGCAGACCTGCAGCACAAGGTGCAGCAGAAAAAGCGCAACTCGATCAATAAGACGATGCCGATGAAGAAGCTGGTGAGCACGAGTGTGAACTCGGCGATCTCTCTGCCAGAGGCACCACCGGACTCGTTGGACATGCCGGATGTGAGCGCGATGATGGGCGGCGGTTCGCTGGGCGCGAGCGGTGGCTTTGGCGCAGGTGGCGCAGGCGGTGGCTTTGGCAAAGGCATGGGTATGGGTGCGCAAGCCGGTTTTGTGACGCTGCCACCATCCATGCGCAGCCGGTGCTCGACGCAAGAACGTCTGGAGAAGCTGCGGCAAAACGGCGGCTCACCGGAATGTGAAGCTGCGGTAAGTGCCTCGCTGGAATGGCTCAAAGGGCAGCAGAATGCGGATGGCTCCTGGGGCCGCGCCAACAAGTGCGCTTACACCGGACTGGCGCTGCTGTGCTATCTGGGCCGCTGCGAGACGCCGGAGTCGCCGTTCTACGGTGAAAACGTGACGAAGGGCATCATGTTCCTCTTGGAAGTCGGCAAAAAGAATCCGGCGGGCATCTTTTCCGAAACTGGCTGGAAAGGTGAGGCTGCTGGAGGCAAAGGTGGTGCTGGCACCTATGAGCACGGGATCGCAACCTACGCCCTTGGTGAAATGTACACGCTGGCCCGTCTCGGCAGCAAATCACTTCCTGGCATGCGCGAGGCCTTTGAGAAAGGCGTCAAAGTGATCATCGAAAACCAGACCCCGGTAGGAGCGTGGGCCTATGGCGGCAAGGATCAGATCGTCTATAACAAAACGGGGGGGGCCGACCTTTCCGTGGTAGGCTGGCAGTTCCAGGCGCTCAAAGCCGCCAAGAATACTGGATTGAAAATCGATGGGCTGCATAGCTGCATCGGCAAGATGACGGATTATCTGGAAACCACCCAAACCAAAGATGGCGGCTTTGGCGGTCCGAACCGTGATGCGCATTACAATCAATGGAGTCTCTCGGGCGTGGGCATCCTCGGCCTGCAGACCATGGCCAAGGGCAAGACCACGGCGATCAAGAAGGGCATCAAATTCCTGCGTGAATTCATCACGGCTGAGCCGCTGGACTGGAACAAGAACTGCAACCTCTACTGTTGGTACTACTACACCCAGACGTTCTTCCAGCAGGGCGGCGATGACTGGAAATTTTACAACCAGCAGTTCCTGCCGCAGGTTCTCGGTGCCCAGCAGGCAGATGGTTCCTTTAAACATGGCCGTCCGAATTGGCCTGCGGGAGATGCTGCTGATGCCATCTACCGTCAGTGCCTCTGCACACTGCAACTGGAGGTGTACTACCGTTACCTCAAAGTCGGCGACCGTGAAGAGTCCTCGTTCTTCGACAAGTAGCAGCCCCCGGTTTGATCAGGGCTGCGCGCCAACCTGCCGCAGCCATTCTTCCAGATTGTAGTAGTTCGTCACGCGCCGGACTTGACCATCTTGCAGGTCAAAGAACGCGCCTACGCGCAAGCGGTAGCGCTGCCCGCTGGCGGGAGGGAGTCCCGTATCGGTGGCCAGATATTCCCCTTCAATAAAAAACTCCGCCGCACCGCGCAAGCCATCTTCAGTGGCGAATACGATCAGATCACGCACCTGCTCACGATAGCAGCGGTCCATGCGTGCGAGAAACGTGCGGAAAGCCTCACGTCCGATTTCAACACCGCCTTGATTGATGTCGTGAGCCACATCGTCTGTCAGCAATGCTAGCAAAGCATCCCGATCCCCGGAATTGAAGGTGGAGTAATAGGTTTGGATAAGCGCTACGGCCTGCTGCTGCGATGTTGTCATGAGAGAGGCGGAGCATGAATTCGACGGCGTCAGCGTCAAATTAGAAAATCATGCTGGGAAATCCACGGTTGCGATACCGGCGCAGACAGCTAAACATCCGTTGTCTATGTTTTCCCCCAGCATGGCGTGGCTCAGCTCCCGCTCATTGATCCTCGGCATTGGTTTCACATTCATTACCGTTAGCACTGCCCTGCAGGCGCAGTCGGCGGTGATGGTCGTCGATGCCTTCAATAAAAAAGTACATGTCGCCGCAGACGCGCAATCGAAACGCCCCGTCGGTGGCATGGCGAAAATCGCCACTGCCATGGTGACGCTCGACTGGGCCGATGCCTCGCATGTTGGCGTCGGCGTGCTGGCGACCGTGCCTGCCTACGCCTTCCAAATTTCGGATGCAGGCAGCATCGGCCTACAGCCCGGAGACCAGGCCACGCTGCGTGATCTGATCTACGCTACCATGATGAGCAGCGACAACATCGCCGCTATCACCCTGGGCGACTTTGTCGGGCGTGATCATCTGGCACGACTACAGCGCACCGGACATCCCATGGAGGAATTCGTGCGGCAGATGAACCAGCTCGCCAAACGCGAAGGCGCGCGCGCAACTCACTTCACCAATCCGCACGGCCTGGAAAACTCCCGCCCTCTGCCCTATTCGACAGCGGCAGACATTGCGCGGCTTGGCATCTATGCGGTGTCGCGCCCCGCGCTGCGCTTCTATACCAATCAGAGCAACCGCAGCATTACCATCTACCGTGCTGGGCAGCAGATCTCGGTGGCTCTAACCAACACCAATCAACTGCTCGGTGTGGACCGCATCGACGGAGTGAAAGCCGCTAATACGGCACGTTCAGGTGGGTGTGTCGTCCTTTCAGCGGAAAAGCCTGCGAGCGTCCAGTTGCAGGCGGATAATACGAGTCTCATTTACCGCCACCGCATGGTGGTCGTCGTGATTGGTTCCGCCAGCCCCTTTGAGGAAGGGCGTGCGCTGCTACAGCAGGGCTGGGCTGCTTATGACCGCTGGCTGGCCGCTGGCCGCCCGATTACAGACAAGCGGCAGATGCTCGACCACTTCTAAGCCTCCTGCTGGCACCGTTTCTGCGCCTCGTCACTCCACACTCTATTTTTCCAACCACTACCAACATGCGAATCGGAATTTTAAACAGCGGCGGGGATTGCCCCGGACTCAATGCGGTCATCCACGGCGTCGTCGGTGCCGCCCAAACTCTCGGCTGGGAGGTCGTTGGCTTCCGCGATGGCTTCGAAGGTCTGCTGCCTCCTGGCGATTACATGATGCTCGATTCCGAGAAAACCATCGGCATCATGAAGCTCGGCGGCACCATCCTCGGCACCACCAACAAAGGCCACTTCGTCGCCAAAGTCGGCGAAGGCAATGTGTCCCAGGTGCCGGTTGAAATCGTCGATAAAGCCAAGAACACCCTTCGCCACCTCGAAGTCGGCGCGCTGATCGTGGTCGGTGGAGACGGCAGCCTCACCACCGGCCTGCAATTGTCCCAAATGGGCATCAACGTCATCGGCGTCCCCAAGACCATCGACAATGATATTCAGGCCACCGCCACCTCCTTTGGTTTTGATTCCGCCGTCGCCACCGTCGTGGATGCCCTGGACCGCCTGCACACCACCGCAGAAAGCCACAAGCGCGTCATCGTGCTGGAAGTCATGGGACGCCATGCAGGCTGGATCGCCCTTTATGGCGGCATGGCTGGTGGGGCAGATGTGATCCTGCTGCCAGAAATCCCCTTCAACTTCGAGCACGTCGCCAAGGCCATTCGCAAACGCGACGCCGCCGGCCGTCACAGCACCCTCGTCGTCGTCGCCGAAGGCGCACGCATTGAATCCGGCGAACTCCTCACCAAGGAACGTGTCGGCACCAAAGGCGAAGACCGCCTCGGTGGCATCGGTGACTACGTGGCCAAGCAGATCGAAAAAGACACCGGCAAGGAAACCCGCGCCTGCACCCTCGGCCATCTCCAGCGCGGTGGCGCCCCCACGGCGCTCGATCGCATCCTCGGCGTGCGCTTCGGTGCCAAAGCCGTCGAACTCATCTCCCAGGGCAGCTTTGGCCGCATGGTCAGCTACCAGCAGTATCAGGTCGGCGATGTGCCCATCGAGGAAGCCGTTCATCAGCTCCGCCTCGTCAGCAAAGACAGCGAAATCGTCCGCGCCTCCCGCGCCATCGGCATCTCCTTCGGCGACGAGTAGTCTGATTCAAATCAATCATCAGGGGGGCGTGGGTTTTCATCCGCGCCTCCCATTTTTCTGCCATGGCGTGAACAAAAAAACAGCCGCCGGAAGTCATCCAGCGGCTGCAAAAAAAACACTCAGGCAGACACCCCTCAGGCCAGCGCCGCAAGACGCTTGGTCAGTGCGTCTTTGGACTGCACGCCCACGACGGTTTCCACCGCTTTGCCGTCCTTGAAAAACACCATCATCGGAATGGAGCGCACGCTGAACTGCGCGGCCAGATTGGGCGACTCATCCACATTCACCTTGCCGATCTTCGCTTTCGCTCCCTGCTCTTTGGCCAGATCATCAAGGATCGGTCCCAGCATGCGGCAGGGTCCGCACCATTCAGCCCAGAAATCCACGATCACCGGCACGGTGGAGGAGGTGACTTCAGATTCAAAATTTGCTTCGGTGAGGGTGAGGACTAGATCGCTGGCCATAGTGTGGTGGATGAGGGTTAAAAACGTTACGAATACACGCTGGCATCAGAGGCTCGTGAATCAACGAAAGTTTTCAGCAACTCCGCCACTGGAGGCCGAAAAAGCGAGAAAATCGAATGTGACGACAATCCCAGTGGATTGACTGACTGGAGTCAATCAGGCCCATGACAGCTTTGGCGAACTTGTTCCCAGCATTTGCAGACGAATGTGAAAAACTCTTGCTTGCCGTTTGGAATGATCCTCGGCTCAATGTCCGCTCATGAAGCAAAGCTGTGACTCCACAGGCCTTTCTGGCCGGAAGTTGAAGCATTTGTTGCAGCAGCTCTGTGAGCGTGCGCAGGATGATGTGCGAAGAATCGCTGTCCAGGAAGAGACCGCTACCCATCAACTGCGGGTCCGGGTGAAGAAGCTGCTGGCGCTGCTCCGCTTGGCGCAGGCGGGCATTGAAGAGCAGACATTGCTGGCCATGCGCCAGCATCTGCGCAGTGTCAAAAACGCCTGTGCTGGCAATCGCGACCACGTCGTCCAAAGCAAGCTCATCGACAAACTGACACGCCGTTTCTATCTCGCACCCAAACATCGCCCGCAGATCATGGGGGTGCCACACCAAGCCCCGCCAGCTTCCTATCTGCATCATCAGCTTTACGCTGTGGGGCAGCTCATTAACAGCACCTGCATCGAAGCGCTGGCCGAGGAGCAAATTTTAGCGGAACACGCCCGCTGTTATCGCAAAGGTCGCCAACTGATGAAGCAAGCCTGTGAAACCACGGACAAACGCACGCTGCACCACTGGCGGCACCGGGTGAAGGATCTTTACTTTCAAAGCCTGGCGCTGTCGCCACTGCGGGGTTCAGAGCGGCGCATCAAACGTGCCCAGCGCCTTGGCCAGCTCTTGGGCAGGGATCAGGATCTGTCCAACCTAGCCAACGAACCTGCCTTTGCGATGCGGCGCAGTCCATGGGTGCAGGTGATCCATGAGCACCGCGAAAACCTGCGCAAACGTTATCTCTCCCTCGGTCACAAGCTTTACACGTCTCTCAGCTCGCGCTTCAGCAGCAAACTCAGGCACAGCCTCTGAGAGGCCGCGCTGAGCGACTACAAACCTGCGGCATGCTGAGCATCCTGCACAAGACGGATGAAGCGGGCGCGTTCGCCGCTGGCATCCGCCCCCTGAGACTGCCGGGCGAGATTCAACACCAGATCATGATTGAGTCCGCCCAGATGCTCTGCACCACGGAGCAGTAGGCCAAAACCCACCACGGAGGATTCAAAGACAAAGTCTTCACGCGCATTTTGCAGCGAATACCCACGGTCAATGATCTGCAGTTTGCTGCTGTCAAATGGGCCGACGGTCTGCGAGGTGAAATGGGCATTCGGCAGCATGACGGCGGCAATCTGCCGACCACTGTCGCGCGGCAGCTCAGTGCTGCCATTGGGCTGAAATTCATACCAGAGCACATGCGTGCCGGCACTGCGCAGCTCGGCAGCCGCCAGATGCCGCTCACACAGCATACGGTACTGCTTCACATTCGCCTGATCAAAGTTCACCTGGAGCGGAAAGCTGGCGTCTGAGACGAGCACCGCAGACTGGTCTGCTGGCAGTTGAATGACAATGCGCAGCAGTCGATTGGCCGTATTCCACGGACAAGCGGCCACTTCAGCTTTCCATGAGTGGATGTAGAGAGATGTTGCACGCTCGGCTTTGGCCTCGGACTTGTCACGGTTCACCTGGGGAGCTGCTAGCACCTGCCCTTGGGTTTTGGGCAGCAGCGGCTTGATCTGCGCCGGGTGCAGACTGAACTGATCCACGGCTTGTTTCGTGGTGCTGACAAAAGTGCCGCGCCCCGCAGGGATGGTGAAGCCCTGGCTGGGGGCAGCCGCCACGATGGCAGGCGGCGCTTCCTTGATGGTTGCTACCTTGGCCACGACGACGGTCGGCACCACTGGCTCAGGGACAGGAGCCAGTTTGGCTTCTGCCACGGATTTTTCCACCGCAGGCGCAGACACCGCCGGAGTCTTGGGGGCGGGAGCGGTGGTAGCCACCATCATGGGTGCAGGTGTGGCTTTCTCAGCAGCAGCCTGGGGGGCAGCATGCGATTCCGTCTTGGTTGGTTTGGCAGCCACCTGCACGGCAGACTTCAGTTCCGGCGCATACGACCATCCCGCCAGAAACGCGGCACTAGTCAGCGTGATGACGGCGGCCAGCTTGATGAGTGTACCCATGACCGGCCAGAACACCTGCGACTGGCGCTGCATCGGTTTGCGGGGCTGCATCGGCTGAATGCGCCGTGGCAGATTGGCCGGATGCAGCACCGCATGGCGCTGCTCATGGGTGAGACGTGAAAGCGGAATCGGCGCGCCATGGCGTAAGGCATCGGTCACGGCTTCGATCTGTTCCAACTCATGGGCGGCGGCTGGCGTGGTGGCCAGCACCTCATGCAGAGACCGCGCTTCTTCGGCGCTAAGTTCTCCGAGCGCGTAAGCGGTGAAGTGGGGATTGTCCTGGGGGTTCATGAATGAGTGGGGCTAAATTCTTCGCTGATGTCAGTGCTCATCAGTTCGCGGAGCTTCTTGATCGCGTGATGCATGATGAAGCCGACATTCCCGACACTGAGTCCGGTGATGCCAGCGATTTCCTGGTAGGAGCAGTCGTGTAAAAACTTGAGCCGTACGACTTCGCGCTGGTTGGGCCGCAGACGATCCACGCAGTTCCAGATGTGCTCGTAGAGCTCGTGCATGCCAGCGCTTTGGGAAGGATCAAGCTCCTGATCTGTGGCAGCTTCGATGACCTCTTCGTTGCCAATATCCAGCCGCTGCTCTTTGCGCAGGATGTCGAAGGCGCGGTTCCGGCAGACGGTGAACAACCAAGATTTAAGATTTTCACGAACCCGCTCCGGCTCGGTGAGGTAGAGCCGCAAGAGCGCATCCTGCACGACATCACGAGCGCGCTCGGTGTCTCCACCGAGAATGCCGGTTGTGTAGGCGATAAGTGTGCTTTCATGCTGGTCTAACGCCCGCCTGACCAGCACTGCGGCTTCATCCTGTACGTGTGGGTCGGGCATGCGAGAGTTCGGGGTTGGAACGGGCAGACACAGGAGGAAATTAGACCGAATGGTAACTTGCCGCCATTTTTCACCTTGAAAACCGTAATCTTGGGCGCTCTTCAGGCGTTTAGACCGCCCTTGTGAGTGATTCCTCTTCTTCCGGCACCTCGTTTGTCTTGATCCTGCTGGCCTTGGGCGCTGGCGTCTGGCTGGTACAGCACTCGCTTTCGGAACCCCTGAAGCCAGCCGAAACCGCCCCCATGCAGCAAGCAGAGCCGGAGTCTTCAACCACAAGCCGGGCGCTGGATTTCTCCAAGACCAACGGTGAAGCCCTGAACCAGTCGATGAGCGATCAGCTCAAATCAGTGCAGGAAATGGTGGGTGGCACCAACGACGGCAAGACCTACGTACTGCCGCAGGGGAAAAAGTGAACGGGGCGGCTGACTTAGCGCTGGATTGATTGAGAAAGTGATTCGCAGCAGACGCGCAACCGTTCCCTGAGCACTTGAGCGCACGCTGCTCACGTTCATACTGGGCACGCCCTTCAGGCGTTTCAATCCTCACGGGTTCATAGCCGAGTTTGCTCAGTTCATACGGACTCGCGCGCATGTCGAGATCACGGCCCATGAGTGCCAGCTCAAAGCAGGCACCGATCAAATCCGAACCGGTCCAGGGCCAGAGTTTGGAGGACCATTTGTAGAGATCCATGTTGGCATGCAGGCAGGCGGCCTGTTCAAGATCAGGCCGTGCTTCCAGCGTGGGTTGCAGGGCATTCAATGGCCGTGCCTCAGGGGTGAAGAAGCGGAAAGCGTCGTAGTGCGAGCAGCAGACAGGAAGTGACTCCACGAAGGCGGCGAGTTCATGGGGTGGCAGACGCAGTTCGTAACCCTGATGCCGCACCTGCTGTACCGACTGGCGGTACACCATGGCCCATTCATGCAGACCATAGCAGGTAAATCGCCCTGCCCTGCTGAGGATGCGCGTGCAAAGCATGGCCACCCAGGTGGCAAATTCACGCTCGCGCGGCATGAAGCGGCGCTCATCCAGATGCAGCAGACCTTTGTCATGCACGAACCTATCGGTCTGCCACCATGGGCAGGCTTCGAGATCGGCACTCGTGACTTCCAGGCTCACGCCGCAGGGCGGCACCCATTGCTTGAGCTTCGCGGGCGCAAAGCTGTAGTAGGTGAAAAGAAAATCGTACACCGGGTGTTTGGCATCACGGCTGCGGCGGTCCACGAATGCGTCCGCCTGCGCAGCCACGCGTGCCGTATGCTCGTGCATGCGCTCCTGCCACTGCTCCCTGCTCCACACGATCATGACACCAGCAAAGTCGCGAGCCCCAGGAATGTCCCCATGCTGATCACATCCGTAGCCGTGGTGAGGAAGATGCTCGATGCGGTGGCCGGGTCAGCCCCCAGCTTCCGCAGCGTGAGTGGAATCAAAGCACCACTCAGGCCGCTGACCACACAACTGAACGTCATGGCGATCCACACCACCCAGGCGAGCATGAAGGCATTTGCGTGATGGCTCATGCTCGCATAGACCCACATACCAGCAGCGGCGGAAATGCCGACGAGCATGCCATTGAACAAACCAAGCAGGCCTTCCTTGATGACGAGCTTGCGCTCTTCTCCTGCTTTTAGATCCCCCAGCGTCATGCCGCGCAGTGCCACGGCCAGCGCCTGGCAGCCCGTGTTGCCAGACTGGCCAGCCAGCACGGGCAGAAAGACTGCCAGCAGGACGAGGCGGTCCAGCGTGCCCTGGAAGAAGCCCACCACCGCCGCAGCGACGAAACAGGTGAGAAGATTGATCTGCAGCCATGGATGGCGAAACCGCAGGCTGCGCAGCAGCGGAGTGGACAGACGCTCTTCCTTTTCCACCCCCACCATCGACCCGACCTGGGCGCTGATTTCGATGGCGCGCGCCTCGAACAGTGTCTGACCGCGCACCAGGCCCAGGAGCACGCCGTCTTTGCTACAGACTGGATAAACGGGATAGTGCTTGTTCACGACCACCTTCATGGCCTCCGTCAGCTCCATATCGGGATCAAGCGTGAACGGGTCTTTCAGCATGACATCCGCGAGTTTGGCGTCCGGCGCGGCGAGCATGAGGTCACGCATCACCAGCAGGCCCAGCAAGCGGCCTGCTGCGTCGGTGATGTAACCGTAGGTAATGAAGGCTTTTTTGGCGAGGCTGCGGATTTCTTCAATGGTGTCACGCGCAGTCGCCTCCGGCCGGAATATCGCCACGGGGGCATCCATGAGCCAGCCGACGCTGTCCTCGGGGTGTTCACGGTTGCTGGCCCACTGCTGGGTCTTTTGCAGCGGGACAAACGTCAGCGCAGCAGTCCGTTGTTCGTCCTGCATCTCATCGAGCACATGCTGGGCCACCATGGGATTGAGCTGCTGGAGCACTCGGGCAGCGTCCTCGCCGGAGGCTTGTTCCAGCAGGTCGGCGGCATCATGCGCCCCGCTTTGGGACACGGCGTCGAGCAGAGATTCGGTGGACAATTTCATACTGCGCGGGGAGCGTAACAGCAGCGGGGTCGCTTGTCATCGCGAACGCGAAAAAAACCTCGCACAAGACGTACGGAAGGGCACATTCCGCGCATGTCCCTGTATGACCGCGACTACATGCGAGAAGGACCGCCACGTTCTGTGACTGGAATGGTGCGGGAAATCACCGCATTCCAAGTGATCTTTGGGATCAATGTGGCGGTGTTCATCCTGCAGTTCGTGTTTGAAACCGGCTGGGTTCGTAATCCACGGACAGGAGATTTGCTAATGCCGCTGGGCGGAGTG
This sequence comes from uncultured Verrucomicrobiota bacterium, assembly GCA_903848465.1. Classification (GTDB taxonomy): domain Bacteria; phylum Verrucomicrobiota; class Verrucomicrobiia; order Verrucomicrobiales; family Verrucomicrobiaceae; genus Prosthecobacter. The sequence goes on from CAINGK010000194.1 coordinate 53,441, forward strand.
AGCCTGCAAGAACTGTCGCGTGGCAATGTCTGGACGCTGTTCACGTACATGTTTGTGCATGGCAGCGTGGGACATTTCGCGCTGAACATGATGCTGCTGTGGTTTGCGGGACGTGGCGTGCAGCAACTGTTCGGCAGCCTGCATTTCGCCTTGATCTACCTGCTCTCCGGCATTGTCGGCGCTGCGGCCGAGATGACGGTGAATGGAGTTGTGCTGGGTGATACCAGCACGCCGCTCATTGGTGCCTCGGCGGCGGATTTTGGCCTGCTCATGGCGCTGGCAGTGGTGGTGCCGACAGAGAAAATCACCGCTTTCATCTATTTCATCATTCCGGTGCAACTGCGCTTGTGGACGCTGGCCAAAGGTCTGTTCATCATCCAGTTGGTCTTCGGCCTGGCCGGGGTGTTCTTCAATGTCCTGCCCGAGGGGCTCAAGATCGCCTACTTTGCGCATCTCGGCGGTGCTGCCATGGGCTGGTTTTACGCCCGCAGCCTCGGCTATGGCGGCAGACCTTTGACGTACGCCAGCCAGTGGCAGCCCGCCCAATTCCAGCAGCAGCGCAAACCGGCCATGGCACGCACACGGGTGCGGCCAGCAAGCGAACTCGAAATAGATACGGTGCCTCTGGCCGCGCAACGCCCGCAGGACCCTGTGAAAGCCTTGATGGAAGAGGTGGTGAATCCCTTGCTCGATAAAATCAGCCTGCACGGCAAGGGCAGCCTCACGGCAGATGAGCAGCGCACCCTGGAACAGGCCAGCCGTGAACTGGAACGCCGCCGCCAGGCCAAGGTTGGCTGAAGCAGCGCAACGTCCCATGCTTTCCACACGTTCCGCACGCCTCGCCGCCACACTGCTGCTGGCCCTACTATTTGGCTGGACGGTACGGGCCTACCGCAAAGGCACAACCACCTCCGCACCACCCCCAGCCCCCGCCCTTTCAGCCCCACCCTACAAAGCACCACCCCAGACCTTCCCCGACGAATAAAACCTCCATTCGTCATTCTGATTTCGTCATTCAATGTCGTTAAGTTAAGCAAAATAGACCGCGAAGGTGTATTGTTCACAACGCGAATGAGCACGAATAGCCGCGAATTTTTCACGAATTTCAGAGTTCAGAATTCCTCTGCATTCGCGGTCATTCGTGGCC
>CAINGK010000195.1 GCA_903848465.1 uncultured Verrucomicrobiota bacterium
CAAGCCGCGAGGCTTGACACCTCCATTGCGACAAAACAAATGTCGCCGCGCGGTTTTCGACCCAAGCAGCCTTCCGAAATCCAAAACAACAATTCCGTGCGAAAAAAGTGTATAAAGACCAGGGCTGTCGCCACACCCATTCTACATTCCTACCTCACCAGGGCTGCGTTTGATTCAATTGCAGAGGGGCGGTGCGGATGAGGAAGTAGCCGTGGAAGGGGAAGAGGTAGGCGTCGGGGGCGGGGGCATTTTGCGGCAGCCAGGCGGGCGGAGTGGTGCTGCCGTCGAGGTAGTAGCCGGTGTAGTCGCTGGCGCTCGGGGTGGTGTCGCCATCCCAGATGCGGAAGCGGTCGGCGCTGTCGGGGGTGAGGCCGGAGCTGAGGCCGGTGACGGGAGCGGGTGTAACCACGGGCCAAGGGGTGCTGGCGATCAATTGCGTGCCAGCGACGAGCGGGGTGACGAACTTGGTCTGGCGCACTTCACCGGTGAACATGAGGGCGGTGCCGGAGCCACGGACCTGCAGCATGGCGGCTTCGTGGGCGGCGAAGGGCCGTGCGTTCATGCTGAGCACGTCGTTGAGCCAGGTGCCGCTGCTGTTGGTGTAGGTGGTGTAGTTGCTGACGGATGGGTCAAAGAAGAGGACGCGGTCAGAGTTGCTGAAGGCGGCAGGTGGGAGCAGTTCGGCCAGGGTGTGGTGGACGCGGATGCTGATGTGCGCATTGACGAGGCCAGCGTAGGACTGGCTGGTATTTTGCAGCACGAGGGTGTTGCCAGAGCTGGAGGTGGCGTCGATGTCGAAGCGCTGTCCGGCGAGCGGGCCGTCGAGGACATCGAGGTAGAGTGAACCGGCTGGCAGGGTGGTGAGGATATACTGGAGCGTGATTTGATTGCTGCTGACGGCGCTGACCTGGCCGGTGAAGCTGGAGGCATTGAGCAGCGGCATGCTGAAGGTGCGCGAGCCGGTGGCGAAGGTCTGGTGGCCCCAGCCCTGGATGGCGGAGGTGACGGTGGCTTCTGGGATGCCGTCGCGGTTGGCGTCCAGACCGACATTCAGGCGGAGGAAGCCGCTGTCGAGGCCTTGGAAGACGAGGAGATTTTCGAGGTTCGAATACGCGCGGGTGATCGTGCCGTCTGCATTGATGGTGCTGGCGACGGCCATGGTGAGCTTCTTCCATGCGGAGGCATTGCCTGCCTGGGTGATGTCGGTCAGGGTTTCAAGGCTGATGATGAGATCGTAATGCGTGGCGGACGGCTGCGTGAGCAGGGCGGTGAGGCTGCCGGTGGTGGCGTCGTGGGTGAGGGAGAAGTGATTGGGCTGCAGCGGAGTGGTGGGATCCGTGCCGAGGGCGTATTCGAGCAGGTTGGGCATGCCGTCCTGGTCGGGGTCGTCTGTGGCACCGCCGATGGTGCTGTCCTGGCTCCAGAGGGCGAAGGTGGTGGCTCCGGCTGGCACGTTGGCGACAAAGCCACCCGTGACAATGTAGCGGCGAATGAGCTCGCTGGCGGCGAAGCCGGTGCCGGACGGAGCGACGATGCCGAGGTCCATGGTGAGATCCACGCGGGCGTCGATGGCGTCATCGCTGTTGCCTTCAGCGCCGGATTCGGCGGCACCGACAGGGCAGTAACCTGGGCGCAGGCTGAAGACGCGGGTGCTGGCGCCATTGACGGCGGGGTTGCTGTTGTAGATGAGGTCCTGACCCACGTCGTCATCGGCAGGCAGGACGACGGTGGACATCGGTAGCAGGCCCTGCAAGGGCATGCCCGCAGAGAATTGTGAAGCCGGGATGTGGAGGAAGTAGGAGCCGGGGTTCAGGCCATCGAGGTAGTAGCGGCCTTTGCAACTGCAGCCGGAGGTGCCGACGCTGACGGGGTTGTCCACGCCGGGGGTGGTGCCTTGGGCGTAGAGTTCGACGTAGATGTTGCCGAGGCTTTCGCCCTCATTGCGGTGGCCGTCGCCATTGATGTCGAGGAAGATGAAATTGCCCACGGCGACGCTGGACCAGAGGCCGAAGTCCACGGTGAGGTTGGTGTCTGGATTGGTGTCGCCGTCGGTGATGGATTCCTGGCCGCCGACGAGGTTGATGATGGGGCTGAAGAGCGGTGTGCCTGCGCCGCCGGGCTGTGCGCCGTCGTTGTTGTTGTCGATGCTGTCATCAGCGGTGTCGGGCGTGCCGCCGGTGTAGAGGTAGTCCACGGGTGGGGTGACTTTGACGTAGTAGCTGCCGGCAGGCAGGTTGCTGAAGAGGTAGGCCCCGGTGGCGTCGGTGGTGAAGTCGCTGCCCACCTGCACGTCTGCGGCAGTGTCGGAGCCGCCGATGGCGTTGTCACTGCCGGGGGTGAAGAGCTGCACGGTGGCGTTGGCCACGCCGGGCTCGCCGGTATCAAAGAGGCCGTTGTTGTTAGAGTCTTCGAAGACGAGGTTGCCGATGCTCAGCGTGTGTGCCTGTAGGGAGACTTTGAACAGCAGAGAGCAGCCGTTGGCATCCGTGACAACCACGGAGATGGGGAAGGAACCCTGCGCTGTGGGGGTGCCACTGAAGGTGCCGGCGGAAGAGAGCTGGATACCGCCGGGGAGGCTGCCGCTGAACAGCGAATAGGTGTAGGGCGCGGTGCCACCGGTGGTGGCGATAGTCTGTGTGTAGGAGGCTCCGAGATAGGCGATTGGCAGTGTGGTGGGGGAGGGGGTCAGTGCCGGGCAGACGGGCGTGAGCGTGTAGCTGGCGGTGCCGGAGCAGCCGTCGGCAGCGGTGGCTTTCACGGTGAAGGTGGCGGAGGTGCCGCTCGGGGTGGTGCCGCTGATGGTACCGCTGCTGCTCAGCGTCATGCCAGAAGGCAGGCTGCCGCTAGTCAGGGTGAAGGTGTAAGGCGATACGCCACCAGCACCGGTGATCGTCTGCGAGTAGGCGGTGCCGATCACGGGGGTGGTCAGCGTGGCGGGTGACTGGGTGATGACCGGGCAGATTTTGATGGAGACTACCGCGCTGCCCTGGCAGCCATTCGCATCTGTGGTGCGGATGGTGACGTTGACGCCCGTGCCGTTACTGGTGGTTGGTGTGCCGGTGATGACGCCGGTGCTGGCGCTCAGTGTGAGTCCGGCTGGCAGTGTGCCGGTGGTGACCGTCCACGACGCATAAGGGGAGATACCACCTGATGCTGCGAGCGTTTGCGAGTAGGCGACGCCAACACCGCCGGTGGCGAGCGTGGTCGGTGTCACGATGATCGTCGGACACGCGGGAGTGACGGTGTAGCTGGTGCTGCCGGTGCAACCGTTGGCATCGGTGGCGCGCACGGTGAAAGTGGCCGCCGTGGTGCTGGTAGGAGTACCGGAGATGACGCCGGTGCTGGTGTTCAAACTGAGGCCCGCAGGCAGGCTGCCGCTGCTGATGGCAAAGGTGACGGTGCCAACGCTGCCACTGGAGGTGATGGTCTGCGAGTAGGCGCTGTTGACGGTGCCGTTGGGCAGCGTGGCAGGAGCGACTGTGATGGTTTGGCATGCCGGAGTGACGGTGTAGCTGAGCGTGCCGGTGCAGCCATTGGCATCCGTGGCACGCACGGTGAAGGTGGCAGAGGTGGTGCTGGTGGGCGTACCGCTGAGCACGCCGGAGGAACTCAGTGTGGCCCAGGCTGGCAGTGTGCCACTGGCAAGCGTATAGGTATAGGAGGCGGCACCACCGGCAGCGGTGATGGTCTGCGAGTAAGCGGTGCCAACCGTCGGTGTGGGCAGCGTGGCAGGAGACAAGGTGATGACCGGGCAGATCTGCAAGGTGTAGTTCTTGGTGCCGGAGCAACTGAAGCTGTCCGTGGCGCTGAAGGTGATGCTAACACCACCTGCGTTGCTCGTCGTTGGCGTGCCGCTGATGACACCGGTGCTGGAGTTAAGCGTCAGACCCGCTGGCAGTGTGCCGCTGGAGACGGCGAAGACATAGGAGGAAGACCCGCCGCTGGCGGTGATGGTCTGCGAGTAGGCGCTGCCGACAGTGCCAAGGGCAAGAGTGGTGGGCGCAACGGTGATGACCGGGCAACTGATGGCGAAGGTCACCGCAAGCGTGGCCTGGCAGCCGTTGGCATCGGTGGCACGCAGAGTGACGTTGCTGCTGATCTGAGTGGTGGGTGTGCCGCTGACGACACCGGTGCTGGTATTGAGTGTCAAACCGGCGGGCAGGGTGCCGCTGGCAACCGCGAAGGTGTAAGCCGTTGCGCCGCCGCTGGCGGTGATCGTCTGCGAGTAGGCGGTGCCTACCGTGCCGGTGGCAGGGGTAGCGGGTGCGAGTGTGATGATGGGGCAGATTTGCAGCGTGACGGCGCGTGAGCCCTGGCAGCCGTTGGCATCATTGGTACGCACGGTGATGCTGGTGGCAGGGGAGGCAGAAGCGGTGGGCGTCCCACTGATGATACCCGTGACGGAGTCGAGGGTCAGACCTGCAGGCAGCGTGCCAGCGGTGATAGTCCAAGCGCTATAAGGCGCGATGCCTCCTGAAGCCGTGAGTGTCTGCGAGTAGGCGGTGCCCACCGTGCCCTGCGGCAGGGAGGATTGAGCGATGGTGATGGTGGGGCAGACCGGGGTGACGGTGTAGCTGCGCGTGCCTGCGCAGCCGTTCACATCGGTGGCTTTCACCGTGAAGGTCGCAGCCGTGGAGCTGTTGGGCGTGCCGCTTAAAACACCACTAGAACTTAGCGTGGCCCAGGCTGGCAGCGCGCCGCTGGACACGGTGTAAGTGTAAGCCGAAGTGCCACCCGCAGCGGTGAGGGTCTGTGAGTAGGCGGTGCCGACGGTCGGTGTCGTTAGTGTGGCGGGAGACACCGTGACGACGGGGCAGATTTGCAGTGTGATGATCTGAGTGCTTTGGCAGCCGTAGGTGTCATTGACGCGCACCGTGATGCTCGTGGCCGGTGAGGCGGTAGCGGTGGGCGTGCCGCTGATGATGCCGGTGCTGGCATTGAGCGTCAGACCCGTCGGAAGCGTGCCGGTGGTGATGGCCCAAGTGCCGTAGGGTGCGGTGCCGCCAGAGGCAGCGAGCGTCTGCGAATAAGCCGTGCTCACCGTGCCTTGAGCGAGCGAGGTTGGTGTGATGCTGATCGCGGGGCAGACTGGAGTGACGGTGTAGCTGAGAGTGCCAGCACAACCATTGGCGTCCGTGGCTTTCACCGTGAAGGTGGCGGCGGTAGTATTGTTCGGAGTACCGCTCAGAATACCTGCGCTACTCAGTGTGGCCCAGGCTGGCAGCGCGCCGCTGGACACTGTGTAGGTGTAAGCCGAGGTGCCGCCTGATGCCGAGAGGGTTTGCGAGTAAGCCGTGCCAATGGTCGGAGTGGGGAGAGTGGTGGGAGACAGCGTGACCACCGGGCAGATTTGCAGTGTGATGTTTTTTGTGCCCTGGCAGCCGTTGGTGTCGTTGACGCTGACGGTAATACTTGTGGCAGGTGAGGCTGAGGCGGTGGGTGTGCCGCTGATGACGCCGGTGCTGGCGTTGAGCGTCAGACCTGTCGGCAGCGTGCCCGTGGTGAGGCTCCAAGTGTTGTAAGGGGCGATGCCACCGGAAGCGGTAAGCGTCTGCGAATAGGCGGTGCCCACGGTGCCCTGGGGCAGCGCAGACTGGGCGATGGTGATGGTGGGGCAGACCGGCGTGATGGTGTGGCTGAGAGTGCCGGCGCAACCATTGGCGTCCGTGGCCTTCACGGTGAAGGTGGCCGCCGTGGTGTTGTTCGGTGTGCCGCTGAGCACGCCAGCGGAACTCAGTGTGGCCCAGGCGGGTAGTGCGCCGCTGGACACGGTGTAAGTGTATGCCGAGGTGCCGCCGGAGGCAGTGATGGTTTGCGAGTAGGCGGTGCCAACGGTCGGTGTGGTGAGTGTGGCCGGAGCCACGGTGATGACCGGGCAGACCTGCAGAGTGATGGCACGCGAACCCTGGCAGCCGTTGGCATCCGTGGCGCGAATCGTGACATTGGCTCCGGCTCCGTTGCTGCTGGTGGAAGTGCCGCTGATGACACCTGCCGAGCTGAGCGTGAGGCCGGTGGGCAGCGAGCCTGAGCTCACCGCGTAGGTGTAAGGCGAAATGCCGCCTGATGCTGTGACCGTTTGGTTGTATGCACTGCTCACATTGGCAGAAGGGAGCGTCGCGGGGGTTAGGCTAACCGTCGGGCAAACCGGCGTGATAGTGTAACTTGGCGAAGTACCGGTGTAACCGTTGGTATCTGTGGCCTGGATCGTGAAGGTGGAGCTCGTCGTGGTGTTGGGGGTTCCGGAAAGGACCCCGGTGCCGGAATTAAGAGTGGACCATGCTGGCAGGGTTCCGCTCTTGAGCGCATACGTGTAGGCTGGCGGCGACTGCACGATGGCAAGTCCGCTGGCGCTGCCAACGAGTTGAAAACTGGAGCTGTAACTGCTCAATGTCCCGGCAGCGGCAAATAGCTCGACAACATCGCCACCGCTGCGGTCAAAGTACACGAGGTCGATGGTATGCGTGCCGGCGGTCAGTGTGACGGTGCCAAAATGGTCTGCCGTGCCGTGCTGGCTGTCATCGGTGATGACGGCGGTGCCATCGACTTTCAGTCGTGCGCCATCGTCGGAGCTGATGCCGAAGGTCCAGGCACCGGCGGTAGGAATGGTGATGGTGGCCGTGGCATGCACCACGAAGTCATCGCCATCTCCGCCCGGAAACATGGTGTCCGTATAGTGCGAGCTGCTGCTGCCGGCGAAACTGATCGTCGGAGCATAGCCCGACCAGACGCTGACGCTGTTGGTGCCGGAGATCAAGGCGTCGCAATCGGCCAGGGTGTTGATTTGCGAAGAGGAGAAAGCCTGCTGCACACTGAACCCCAAGGTCTGGGTGGCGGTGATCGTCTGCGAGTAAGCGGAATTGGCAGTGGCCGCGCTCAGCGATGCGGGCCCGACCGTGAGCGTCGCGTAGTTCGTCGGCATGATGGTGTAGCTCGTGGAAGTGCCGGTACATCCATAGGCGTCGGTGGCCTTGATGTTGAAAGTGTAGCTAGTGGTACTGTTCGGTGTGCCGCTGAGCACACCGGCGCTGGTGAGTGTGGCCCATGATGGCAGAGTGCCGCTGGTCAAGGTGTACGAGTAAGGCGCGGTGCCATTGACGGCGGTCAGCGTCCGCGAATACGCAGTGCCGACGGCTGCCGTGGGGGTGGGCAGGGTGACGATGATGTTCGGACACGAGGGCGTGACGGTGTAAGCTTGTGAGGCGGCACAAGTGTTGGCACCGGTCGCGGTGACCGTGAAGGTCGCCGAGGCACTGCTGGTGGCTGTGCCGGAAAGCACGCCTGCGCTGCTCAGAGTCAGTCCCGCAGGCAGCGTTCCAGATGTTACCGCATAGGTGAAGGTGGTGGTGGGGCCTGAAGCGGAGATGCTTTGTGAATAGGCGGTGCCCACCGTCGGCGTGGTCAGCGTAGTCGGGCTGAAGGTAATGGCCGGGCAGGCCAGCGTCATGATGTTGTCTTCCACTTCACCATTGCCACTCAGGCCGATGGAGCCGGGAGTGCTGGTGGAGGTCAGGCGCACACGCACACCCGCAGTGCCGGCCGTAGCACTGGCGGGCACAGTGAAGCTCACGGTTTTGTTGGAGTTGGAGGTGCCAGTGGAGATCACCGTATTGGAGGCCACCTGTTCGCCGGCATCGGTCAGTACCCCATTGCGATTGAAGTCGATCCAGACGTTGAGAAACGCGGAGGCACCGCTGGAGTTGGTGACGTTGACCGTCATGGAGCTAGCAGCCCCAAGCACCACGCTAGCGGGCAGCGTCACGCCGTCTTCATCGTCGGTGCCAGTGATGTCGTCTCCGGTAGCGGCGGTGTTGGCGGTGATGACCGTTTCAGTGTCGGTGGTGGCACCGATTTTGATCGTACTCACCTGGGTGCTGCTAGCACTGCCAAAAAGTGAGTAGTCGCTGAAGTCGGTCGCGGCAGTGGCCGCCGTGGCAACTGCGAACCAAGCGCCGCACATTGAAACGACGAAACGTGCCGCAGTCAGGCGGCACGTCAGATCGAATAAACGTGATGCGTTATTCCTCATGGGATCGCATCAAAGCAGGGACATGCGTGACAGGCGGCGCATGCGGCGTGTCAGATGCGCGGCGGCGGCGGCGAGCAGTAAGAAGGCAGAACCGGGCTCCGGCACCACGGCGGTTTGCAGGCTGAACACACCTGGATTGGCAGAGTAATCCCCCGGCCCCTGAACGCCATTGGCACCACCAATGATGGCAGTACTCGCATCGCCAAGGTTCCAGTTGTAGGAACCGGAAGTGGCGATATTGGGGATGACCCATGGATCACCGGTATTTGCTGCCGAAGCCCCGTAAGTGACCAGTGCCCATTCGCTGCTGGGAACTATGGTTTTGGAATTGTAAGCCCACAGGTAAGCCGTGTCCCCTGTCGTGAAGGAATAGGTGGGATCGGCACCAGTTGTTGCCGAAATGTTATTTGTGTCGAAGTACGCGGTTCCGTCAAAAAACTGGGCTGATGCATTCCAACCATTGCTGTCAGGAGTGTAGGCTAGGGCAATCACATGCCAGTTGGCGGCGAACCAATAAACAGGTTTGAAATACTTTAAGCTACCTCAAACAGATCTGAAATGGGTCTAGCGCTCGTCTCTGGTCTATGGCGTGAATGGGTCTGCTAGACCTGCGTCCCATTCCACGCGCCAGCCGCCACGGCGGTCTCCACCACCTCCGCAGCCCGCTCGGGGCTCCAGTCCACAAAGCACGCCAGCAGCTTCGCCTCGCACTCCGCCGGCGTCGCGCTTTCCAGCACGATCTGCCGCACTGGCGCGAGCGTCCCGCGATACACCCGCGCCAGGCTCGCGGCAGCCTCGCGGGAGATGGAATCCGCCGCGTTCCCCGCATCGCTCACGGTGGGCATGGCGCTCAGCGTCTTCACGCCCGCACCTGGTCCCGCCGGTATCGGGGCCGGTGCAGGTGCCCGCTCGATTTCGAGGTTCACGCGCTTACTCAGCGCGGGCAGGCTCTTGTCTGCCACACGCAGGCCCGCCGCGCTAAAGTCCTTCAGCACCCGCGCCGTGACCTCATTCTCTTCCGCCACCTCACCGCCAAAGGTCAAGCTCGGCACCGCGCCAGTGAAGTGGTTCAGCCTTAGCCACGGCTTGAAAAACTGCGTCCGCAGAGTCTGCGCCAGCAGCTTCTTGTCAAAGGTGGTGATGTCATCCCGCACCTGCCCCTGCAGGCCGCTCGCGCCACTCCCCAGGCCCGTAGGGCTCGCCGTGCTCGAAAGGGTCTGCCCCAGCACCAGACGGCTCTGCTCATCGTTACATGCATTCCAGAAGGCCTGGTAAGACCCCGCGCTGTCACCCGTCCCGGCCTTCAGCAGCTCCACCTGCGTGCCCGTCGTCACCACCAGGCCGCCGATCTTCGTGCTCATCCGCAGCGCCTGCTCCAGGATCTGTCGGCTGCGGTTGTCATTCTTCTCGAATTTTGCCACCGTGAAAGGCGTGCCGTATTTGTCGAGGAAGCGTGCCCACCACTCACGGTCCATCACCTTGAAGAAAAACCACCACAGCAGGCTGCGCATCGGCCCGCCCCAATTGTCCGGCGTCTTCAGCAAATGCCCCCGGTGCGTGATGTACCGCCCCGCATCAGGCCGCAAAAACTTCCCGTCCGGCTTGCGGCTCTGCGGGTTGATCTCCCCGACTTCCAGGTACCCCATGCTCCAGCGAAAGAGGTAGTCCGGCACCGGCACAATGTCCGCCCAGTCATACACCAGGCCAGGCACCTCCGCCGGCTTGTAGGTCCGTTCCACCATCGCCAGCGGCCAAATAGCACCCCACAGCAGGTCCGCGCACAGCCCCATAAAGTCCGGCAGCCGGTCCACCGCCGCCGCGATGGCCTCCGCCGCCGCCACATCCTCCGGCTTCTCCGGGTTCACTGGCGAGATCATCGGGTCATCCCCCAGCACACTCAGAAACCGCGTGTTAATCAGCCCCTGCAGGTGCGAATCCGCGATCAACGCATCCCGGTACATGCTAAACAGCTCCCACGTCGTGCCCTGCTCCGCGTTCTGGATGGCCGCATGCAC
>CAINGK010000196.1 GCA_903848465.1 uncultured Verrucomicrobiota bacterium
ACAGCATCATCCAAACCGCCCGCCGCCGTGCCCGTGGCTTCCGCAACTTCAATAACCTCAAAGCTATCTGCTATTGGATGGCTGGAGACCTCAACATCAAAATCCCTTCAGCGTTTACCCACCCAATCTAGCGAAGCGCCAAAATTTCAGCCTGTCTTTATTAGTGTCTTATGAGTGTCCGATTAGTGGTTAAAAACTCTGCTCTTCAGTCTGTGATATTTGCCTGAATTCAGCCCATTCCATTGCTCTCCATTCCCTTGCTAATATCAAGGTCACCGCAACACCACTCCCGTTGCTCTCCGTAACGCCGCAAAGAACAGGCACCATCCCCGCGTAGTGCTCCGCACCCGCCCATGCACCTCCGCCTCCTCTTCTCCCTCCTGCTGCTCCCCCTCACTACTTTCTCCGCCACAGCAGCCGAGACCCTCCGCCTCGCCGGCGCCGCCTCCATAGACATCACCCCCGACTACCCCGTGCGCCTCAGCGGCTACGGCAACCGCCGCGCCCCCAACACCAGCGTCTCCCAGCACATCTTCGCCAAAGCCCTCGCCCTCGGCAGCGATGCCGAAGGCCCCGCCATCCTCGTCACCGTCGACAACGTCGGCGTCCCCGCCTCGATGCGCACCGAAGTCCTGCGCCGTCTCACGCAAGACACCAAAGCCACCGATGCCCGCTTTGCCATCTGCTCCAGCCACACCCACTGCGCACCCATGCTTTCCGGAGTGCTCCCCAACCTCTTTGGCATGGACATCCCCGCCGAGCACCTCCCCGCCATCGAGCGCTACACCCGCGATCTCACCGACAACATCGAAAAAGTCGCCCGCGCCGCTCTCGCAGATCGCCAGCCCTCCTCACTCGCCTGGGGCATCGGCCAAGTCGGCTTCGCCGCCAACCGCCGCCTCTTCCCGTTGAAGCCCATCGACCACGATCTCCCCGTTCTCCGTGTCACCGGCACCGATGGCAAAGTGCGCGCCATCTTCACCAGCTACGCCTGCCACTGCACCACCATCGGCATCGATGAAATCCACGGCGACTGGGCCGGCGTCGCTCAAGAAGCCCTCCAGCGCGAATTCCCCGGAGCCATCGCCCTCACCGCCCTCGGCTGCGGTGCCGATCAAAACCCAACCCCACGCCGCACCATGGAACTCGTCAAACAATACGGCGAAGACCTCGGCGCAGAAGCCAAACGCATCGCCACCAGCGAACTCAAACCCCTCAACGGCCCACTCGCCTGCCAGACCCAACAAATCGATCTCGCCTTCGACACCCTCCCCACTCGCGAAGAATGGCAAGCCCTAGCCGCCTCCAAAACACCCGCCATCGCCTACCACGCGCAGAAAAATCTCGCCCGTCTCGATCACGGCGAAAAACTCCCCACCCAACTGCCCTACCTCGTCCAACGCTGGAGCTTCGGCAACGACCTCGCCATGGTCTTCCTCCCCGGCGAAATCACAATCGACTACTCCCTCCGCATCAAGTCCGAATTCGACCGCACCCGCCTCTGGGTCAACGGCTACTCCAACGACGTCCCCTGCTACGTCCCCTCCCGCCGCGTCCTCGAAGAAGGCGGCTACGAAGCCGCCGGTGCCATGGTTTACTACGACCGCCCCACCAAGTTCGCCCCCGATGTCGAAGACCGCATCATGACCGCCGTGCATGCCATCACCCCCAAAGAATTCCTCACCCGCCCCGACCAAATCAAACCCGCCGAAGCACCAGCGGCCATCCCTTACCCCGACCACTCCAACCTCCTCATCATCCGCGACTCCAAAGGCACCGAGCGCCCCATCCAAACCGCCGCCGATTGGTCCGAACGCGTCACTCACATCAAAAACAACATGCAGCAAGTCATGGGCCCCCTCCACGACACCTCCCGCTGGTCTCCTCTCAACATCCAAATCATCTCCGAAGAAAAAACAGAGAAGTACCTCCGCCGCAAAATCCACTTCACCCCCGAACTCGGCGACCACGTCCCCGCCTGGCTCCTCATTCCAAACGAACTGCCCGTTAGCGGCAAAGCCCCCGCCATGCTCTGCCTCCATCAAACCACCAAGATCGGCAAAGACGAACCCGCCGCCCTCGGCGGCAAGCCCTCCCTCCACTACGCTCACGAACTCGCCCAACGCGGCTATATCTGCATCGTACCCGACTACCCCTCCTTCGGCGAATACCCCTACGATTTCAAAACCCAGGGCGCTCACCGCGCCAGCGGCTCCATGAAAGCCATCTGGAACAACATGCGCGCCGTCGATCTCCTGCAATCACTCCCGCAGGCAGACAAAGACCGCATCGGCGTCATCGGCCACTCCCTCGGCGGCCACAATGCCCTCTTCACTGCCGTCTTCGACGACCGCATCAAAGCCGTCGTCACCAGTTGCGGCTTCACCCCCTTTCACGACTACTACGGCGGCAAAGTCGCCGGCTGGACCAGTGATCGCTACATGCCCCGCATCCGCGATGTCTATGAAAACAACGCCGACAAAATCCCCTTCGACTTCTACGAAGTCATCGCCGCCATCGCCCCCCGCGCCGTCTTCTCCAACTCCCCCATCCACGACAGCAACTTCGACATCACCGGCGTCCGCAAAGCCTTCACCAAAGCCACCGAAATCTACACCCTCCTCAAGGCCGAAAAGAATCTCACCCTCGTCACCCCCGACGCCCCCCACGACTTCCCCGACCCCGAACGCCACGCCTCATATCAGTGGCTCGATCAAATCCTAAAGTGATGTCAGCCTTTGGAACCGGCGCGAAGTGGAGATAGACAGCCGCAGGCTGCCCGAAGGGTGAGCGCAGCGAATCAATGCGGTCGCGAAGATGCACGGCGCAAGCCTGCATCGGAGCTACCGTTTTCGAGGGGTAAATAACGCGCTTCGGCCTCAGCGAATCATTTGGACTTGGAAAAGCAACGAAACCCCACCTTAACCGATTGCCATTCATCTAGGGCATGAACGGCCATTCTGTAAGGCGGTATGTCATTCATAGATACCTCTCCGAAGCATAATGCTTCGCGCCCCGAACTTTCGTAATAGGTTAACGTCATCTTCCACCAATCCACTCCGCAACACACCAGCCCTGAAGGGGCTGCGTAATATAGCCCAGGGATGCTGAGCCTAGGCGAAGCTTCCCTGGGTTTTGTCAGTCCAATCTGGGAAGCAAACCCATCACTTCGCCGCACACAGCATTGACCAGCAGCGTCCTCAACCAGCTCCGCCGCTCCCACTCGACGCGATCACCCGGCGCTCGCTCACTGCTCCCATCTTTTGCTTATCGACTCCCATTTCCAAACCTGATACCCTCCTCATCTCACATCTCCCACTCTCCCACGCCATGAACATCAAGCGCCTCCTCATCAGCCTCCTCATCATCTTCCTGGCCCTCACCATCACCGACTTCCTCATCCACGCCGTCTGGCTCAAGCCCCTCTATGGCGCCACCAAAGAACTCTGGCGTCCCGAAGGAGAGATGAACAGCGCCAAGTACATGGCCTGGCTCCACGCCGCCCATCTTCTCGCCGCCATCACCTTCACCACACTCTGGGCCGTCGGCTTTGCCCAAAACGCCAAAGCCTCATGCGCCGTCAAATACGGTCTCTTCATGGCCCTCTACGGCCAGACCCACACACTCATCAGCTACGCCGTCCAGCCCTTCACTCTGGAGATCGTTTGGAAATGGATCATCAGCGCCAGCGTCCAAGGCATCCTCCTCGGCCTCATCCTCTACAAGGTTTACAAACCCAAGGCCGCCTGATCCCTCACGGCTTCACCAGCGTCGGCTCCGCCCAGATCGCATAGTTGCTCTTGGCATCCACACCACGCGAGGTCAGCGCAAGCTGAAGCTCCGCCACCCCCGTGACATCGCATTCCAGCAACTTCGCTGGATCGGTCCCATTCAGAATGACCGTGCTCAGCACCTTGCCATCCCCGCTGATAGTAAACTCAACGCGACCTTTAGCGCCCAACTCTGGGTGTAGTCCGGCCAGAACCGTGAACCGCGCATAAACATTCTTAGGTAGCAAAAAAGTCAGCGTCTTTCCCATGCCCGCGCTGATGCCATTTTCGAACTCTTGATTGCGAGATCCGACACAAAGTTTCAGCGGCACGGCTTTATTTCCACCCACCAAAATCACCCCGCTGCGCGCATGCCCCCAATACGGCGAACTGAAAAACTGCGCCTGCGGATAGTAGAGACTCACTGCCTCCAATGGAAAGAAGCTGCCAATCTGCACCTGTTTGAGCGCTGCTTGTTCGGCTTCTGCATACTTCTGCGCCCCGAGGCACAGCATGGAATAAACCGCATCCGCCACCACCTGCGCATCCATCACCGCCGCCCGCATCTGGTGCTTCACCACGCTCTCCTTTTCCTCTCCATACAGCGCCTCGATGATCGGCACCGTCGTGCTGCGCGCATTGAGAATCTCCTCATGCACCCGGTGCATGAGCTTCCATGCAGCTTCATTCACCGTCGTGCCAAGCAGCTTGGGCTGGTACCCATCAATGCTCACCTTGAAGTCTCCATTCTCAATCGGCCCATGCATGAGCTGGTCCTTCATGGCATCAGAGGGCGGCAGGAACTGCTGGAGCAACGTGAACATGTTGTCCCCAGGCACCGTATGCGCCGGGCTGCCGTAATCTTCCACCTGATGACACACCGTGCCCATGTACCGCGCTGCATCTCCCATCCTCCCCTCGCGCAATGCTGCCACTGCCTTCTCCATAAAGTATCGCATCACCTCAAGGTACTCCGCCTGCTGCGTCGGCAGGTGCAGGATTTTCAAATACACCTCGTTGGGCGCTGACTCCATCTTGGCGAACCGGGCGTTCTCCTTGTCCGCGTAAACATTGTCCGGGATCATGCAGTAGCTGTCCCCCATCTGCTTCAATTCACCTCCCAGTGCCTCCTTTTGCCACACAGGCAAAACCTCCAGCGCCGCACGTGTGATCGCATGATGCGGTTCTCCCCACCCAAAAAGAAGCGATGGAGCCGCTAACACGAAAAAGGTAACAAAATGCTTCATGATAATACTAAAGTCACTCCATGCGAAAAAGGGTGGTCGCAAGCCGTAGGTTTCATGTGACCCTAAACAAAGACCTTCTCAAAGCATGCATGTTCCTGCTCCTCGCTGCAACGAACAGCGCGGCGGAGCCTTCACGTGCATTGAGCTTTGTGAATGACATTCAGCCCATCCTCACCAAGGCAGGCTGCAACTCAGGCGCATGTCATGCCAAGGCCATCACAGGTCAGCGCGGCTTCCGTCTCAGTGTCCTCGGCTTTGAGCCCGAGGAGGATTACGAAGCCATCGTGAAGCAGGGGAAAGGCCGCCGCGTATTTCCACCAGCACCTGAGGAAAGCCTCCTCATCACCAAGGGAGCAGCCATCGTGCCGCATACCGGCGGGAAGCATCTGGAGCCAGGCTCCGAAGACTACAAGATGCTCGTGCGCTGGATCGCCGAGGGCATGAACTACACCCAGAAAGACGAGGCGAAGCTGAACGGCATTGTGGTGGAACCTGGGCGCATAACGATGAAAGTTAAGACCACCCAGCAGCTCAAAGTGACCGCACGTTACTCGGATGGCAGCAGCCGCGATGTGACCAAACTCGCGCTCTTCGAGGCCAATGAACGCGCCATGGCGCAGGCCGGAGAACAGGGACTGGTCAAGACCTTCGATCTTCCCGGCAACGTCGCTGTGATGGTACGTTTTGGCGGTCACGTTTCAGTGTGCAGCATCTCCATTCCACTGGGTGCGCCCGTTGACTCTTTGCCGCCGGTGAAAAACTTCATCGACCAGCATGTCTTTGCCAACCTCAAGCAGATCGGCGTGCCGCCCTCGCCACTCTGCGATGACTCGACCTTCCTGCGCCGCATCTCCCTCGACATCGGCGGCCGCCTGCCCACAGCAGAGGAAACCAAAGCCTTCCTCGCAAGCCGCGAGCCCGACAAGCGCGACCGCGCCATCGAAGCGCTGCTCAACAGTCCCGATTACGCGGATTACTTCGCCAACAAATGGACCTCGCTCCTCAAGAACACCCGCTCGGAAGCCGCAGACATCACTTCCAATTTCGCCTTCCATGCGTGGATGCGCGACAGTTTGCTCGCAAATACCAAATACGACCAGATCGTGCGTCAGATCCTCGCCTCCACGGGCACCATCGTTTCAAATCCTCCCGTTGCATGGTACAAGCGCGTGAAGGAACCCACCACTCAGCTCGAAGACGTTGCACAGCTTTTCCTCGGCGTGCGCATGCAGTGCGCTCAGTGCCACCATCATCCCTTTGAGCGCTGGACGCAGGCCGAGTACTATCGCCTCGCCGCGTTCTTCAGCCAGATCGGACGCA
Source organism: uncultured Verrucomicrobiota bacterium (assembly GCA_903848465.1). GTDB lineage: Bacteria > Verrucomicrobiota > Verrucomicrobiia > Verrucomicrobiales > Verrucomicrobiaceae > Prosthecobacter. Next base: position 6,338 of record CAINGK010000196.1, read on the forward strand.
AGCCGACCGCCATCGCAGGTGAAGACCTCATTTTCCACAAGCGCGGCATTGCGCAGACGGAGCACCGCAAAACCCACGTGATGCTGAAGCCCGCCGGCCTTGGCGAGCCAGAACTCGACATCGCCCCCGATGATGATCCGCGCCTCGCGCTGGTTGACTGGATGAGCAAGAAGGACAATCCCTTCTTCGCCAAGTCGCTCGTGAACCGCTACTGGAAGCATTTCTTCAAGCGCGGCCTTGTCGAGCCCGAGGATGACCTGCGCGACACAAATCCGCCGACCAATCCCGATCTCTTTGAGGCGTTGGCCAAAAGCTTCACGGATAGTGGCTACGATCTGAAAGCACTTGTACGCACCATCGTGCAGAGTCATGCATACCAGCTCAGCTCCACGCCAAACCAATACAATGCCGTCGATCGTCAGGCCTACTCCCACTATTACCCAAGACGCATGACCGCCGAGGTCATGCTCGACAGCATCGACATGGTCACCGGCTCCAAAACCGACTTTGCCGATCTCCCTGCCGGCACTCGTGCCATTTCCCTGCCGGACAACAGCTATAACCGCGCCGCGCCTTTCCTGAAGGTCTTCGGTCGTCCTGAAGGTGCCAGTGTCTGCGAGTGCGAGCGCGTGCAGTCGGCCAGCCTTGCGCAAAGCCTGCACCTCATGAACGCCGCCGATGTGAAGGCCAAGCTCACCGCCAGCGGCGGACGTGCGGAATCTTTGAGCAAGGCCGAGATGCCCGAACCCAAGCGCATCCGCGAGCTCTACCTCGCCGCCTTCTCCCGCGAACCCACCGCCGATGAAGTGCGCATCAGCGAGAACTATGTGGCAAGACCGCGCACCGACGCCACCGGCAAACCGCTCGATTCCCAACGGGCAAAACGCAACGGCTACGAAGACCTGCTCTGGGCGCTACTGAACACGAAGGAGTTCCTCTATAATCATTAATCTATGCTCGCTAAATCCACACTCACACTTGCTGTCTGCACACTGCTGGCTGCTACAGCCCTCGCACAGCAGGTTACACTGCCATTGCCACGCCTGCTCACGGTCATGCCCATGGGCGGACAGGCGGGCACGACGGTGGAGGTCACGATCACCGGCGAAAACACGGAGGATGTCAGTGAGCTGATGTTTTCGACGCCGAAGATCACGGCGCAGCCGGTGGCTGGTGCGGAGAAAAAGTTCACGGTGAGCATTGCGGCGGATGCGCCGGTCGGGGTTTACGATGCGCGGGTGATGTCGCGGCTCGGTGTGTCGGCGGCGCGGGCGTTTTCGGTGAACAAGCTGCCGGAGGTGACTCGCACCAAGGCAAACAACTCCGTGGAGACGGCCATGACGCTGCCATTGGGAACGATCTGCAATGCGACGATGACAAAGCGGTCGGTGGATTTTTATGCATTTCAAGGCGTGAAAGGGAAACGAGTTGCAGTGGATTGCGCCGCCACGGGCATCGACTCCCGACTGACACCGGTGGTGATTCTGGCGGACGCGAAGGGCGGCGATTTGAAGGTGAATCGCACGGGAGGAGTGATCGACTTCACCCCGCCAGCCGATGGTACCTACCTGATCAAGGTGAGCGACCTCACCTATCAAGGTGGCGAGCGTCTGTTCTATCGTCTTGCGTTGCAGGAAGTTGCAGGAACTGGACCTGCGCCGCGCCAGCCGCAGACACAGACGGTTAGTGCCATGTCCTGGCCACCCGTTGGTCTTGCCGCGACGGCAGCGATGAATGAAACAGAGCCAAACAACAAACCTTCTGAAGCGCAGAAGATCACTCTGCCCTGTGACATCGCTGGTTCCTTCTTTCCAGCGGCTGATGTCGATACCTTTGAGTTCACCGCCAAGAAAGGCGAGACCTGGTGGGTCGAAGTGGCCTCAGAACGCCTCGGTCTGAACACGGACCCCTTTGTGCTCGTGCAGCAGGTGAAAGCAACCGGTGGCAAAGAGACGCTGACCGATGTGGCCGAGCTGTATGACATTGCACCGCCGATGAAAGTCACCAGCAACGGTTACTCGTATGACGGCCCGCCTTATGATGCGGGATCGCCCGACGTGGACGGCAAGTTTGAAATCAAGGAAGACGGCACCTATCGCTTGCAGGTTCGCGATCTGTTTGGCGGTACGCGCAGCGATGCAAACAACGTTTATCGCCTCCTCGTGCGTCAGGCTGCGCCTGATTTCTCGCTCGCTGCCTGGGCCGTTCACATGACGCTGCGCAATGGTGACCGCGCTTCGCTTTCCAAACCGATGGCGCTGCGTGCGGGCGAGACGCGTGCATTTGAGGTCGTGGTGCAGCGTCGTGATGGCTTTGATGGCGAGATCGAGATTGGCATGGAAAACCTGCCGCCGGGAGTGAGCGCGACCGGGTTGAAGATCGCGAAGGGCAAGCCCTACGGTCATCTGATTCTTACCGCATCAAGCGATGCGAAGCGCGGCTTCTCACTCGCCAAGATCATTGGCAAAGCCACGGTCAATGGTGCGGTCATGATGCGTCCTGTGCGGGTGGCGAGCATGGAGTGGCCGGTGAAGGATGCGAAGGGCGAGATCCCCGCGCCACGTCTCATGGCCGACGTTCCAGTTTCCGTGAGCGATTCCGAGCAGGCACCGCTGACAATAGCCGCTGCTGAAAACAAAGTCTTCGAGGCCAAGGCGGGCGAGACGCTGAAAATCCCGCTCAAGCTCACCTGGCGCAACGAGTTCAATGGAACCTCGATCAAAGTAAAAGCTTACGGTGACGGCTTCAGCGCCATCAAGGAGTTCGACATTCCTCTCAAAGCAGCCACTTACGACGCTGTGCTTGATCTTGCTGCATTGAAGATTGCACCGGGAGATTATACCTTTGCCTTCCAGAGCCTGGGCATCTGCAAATACCGCTACAACCCCGCTGCCGTGCCGCTGGCCGAGGCCGAACAGAAAAAGGCCGAACAGCTCGCCGCCACTGTGGCCGCTGAAGCCAAAAAACTCGCGGCCACGGATGCAGAAGCTGCAAAGAAAGCCGCTGAAAAGCAAAAGCAGGCCGATGCTGCCATGGCAGCGGCTACCAGCCGCATGAAAGCCATCACCACGGCGGCCTCGCCCACCGACACGGTGGAAATCCTCATTTCAGAACCGATCCGCGTTTCGGTGAAACCCGCCGCGGCCACCACCGCCAGCAAGTGATGAAGCCGCTTCCACTCATTGCTCTTCTATGCGTTTCGCTGCCCGCGCTGGCAGCCGATCTCGACTACTATCGTGACGTTTATCCTTTCCTGAAAGCGAACTGCGTTTCGTGTCACAACAAGACGACGACGAAAGCAGATCTGAACATGGAGACACCGGAACTGATGATCAAAGGCGGTGAAAGCGGGCCGTCGATCATTCCGGGGAACGGCGCTGAGAGTCTGCTGGTGACGGCGTCGCTGCATACGAAGGACATGGAGATGCCGCCGCCGAACAATAAATCCGGTGCGGTGAACCTCATTCCAGAACAGATCGCCACACTGAAGCAGTGGATTGATGAGGGGGCCAAGAGTTCGGTGATGGAGGAACGGGTCGTGGTGCTGCAGGCCTTTTCCGCCAGCATTGATCCGATCTACAGCGTGGCGATGACGAAGGACGGCCGTTATGTCGCCTGCGGACGGTCCAATCACATCTATGTCTATGACATGGCCACGCGGCAGTTCATCGCGCAGATCAGTGATCCTGCGGAGAAGAATGGCGCAGCACATCGCGCGCTGGTGCAATCACTTGCATTTAGCCCGGATGGCACGCGCCTCGCGAGCGGCAGTTTTCGCGAGGTGAAGCTTTGGAAACTGGCCGTTGGTAAACCGGTGACCAGCGCGGCGAAATCGTCCACATCTCCTGCGAGCGCCGATTTGATCCAGAAGATTGCCGCCACCGGCAAGGTGGTCGTGCTGAGCAGTGCGATGTCGGCCGACGGCAAACAGGTCGTTACGGGTTGTGAGGATGGCTCGGTGCGCGTGTGGGATGCGGCGACAGCGAAGCTGGTCATCGAACTGCGTGGCAGCGTGGCGGCGACGAAGAAAATGGCGGAACTGGACTGGGCCATCGCGGCGCAGACACTGGAACAAGCATATCAAAAGAGCGAAATCACGCGCATTGAAGCGCAGGACAAGGCACTCGATGTACTGCTAGGCAAAGCCAAGGAAGCTATCGTGGCCATGAACAAGGTGCTGCCGGAGAAACAGAAAGCCGTGCCGCCAGCCACCGAGGCCAAAACGACGGCGCAAAAAGCCGTCGAGGAAGTCGCCGCCAAAATCAAAGCAGTTCCCGGCGGTAAACCGGATGCTGTGCTCGACAAGCAGCTCAAGGACGCGCAGGACAAGCTCATCACCACGCAAACAGCGGAAGTTTCCGCTCTCGCTGCCGTCTCCGCTGCACAGAGCAACGTGAAGGACGCTGAGGACGATGTGAAGCGCATCACTGACTCGAAAGCGGCTAACGCCAAATCCGTTGCTGCTGCGAATACCGCCGTGGCTGCTGCAAAAACGTTGCAGGACAAGGCCACGGCAGATCTGGCCGCCACGAAGCTGGCCTTGACCAAAGCCACCGCGAAGCCCATCGCCGTATCATTCTCCGCCGATGCTCTGCGAGTGGCATCGCTGTTTGACGATGGCGCGCTGCGCGTGTGGGGTGCCGCCACCGGCACGCCGATTGAAGAAAGCACCGGCAAGGCTGCAGCCATCACAACCATGACTTCCGCGCCTGATGGTTCCTTTGTAGCCGCAAAAGCTGTCACGCAGTCGGTGGGCAGCTCCCCGCGCTGGGTGTTGGAGCGCAAGATCGACCAGAAGCGCCTTTTTGCCGACCGCGTGAACGCTGTGCGTTTCAGTCCGGATGGCAAAACACTCGCCACCGGCGGTGGTGAGCTGTCACGCAGCGGCGACATCATTTTCTTCGACGTCGCTACCGGCAAGGCCACGAAGATCTGGAGGGAAAAGCACGCCGACACCGTGCTCTGCCTTGATTACTCGCCGGATGGCAAACGTCTCGCCTCCGGTAGCGCTGACAAGATCGCGCGAGTCACCGACATCGCCACGGGCAAGCAGTTGAACCTCTTTGAAGGCCATACGCATCACGTCATGGGCGTTGCGTTTCGCAACGATGGCCGTGTGCTTGCCACGGCGGGCGCGGAAGGCACCGTGATAACCTGGGACATGATCATCGGCGAGCGAAAGAGAAAGATCGAAGGCTGGACCAAAGAGGTCACTTCACTGCAGTTCATCGGCGCCACGAATCAAATCGTCACCTCTGCCGGTGACAACCGCATCCGCATCGTCACCGATGATGGCACCGAAGTGCGCGCTATGGCAAACCTGCCGGATTACATGCAGGCCGCCGCCAGCACTCCTAATGGTAGCGCCATCATTGGCGGTGGTGAAGACAGCATGCTGCGCGTCTGGGACGGGGCAGGCAAGGAACTCGCCATCTTTGGCACCAAGTAACCCGATCATTGGGATAAAGGATCATCATTCACACCGTAGGTTTCTACACATGTCTTCCATCATTCAGCCTCCTTCTCTCGTCCGCTGCGCCGGTCCGCTGTCGCGTCGTGGATTCATGCAGTTTGGATTGTCAGGAATGGCAACTCTGAGCTGGCCGGGCCTGCTCAAACTGCGCGCGGAGAATGCGGCGAAGCCGAAGGGTGAACGCAAGTCCATCATCATGGTATGGCTGCCGGGCGGGCAGTCGCACATCGACACCTACGATCCAAAGCCCGAGGCCAGCAGCGAGTATCGCGGGCCGTTCAAGACGATCAGTACCAAGGTGCCGGGAACGCAGTTCACCGAGATGCTGCCGATGAATGCCAAGATCGCTGATAAGTTCACGATCGTGCGATCCATGAATCAATCGGCGGGCGGACATCCGGCGGGAACGATGCAGATGTTTTCTGGCGACAGCGACACGCGCGACAAGCCCAAACCGCGTCTGCCCGACTGGATGTCAGTGGCGCATTACCTGCGGGCGAAGCAGGGTGGTCGCACGAATCCGCTGCCCAATTACATCGGTGTTCCCGCAGCTTCGCCGGAATACTCGAGTCCGGCGTATCTTGGTGATGCCTATGCGCCTTTCGCGGTGAGTGATGATCCTAACCGTCCGAGCTTTCAGGTGCCGAACATCGGCCTAGCCGACGAATCTGAAAATCGCCGCCTCAGTGATCGCATCGTTCTGCGCAAGAGCCTGGACAAGATGGAGCGTGCCTTTGATCGCGAAGGGGAACTCGGTGCACTGGATGAATTTGAAGCCCAGGCGGCCACGCTGCTGACGAATCCGCACACGCGTGACGCCTTTGACCTGAGCAAAGAAGACGCCGCCATTCGTGATCGCTATGGGCGCAATCGTTGGGGGCAGCAGCTTTTGTTGGCGCGCAGGCTCGTCGAATCGGGCGTGGAAATCGTCACTAGCAGTCTCAGCGGGCCCTTGTGCGGCCGGGTGAACAACTGGGACGACCACGCAGTAAATCAGCATCAGTTTGAAGCGCTGCGCTTTCGCATGCCAACTTATGACCGCGCTGTGTCAGCGCTCATTGAGGACATTTATGCGCGTGGTCTTGACAAACGCGTGCTCGTTGTTGTCACGGGAGAGTTTGGACGGACACCGAAGATCAGCTTTGACCGCAGCACGGGTCCCGGTGATGCCAGCGGGCCCACCGGCACGCTGCAGCCTGGTCGTGACCACTGGCCGCGTGCCTTCACCAATGTCTGGGCGGGAGGTGGCATCCAGACGGGCGGCGTCATCGGTGCGAGTGACAAACGTGGTGAAGATGTGGTCGAGCGCCCCTGCAACGCGAGCGACTTTCTCGCCACGATTTATCATCATCTCGGCATCGACTATTCCAAGGTCACCCTCAATGATCTCAACGGCAGGCCAACACACATCGTGGAGAATGGCAGGCCGATTGCGGAGCTGATCGCGTGATGAAGTGGACGGGGTGAGAACGTTTCTACTTCCTCACTGTACCATGACTCATCCACTCGTTTCTTATCCTCAGCTTCCAGACACGCCGACTTCCCATCTGCCCTTCAGTCCCTGCGTGGTGGTGGGCGATTTGATTTTCGTTTCGGGCCAGGCCTCCGTGGACCAGGCGGGCAATATTGTCAGCGATAGCTTTGAAGGGGAGTTTCGCCGCAGCATTGAAAACGTGCGCAAGGTGCTCGAAGCCGCTGGAAGCGACCTCGCGCACGTGGTGCAGACGCGGAACTACGTTCGTGATGCCGAGGATGTGACGCTGTACAACCAGCTCTACCGCGAATATTTCCCGCAGCCCTCTCCTGCGCGCACCACGATCACCAACTGCCTGCCGCCCACACTCCGTTATGAAGTGGAAGTTGTAGCGGTGCGCCGTCCTTGATCCATCAAAACCATGAAACGATGCCTGTTCTTCCTGTTGCTGCCTGCATTTGCCGCACTCGCTGCCCCGCGCACTGCGCCGACCAAATCGCCGGAGGTGCCAGCGCAACTGCCGCCGCAGATCGAAACATTACAGCCGGGAGTTAAACTGACGTTGCTCGCTGAGCATCCCGATCTGGTCACGCCGACGGGCATTGCCGTGGATAAAAATGGGAACATCTATTCGATCTCCTGCCACACGCACTTTCGGCCGGAAGACTATGACGGGCCGGTGCATGATGAAGTCCTGATCTTTGATGCGAACGGCAAGAACCGCCGGGTGTTTTACAACAAGACGGATGCGACCATGCATGTGGAGATCGGCCCGGATGGCTGGATCTATCTCGCGGAGCGGGACCGAGTGCTGCGTGTGAAGGACAGCGACGGTGATGGTGTGGGCGATGTGGAGGAGAATCTTGCCACCCTCGACTCCGTGGCGGATTATCCGCACAATGGTCTCAGCGGGATGGCCTGGCATCCGGATGGAGGCCTTGTCTTTTCGCTTGGCGAAAATTTTGGCAAAGACTGGACGCTCACGGCCAAAGATGGCTCCAAGGTCAGCGGACGTGGTGAAGGCGGGGTGTTTCGCTGCACGGCGGATGGGACGCAGATGCGCCGCATCGCCCGTGGTTTTTGGAATCCGTTTGGACTGCTCGTGCGCAAGAACGGCGAGATCTTCGCGGCTGAAAATGATCCCGGCAGCCGTCCACCGTGTCGCTTGTTGTACGTCGTCGAAGGTGCGGACTATGGCTTCCAGTGGGTGTATGGCAGCGCGCCGGTGCATCCCTTTGTCGGTATGAACGGCGAACTGCGTGGCACCATCGGCATGGTGCATCCCTGCGGTGAAGGCCCTTGTGCCATCGTGGAACTCGGCGGTGGTGTATTGATCCCCTCGTGGAGCGATCACAGTGTCGATTACTACCCACTCACGCGCCAAGGGGCGGGTTACACCTCGGATCGTATTCCGCTGGTCAAAGGCAGCGACTTCTTCCGTCCGACCTGCATGGCGGTCGGGCCTGATGGCTCGTACTATCTCAATGACTGGGTGTTCAGCTCCTATCCCATTCACAAACGCGGGCGTCTGTGGAAGCTGGAGATCGATCCGGCGAAAGCGTCATGGGTGAAAGGCAAACAGGATGCGCTGAATGATGAGGCGCGTCTTGCCGAAGGTCTGCGCACTGGCAAATCCACGCTCGATACGAACAAGCTCCTGCAGCTTGCGCGGGGCAAAGATGCGTATCTTGCGGATGCTGCATTGACGGCACTGGCGCGCACCAAGTGGACGGTTGAGAAGATGAAGCAGTTGCCTGCACAAGATCGTCTCTGGGCCTTCGTGGCTCTGCGGCGTGTTGATTTGAACGATGACCAATGGGTGAGTGCCTTTTTGGGCGATAACGAATCTGAAATGCGTTTTGAGTGCCTGCGCTGGATTGCGGATGCGGTGTTGACCAAATTCACACCGCAGGTTGAAGCAATGCTTTCAGACTCGACGCTCGACTATCGTTTGTTGGAAGCTGTGCTCGCTACTTGGAACACGCTGCGTGGCGATCCCGGTGCAGGCGTGACGAATCCCGAAGTGCTCGTCGAGCGAATCACCAATCCCAAAACGCCCGCACGTCTTAAAGGCTATGCGCTCCGGCTTGCGCCAGCCACGCAAAAGCAGCTCACGGTGCCGCTGCTGCGTGAGCTGTTTACCGCAGGCGATTCGGTGCTCTCTCAGGAAGTCGTGCGCACACTGGCGGCGCGCAATGCCGATGATGCTCGTGCTGTGCTGGCGGTGATTGCTGCCGATGACTCGCAAAAGACGGAGGTGCGTGCGGATGCTATTGCGGGACTTGCCAATTCGACCAAAATTGAAGAGCAGGCCCTGCTGGTGAAACTGGCTTCTGGCAAGGACGGCAGTCTGCGCGATGAAGCGCGGCGTGCGCTACGCTACACGGATAAGGACACATCGTTTGTGATGAGCACCACTCGCCCTGTCTTTGATGACACGGCAGCGTGGCTGAAGCGGTTGGATGCGTTGCCCGGTAAGGCGGATGTGGAAGCCGGGCGTCGCATTTTCTTTCACTCTAAGGTGGGGCTTTGTGCGACTTGTCATCGCCACAGCGGGCGAGGCAACGTGGTTGGTCCTGATTTGAGCCTGGTGGCCAAGCAGGGGGATCGTACAGCGATCTTGCGCTCAATTCTTGAACCTAGCCGTGAGGTGGCTCCGCAATTCTATCCTTCGCAGGTGAAGCTCAAGGATGGCACTGAGTTCATCGGCATCATGCTACGCTCCTCCAACACTGAGGTCTTTCGCGATCTCACTGGCAAGGAGCGTTCCTTTCCGCAGACGGACATCGTCAAACGCACCGAGCTGAAGACATCGCTCATGCCGCAGGGACTTGTGATGTCGCTGACAGATGCGGAATTGCGCGACTTGCTGGCGTTTCTGACTACGCCGTAGGAATCGAGATCACGATCTCAAGTCCCCTTGGTTCGTGCAATTTCGCGATCACGGTGCCACTGCATGCTTCAATGCAGCGCTTGGTGATGGCTAGGCCGAGGCCGCTGCCGCCGGTGGTGCGGCGGCGTGCTGCTTCCGGGCGATAGAAGGGTTCGAACAAACGCGGCAAGGCATCCGGCGGTACTCCGGGGCCTTGATCGGAGATGCGGATGATGGTTTTGCCCTCTTGCTGATCGGCGTGGATCTGAATGGGGCCTGAATCAGCGGCATAGCGTGCGGCATTGCGCAGGACGTTACCGATGGCGCGGTCGAGCGCGTCACGTAGTGAATGTACCTGTAGCTCGGTGGACACGTTAAGTTGAATGTCCGCCTCAGGAGCTTCGCGGGCGATGACGGCAACGATCAGCTCATGCAGATGAATGTCTTCGGCGGTTTCGCGTTCGGGAAGTGTTTCGGCTTTGGAGAAGGCGAGTACTTCTTCAACCAGCCGCGCCATGTGCTGGAGTTCCGCGTCGAGTTTTTTCAGGTAACCGGACTGCTCTGGTGTGCTGCGTTGTTCGACCACGCCCAGCGCCATCTGCATGCGTGCTATCGGCGAGCATAGCTCATGCGCCACGTCTGCCGTGATGCGCCGCTGCTGCGCCACATATTCGCCGAGCTGCGCGGCCATGGTGTTCACGGAGGATGACAGCTCTCCCAGTTCATCGTTGCGACTGCGTGTGATCCGTTCGCCGAAATTTCCCTGAGCGATGCGCCCTGCGGCTTGGTTGAGGCGTCCGATGAAACTGGTGATGCCGCGCACGAAGGGCATCCAGACAAGGGCGGAGAGCAGCAGCGCGGCGGCGGCGAGTCCAAGCCAGGGCCATAAGTCGAAGAACAGGCCGCCACCGGTGATGGTGTTTGATACCATGATGAGGGTCAGCGGGCGGTTGTCGATCTGCTGGGTGAGGTCGAGATGAATGCCTGCCCAATAATGCGCTGGATCACCGGCGCGCAGCAGGAAGCGCGGCTTGGGTGGAGCATCTGGGGGTCTGTTTCTGGAAACACCCGGTGGTGGTCGGCGCGGCGGCGGATGGTCGCCCGGACCGCGCTTGTCGATGAGTCTTGGCAGCACCTCGGCAGGAACTTGGACGCGGTTGCCCATGACTTGGGCCCCGCTGCTGCTGAAGAGCGCGAAGGTCACATCATACTGTGCTTCATGCTGCCGCAGCGCCATCGGCCATTCCTGTTCGGGTAGCCGGGAAAGCTCGTTCGTCATGCGGTCGCCGATGGCGGCGATGCGCTCGCCAGCCTCCCCGGAGAGCATCCAGTCCAGGCTCATGCGAAACTGCATGCCTAGGAACCCCAAGACGAGCAAGGCCAGCACCAGCAGATTCACCCCGAACCAGAGGAGGATCTTTAAATACAAAGGCAGGCGCAGGTGGCTCATGAGGGATCAGCGGTTGGGAGTGACAAGCTGATAGCCAAACCCGCGCACGGTTTTGATGAACTGCGGGTTCTTGGGGTCATCCCCGAGTTTGCGGCGCAGGGTGGAAATGTGCATGTCGATGGCGCGGTCAAACACATCCCATTCACGGTCAGCGACATCTTCAATGAGCTGCTCGCGTGTGCGCACGCGGCCATGGGCTTTGGCCAGTGAGAGCAGCAGGCCAAATTCTGCTGGGGTGAGGTCCAGAGGCGCGTCGCTGAGAATGACTGCATGCGAGTCCACATTGATGCGCAGCGGGCCAACCACGAGCTCCTTCATGGGTGCCTGCGGTGAGGTTTCTGCCACCCAGCCGGAGCGCCGTAGTACAGCACGCAGCCGGGCGAGTAGTTCGCGGGATGAAAAAGTCTTCGGCAGATAGTCATCCGCGCCGAGTTCCAGGCCGACAATGCGGTCCACCTCTTCACCACGGCCTGTGAGCATCATGACGGGAACCTTGGATTTCGCCCGGATGCGCCGCAGTACTTCGAAGCCGTCGCAGCCGGGCATCATGACGTCCAGGATAATCGCATTCCACGGCTCGCTGGTGGCGCGCTCGGCGCCGCTGTTGCCCTCGTGCTCGCATTCGACCTCAAAGCCCATCGGCTTCAAATAATCTGCCACGAGCTGAGAAAGCTCGGTGTCGTCGTCGATGACGAGGATGCGGGTGGCGGAGGGCATGGGAAAGTATGGGCTTCAGGGAATGGTTTCGCGAGTATCTTTACGGTTTGCTGACAAAACAGCCGCAGTTCGTTGATAATGGACTGACATCGCCGCATCGGGGTGTTGGGATCAGAGCGTTTCTGCACGGATCGTCGGTGTGTCTTAAGAGAGAAAAAATTCGCTTTTGGATTGCTTTCTCTGCTGCGGCTGTGGTATTTCCTTTTTAAAGCGAAAAATTTCGCTCTTATGGATATGAATGCCGAAATAAAACTTAGCCGTCGAGAACGTGAGATAATGGATATCGTCTATGCCCGAGGTCGCGCCACGGCGGCAACGATTCGCGGAGCGATGCATGAAGCACCAAGTTCGGCAGCGGTGCGGAAGCTGCTGCAAATTTTGGAGACTAAGGGCCACCTGAAGCATGGCAAGGAAGGGCGTGAGCATGTCTATCAGCCAGTGAAGGCGAAGGTCGGCGCGGCGCGGCGAGCGATGCAAGGCCTGCTGGATACATTCTTTGGCGGCAGCTTGAGTGAGGCCATTGCATCTCATCTCACAGGAAATGCGGGCAAACTGCAAGAGGACGAATTGAAAGAGATAGCGCGCATGATTCGCGCTGCCAGGGAACAATCCAACGCTTCCAATGACGCATGAACACTTTAGCCAACCTTCTTGGGGATAGCGCATTGCGGGGTGGTCTGCTTACCGCCTTGGCGATGCTGATTTACATGCTCTTGCGCAGGCACCTGGCGGCTGCGGTGCGGCACCGGGTCTTAATGGGAGTGTTTGTGGCACTCGGCGCGGTCCCGGTGATTGTTGATGGTTTTGCTGGCTGGAAGGTTCTGCCACCTGTCATACAGCGCGTTGAGGTTAAGCGCGATCCATTGCCTGCAATAGCACCCATAGCGAGCGAAGCCACGGCAGCAGTGGCGCAAAACACACACCCTACAGCCCACCCCGTTCTACCGGTGGGCAACTCATACACTGAAAGCCAGGCCAAGACTATAACTGTGGGGAAATCGGCGGCGGCGCAGCTACAGTGGCCTGATGTAAAGACGCTTCTCGTTCTCATCTGGGGTATTGGCGTGGTTGCGGGATTCACGGTATTGGCGCGCGAGGAGCGGAGATTGCGCAGGTCATGGCAGAGAGCCAGACCTTGGGCTTATGCTGGTACAGAGATAGCGCGCGATTGCCGTGCCCGTATTGGGTTGAAATGCCAGCCTGAACTGAGGCTTGCGGTGGATAACGAGGGGCCCTTGGTGGCTGGATGGTGGTACCCATGTGTGCTGCTGCCTGCGGACTTTGATACGTGGCCTGAGGAGCGTCGTCGCGTAGTGCTGATGCATGAGTTTGCCCATGTGCTCAGGCTAGATGCCCTCAATCACTGGTTCGCCGGAGTGGTATGCGTGCTGCACTGGTTCAATCCACTGGCTTGGTGGCTCTTCAAACAAGCGCGGCATGAAGCTGAGTGCGCCTGCGATGATACCGTCTTGCGCACAGAGATGCAGCCGCAGTGTTATGCCGATCATTTACTGGCGGTCGCCTCTGGTGGACGGACGGCGTCTGTCCTGGCACCCTCCATGGCGCGGCCCTCAGGTTTGCGTCTTCGTGTGAAGGCGGTGCTGGACGCGCGGGTGCGCCGCAGTGCAGTGGGCCGTCTGGCATTGACGGTCATCACCGCGCTGGTGGCATTGATCGGCCTGCCGCTGATGCTTGCGCGTGCGGCGGAGCCAAACGCGCCGAGGTCTGTGGCGGCAAAGCCCGCACCGCCCAAAACCGGCATTGTGGCGAAGTTCAAGGATGCAGAAGGAAAACCTGTAGCTGGCGCGGAACTGCGGCTGTTCCGTGTGGATAAGCCCGGGCCGATGACACCTTTTGATCCCGAGGTCTCGGTGGCTAGTGATGCCAAGGGTGAATGGCATGGTGAGTTGATTCCGGGCGAATACATCGCACTGGCGATGAAGGGCCCGCTGGTGGCGGCAAAACCGTACAACCCGACGTATTGGGAGATCGAGCAAAAGGACAAAACGCGAGAGTTTGAGTTCAAGCTCTCTCCTGGAGGCAATGTGCATATTTCGGTCCAGGAAGCCAAAACAGGGAAGCCGCTGGCGAAGGCTCAGGTGGTCATGGATACCGGTCACTGCGGTGTCACTGATGACAAGGGGGAGCTGACTCTGCACGCTGTACCGATGGGAGATCATTCGGCGGTGGCCATGGCTCCCCCGCTCGCAGATGCCAACCTCTATTTTAATTCCGCCGCGCAGCCTGAGACAAAATTATCCTTCGATATGGTGCCTGGCTTCGAGATTCGAGGTCGCGTGACCGATACTCAAGGACGACCGGTGAAAGGTGCGGCAGTGAAAGATCATTACTCAGGAGCCACCATGATCGTCTGGCTGAACAAATGTGTGACGGACGAGGAGGGTAATTACCAGCTCGGTTGGTACACGCGGACCAAACCGATGTGGAGCATGGAAGTCACCCATAAGGACTATGCAGAGCAGAACCGTTTAGAAATTACTCCGCCAGCCGAGGGCCTTACCGTGCGTAGTGATTTTGTCATGGATGCAGGGATGGAGATCACTGGAGAGGTCAGGGACGAAGAGGGGCATCCGATCAAAGGAGCGAGCGTTCGTTATGGAGCGAATTGGTCGCTGATTGGGACGAAGTGGGACTGGTCAAATGCTGAAGGGAAATTTACCATTAAGAAGATCGGGCGCACGGAGTCCCGTTCGATTGTGGCGGAGGCCGGGGGCTTTGCCCCGGCTTGGCAAGCGGCAGCCCCTTTGAAAGACCCGTCTAAACAACCCCTGAGTTTTGTGCTGAAGAAGGGACTGGTGGTGAAGGGGCAGGTTTTGGATGGCACGGGCAGGCCCGTTGCCGAAGTCGCCATCTCGCCGCAAATGAAGATTGCCGGTCATGGCGAGTATGTGGGGAACACCGTCCAGAGCGATCAGGACGGAAGATTCGAGCTGCGGGATCTGGCTCCGACGGACATGTCCTTTGATGTCTGGGGCAGAGACGTGTCAGTGAAGCGCCAGATTTCATTCGATCCAGCAAAGCCACTCGTGATCACTGTGGACAAACCAGGGGTCTTGATCGGCAAGGTTATGGATGCAGCCACACGCAAGCCCGTCACGGAGTACAACGTCCGGCTGAGTTTTCCCGAGGGAAACAAAGCTGCGAACGAGCCTTCGCCGAGTTACTCGGCTCATCTTGGTCGCCGGGGGCAGGACTGCCGTGCAGAGGATGGCCAATTTGTTATTGATGATCTTATCACGCATGCCCGCCACGATCTGTGGGTGAGCGCACCAGGCTATGCTCTGAAGCATGTGGAACGAGTGCCTGCCATGCCTGTGGACGACCGGTCATGGCCGCTGGAAATCGCGATGGAGCGAGGACAGACTGTTTCGGGAGTGCTCACGGACGCAGTGACGGGTGATCCCATCGGCGGTGCGCGAGTATTCTGCGTCGCCAAACCCAAGTGGTATTATGACCATATGAGCTCCCAGGACTTTGCTAATTTACGCGACATGCCAGCCTACGACGACGTGGATATTTCAAGTAGCGATGCAGCGGGCAGGGTCGAACTGCATCTGCCAACGCAAGCCACCGCCTATACCGTGATCATACAGGCGGAAGGCTACGTGCCCGTGCTGCTGCCGAATCAACAGTCATCGAACGAGCATTTGCAACTGACCGCCCTGCAGCGGGGAGCCGTCATTCGGGGAACCGTGGCGGGACTGCCTGGATTTGATCCGGCTAAAGACCGTGTGCGTATCACGACGCCATTTTTCAACTCCCCGCAAATTGATGTGAAGGCTGATGGTTCCTTTGAAGCAGCAGGTCTGCCGTCCGGGCCTGCTGTGATATCCGTGTATCAATATGATGATGGCAGCACCCTTGGCAGTCGCTTTCTCATGCTAGAGGCGGGCACTGTTCACACCATGGATTTCAAGGGAGGATCGTCTGTGAACGTGGAGGTCCTCATTGATGGAAAGCCTGCCCCGGGGACGATCCTTGTGCTTCGCGAGAAAGGCAGCCAGTTGCATGTCGGAAATATCAAAACCGGAGACGATGGCAGGGCCGGCTTCTCCCACCTGTCCCTGGCCAAAGGCGTGCTTCAGTGCATCTGTCGAAGTATGCTGCAAACGCGCGAGGTTGACTTCAGCCGTCCCGGCTTTTCGGAGACGGTGAAATTTGAGTTCAAGACTCCCGACCAGAGCAAGGTGCCGTGAGATTTGATGTCTTGACGCAATCCTGACAAATCTCTGGCGATTCCTTGAAGCCGTCCTGACGCTGGGAGGGTTAGAGTCAGCATAATGAAAACGATTTCTGCGCTTCTGCTGCTCACGACCAGTCTTTCAGCCCACACTTGGAAAGCTGATCCATACGCTGACAATGAGAGCCTTCGTCAGCATATTCTGGAGGAGTGGATGAAGGAGCATGCGGTGTCGGCTCAAGGAGAGATCAAGCCGGTGCAGGTGGCTTCGGCGGTGTCGGCATTGAATCTCGCTGCGGCAGCGGCGGCCAATGCGGCGAACGCACCGGCGGCGGCGAAGCCGTTTCTGGCTTTCACGAGGCTCGAATTGAAGTGGGACAAGGATTTTTTGTTCGTGGGATCGAACGGACTGCCGGATCATAACATGATGGTGGGCATCACCGCGTGGCAGCAGCAGGTGCCGCTGCCGCAGAGCTACACGGGGGACAATATGTGGCGCATTCCTTTGCATCCGATTCCAGCGAAAAATGCGGCCATCGTGGAGGGGCATTTTCTGCGGGGGGCCATCGCGTTGGGGGTGAATGGCATTCCGATCTTTAATCCGCAGAACAATCGCGGCGAGGTCTCGTATGAAATTGGTGAGCTGGATCAGTGGGGCGGCCACTGCGGACGGGCGGATGATTACCATTACCACATCGCGCCGCTGCATTTGCAGGAGGTGGTGGGGAAGGGGATGCCGATTGCGTATGCGCTGGATGGCTATCCGATCTATGGCCTCACGGAGCCGGATGGCTCGCCAGTTCGTAAACTGGACGAGTGCCATGGACACGAGGACGAGAAGGTGGGCTACCATTATCATGCCTCGACGAAGCGGCCGTATTTGCAGAGTGCGTTTCATGGGGTGGTCGTGGAGGTGGAGGGCCAGGTGGACCCGCAGCCGCGTGCGCAGCCTGTGCGTCCAGACACAGCACCCCTGCGTGGTGCTGAGATCACCGGTTTCGAGAGCACGGGATCAAACAGCTACAAGCTTAGCTATCAGGTGGGTGGTGATAAGCGCTCCGTTTCCTACAGCATCAACAGCGACGGCACACATCTCTTTGAGTTTAACAACGGTCGTGAGGGCGTCGTGAAAGAAGTTTATACGAGCCGTGGTGGTGGAAAAGGCAAGGGTGGCCCAGGCAAAGGGATGAGACCTGACGACAGTCCGCCTGCTCCACCTGAAGTAGCGCCACGTTCGACGCCGCCGCAGGTCACAGGCAGGCTGATGGATGTGAATGGAGATGGCGTCGTCACAGCCAAAGAATACGCCGACAATGGGAAGCGTGAGTTTGCCGCGAAACGGAGTGGCGGAACGCTGGCGGATGCGATGTCGAAGGCGCGCAGTGAATTCACGGCACTGGATCGCAATGCTGACGGTAAACTGGATGTGAATGAGCTGCCTCCACCAATGGCAGCGACTGTCGAGCAATCGAGCGGTCGGCGTGGCGGAGTGCCTGCCGCTGCCGCCAGCGGCTTCGTTTTGACTAGCCCCGAAGTGACTGATGGTGGCAATCTGCCCGTGGATTACACCGGCGATGGCAGTGGCGCGACTTTGCCGCTCGAATGGAGAGGCGCACCTGATGGCACGAAGAGCTATGCCTTGATCATGGACCACCTCGCTCCGGGCAATGAGATGAAGAGCTACTGGGTCATGTGGGACATCCCCGCGAGTGTGACGAGCCTGCCGAAGAATGTGAAGGGCGTGGGCAAGCTAGGAGTCGGTTTCAAAGGGGAAGTCGGCTATGAGCCGCCGCATTCAAAGGGGCCTGGAGCCAAGACCTATGTGTTGCATGTCTATGCGCTTTCTGCTGAGCCGAAAATCACAGGGGCAGCGAGTGTGAATCGTGAGGCATTACTCGCGGCGATCGAAGGCAAAATCCTCGCGCAAGCTGATCTGAGTGTGGTTTATACGCGTGGGGGCGTCACGACTGGCGGCGGTGCTGGCATGGCCTCTGGGGGAAATCCGCCACCGTCGATGCCGCTTCAAGGCGATGCTGGTGGTCAGCCGGGCGGGCAGCGCAAACCCTGGATGCAGACTCACGGTGCAGAACTCGACGCCAACAGGGACGGCATCGTCACGCTGGAAGAGACTCTTGCGGACATGAAGCTTGCGGCTGCGAAGTACGATGCAGACAAAAATGGCATCATCACACCTGCGGAAATCGATACCGCTGGCGATGTCCGTCAAGGGGCTGCCTTTGCAGGGTTCATTTATCGCCACGCTATTGAACTCGATGCCAATCAGGACAGCCAGATCACGAGCGCTGAACTTAACAGCGCGGCGAAGTATATATTTGAATCCGTAGATCTTGATCACGACGGCACGCTGAGCACGGCCGAAGTGCAATCCGCCCCCAATGCACCCCTGGGAAAACCGCCGCCACCCCGCACGGATCAGCCGCCAGAAACACCGCTTCCCGGTCCTGCTATGACACCTCCCAACAGTGGAGGTGCGCAGCTCATGCAGGCTCAAGGTGGTCAGGCGGGTCAGCGCCCCGGCGGCGGTAAAAAGAAAAAAGGCGGCGGACCGCCCGGACTCATCAAGCCGGGCATCGCCGACACGATGAAGCTCAATGTCTATGCGGACAATTGGTTCATGCTCTATGTGAACGGTCGTCTCGTGGCCGTTGATCCCATTCAGTTCACGCCGCACAATGTCGTGAGCGTGGATTTTCTGCCTGAGTATCCGATGACGATTGCGGTGCTGGCGAAGGATAATGCGGATCCCAAAACCGGCCTCGAATACGGCAGCAGCGTTGGTGATGGCGGCTTCATTCTGAAGTTCGCCGACGGCACCGTGACCAACGCCAACTGGAAGGCCAAAAACTTCTTCCACGGACCGATCAACGGCGACACCGCGAACCCGCAGGTGAAGCAAGAGCCACTGCCTGCGAACTGGTGGGCGGTCGATTTCGATGACAGCCAGTGGAAGAACGCCAAAGAGTACACCGTCGAGGAGGTCGATCCCAAGCAGCCCTACTACGAACATGATTTCGAAGGTGCTAAATTCATTTGGACCGACGACCTCGCGCTCGACAACACCCTCATCTTCCGCACTAAGATCGAGAAGCCCGGTTGGCAGCCGCGCTGGAATACGAAGCCCGATCTGGATGTCGCCGGAGCGCCATTGAAATGAAAGCACTCCTCGCATCGAGCCTGCTGCTGCTTCTGGCTGGCAGCGCCTGGGCCAAGGCCCCGAACATTCTCTTCATCCTCGCGGATGACCAATCCTGGAGCGGCACCTCCGTGCGCATGATGCCCAATGAGCCTGGCAGCGCGAGTCGTGAGTTTCACACGCCTAATCTCGAAAAGCTCGCCGCGCAGGGCATGACGTTTTCGCAGGCCTATGCGGCCCATTGCAAATGCGAGTGCTCGCGCGCGGCGATTCAGATGGGGCGCACGACGAGCACGCTGAACGCGACCGACAAATCATCGCGCAACTGGAGTGCTCCCGTCACGGACTCGCTGGTGAATACGCTCAAGAAGGCGGACCGCGCCTACCGTGCGGCGCATTTTGGCAAGTGGCAGTGGTTTCACACGCCGGAGTCGATGGGTTACGATGCCAGCGATGGCATCACGATGAACGAAGACGGCGACTCGACTGATCCTGAAGATCCCAAGCAGTCCTTCGGCATCACGCGCCGCGCAGGTGCGTTTATGGAGGCGCAGGTGAAAGAGGGGCATCCGTTCTTTCTTCAGCTCTCTTATTATGCGGTGCATCAGACACCGCAGGCTCTCGCGGCCACGCTCAAGAAATACGAGGGCATGACCAATGCGGCCAAAGGCGGGCGTGGTGATCGTGCTGTGATGGCGGCCATGACGGAGGATCTGGACACCTGTGTGGGTGCGGTCTTGAAAAAGCTCGATGATCTGCGCATCGCTGAAAACACCCTCGTCATCTACACTTCCGACAACGGTGGTCGCACGAGCCTGCTGAACGGAGGCAAAGGCGATCTCGGCGAAGGCGGCATCCGTGAGCCGATGATCATTCGCGGCCCCGGCATCAAGGGCGGTGCGAACTGCACCACTCCTGTCATCGGCTATGACCTGATGGCCACCGTGCTCGACTTCGCTGCTCCTGGTTTTGTCTTGCCGAAGGGAGTCGAGGGCGGCAGTTGGAAACCGTTGCTGATGAGTGGCGGCAAGACGCAGGTGAAGCGTCCCATTGACCGCTTTGTGTGGCATCAGGCTGTTGAGGTGGAGCATCCGCAATCGGCCATCCGTAAAGGCGACTACAAGATGCTCTATTTTTGGGATACCCAGGAAGGTCTGCTCTTTGACGTGGTGAAGGATCTCGGCGAGACGCGTGATCTTGCGAAACAAAATCCAGAAGTGGCTGCCAGACTCAAGGCGGAACTCAAGGCCCACATTCGTGCTGGGCTTGGGGAGCAGGCGTTCGCTGCACTTGAGCGTGGCGAATTTCCTCAGGGGCGTGGCCCTGGCAAAGGCAAGGGGCCAGGTGGCAAAAAGAAAGGTGGCATGAAGATGGTGAAGTGATCTGCTGTGGCACGCATGAAACGCATTCTATTTTTTATCCTATGTGCCGGCGTGTCTTGGTGTGGAGTCAAGGCAGACGATGCTGGCAAATACCTCATCTTTGAAGACGGCGTAGCAGGTCCGCTGCCTGCGAGTCTGGAATTTCATCATGGTTCATGGAAGTTCGGTGATGGCGCGATGGTGGGTGAGCAGGTGCCGACCGAAAATCACATGGCGACGATCAAGGCGCTCATGGCTTTTGATCAGATGAAGGTGGAATGGAAAATGAAGTTCGTGGTGCCGAAGCAGCGCTTCCTCTTTGTCGCCTGGCCGGCGGATTCCAGCGCCCACGCGATGGATTTTAATTATGTGCCTGACAGCGGTGAGATGTCGCTCGTTCGCCCGAAAACCAAGGCCAAAGAAGGTGCCGTGTTGGCAAAGGGGAAAGTCGCGCAGGCCAACACTGTGTGGCATGAGATGGTCTGCATTCATGACGGTCCCAACTTCACCCTCACGATTGACGGCACCACGATCACGGCGGCAGACGAAGCGTTCAATCGCCCCATGGGTCCGTTTTACTTGAATGGCGGTGGATTCAATGGAGCCAAATTTTTGGTCAAAGACCTCAAGGTGACCGCTTTGCCAGGTTCGCCACAAACCCGCAAAGTGCTGCCGCCGAAAGGCGCTGCGGCAGGTAATGCAGCAAAGATCAACGTGACACCCGTCGCTTACAAGCCGAGTCCTGATGACATTCTGTTGGCTGATTTTGAAGCAGAGAACTCCGTCGAGTGGAAACCAACTGGCACGGCTTTCGGCCCAGGAGTGCGCAGGAATGCGGTGACCGGCTTCATGGGCAAAGGACTCATCAACACCTTTCTGGATGGGGACAAAAGCATTGGCACACTGACCTCGCCGCCATTCACCATCGAAAAGAAGCACCTCAACTTCCTCATCGGTGGTGGGGACCATCCGGGTCAAACGGGTGTCTTGCTACTCGTCGATGGCAAAGCCGTTCGCACGGCCACGGGGTTGTCCTTGAAGAATGCTGCGGGCCAGGAGGTCATGGACTGGCAGTCGTGGGATGTGTCGGAGTTCGTTGGCAAGCAGGCCACTTTCCAAATCATCGACGATCAAACTGGCGGCTGGGGACATATTTTGGTGGATCAGGTGTTTCAGAGCGACCAGGCGATGCCTTCGTCATTGCCAGCCAAGAAGTGAGGTGTGTTTCGGAATTTGCAGTGTGCGTGTTTGAAGATTGTAAATCCGGCGTTTACTGGCGATGAAGAAGGTTTCCATCACGCCCTATGCCTGAAGTATTCAATTCCAACTACCCCTCCATCGAGCATCTTCGCGAGAGCGCGCGCCAGCGGGTGCCGCGCTTTGCCTTTGAATATTTGGAGGGCGGCTGTTTTTCGAACATCAATCTCCAGCGCAACACGGATGAGATCAGGCAGGTGCAGCTTCGGCCGTGGTATTTGCGGGACTATCCGGGCTCAGACCTGAAGACGGAGCTCTTTGGTATCACCTACGATGCACCGTTTGGAGTCTCGCCCATCGGCCTACAGGGACTGGTCTGGCCGAAGGCGACGGAGATCATCGCGAAGGCGGCGCATCAGCACAACATCCCTTTCACGCTCAGCACGGTCGCGACGGCCAGCATCGAGACGGTGGCGGAGCTCACGGAAGGGAAGGCTTGGTTTCAGCTCTACCATCCCGCCGAGGATTCACTGCGTGACAAGCTGCTGGATCGTGCACGCGATGCCGGCTTTCCGGTGCTTGTCATTCTCGCGGATACGCCCACCTTTGCCTATCGGCCCAAGGAAATCCGCAATGGCTTGTCTATTCCGCCGCGTATGTCTGTGCGCAACGTGATCCAGATGATGATGCACCCTACGTGGTCATTCAGTCAGCTTGCGGCAGGTGCGCCAGAGTTCAAGACGATGAAGCCGTATCTGCCGAAGGGGCTGAACATGAAGCACCTCGGTCTCTTCATGAACAAGACTTTCTCGGGTCGTTTGAATCCGGCGAAGATCAAAGCTATTCGCGAGCGCTGGAAGGGCAAGCTCGTAGTGAAAGGCGTCGTCACTGAGGAGGATGCTGAAACGGCGCTCGGACTGGGCGTGGATGGTTTCATTGTTTCCAACCACGGGGGGCGTCAGCTTGATGCGGGGCAGTCCACCATTAAACCGCTCACGGAACTCGCGAAGAAATTTGGCCAACGCACTACGGTCATGATCGACAGCGGCTTGCGCGCTGGACCGGATGTCGCCTGTGCACTCGCGAGCGGTGCGAAGTTCGCCTTCATGGGGCGGTCCTTCATGTATGGTGTTGCGGCGCTCGGCAAAGACGGTGGCGATCATACGATGACGATGCTGAAGCGCCAGCTCAAGCAGGTGATGGAGCAGGTGGGCTGTGAGCGCGTGGCGGATCTGCCGAAACATCTGGTGAGCGGGCCAGAGGCTTGAACATGATTTTAGATTCGATCGATCTTCCCTATCTGCACGGCGGTCCTTTAGGTCGTGCACGTTTCAAAGTGCAGCCGGAAGACTTTGTGGTGGAGGAGTTGCTCGGTTTTGAACCTTCGGGCGAGGGTGAGCATTGCCTCGTGTGGGCGGAAAAGCGGAATCTGGACAGCAATGCTGCGGCAGCACGACTGGCAGACGCACTGGGCATTCGGCGGCGGTTGGTCAGTCACTGCGGGCTGAAGGATAGGCATGCGGTGACGCGTCAGTGGTTCAGCCTGCACATGCCGGGGCAGGCATCGCCGGAACCAGAGGCGCTGGAGTCCGAGGGGCTGCGCGTGCTGCGGATCACGCGAAACACGCGCAAGCTGCGGCGGGGCATTCATCTGGGCAATCGCTTCACCATCCGGCTACGCGAGCCGGATTTCGATGCAGCACTTGCCGTGCAGCGCTGGCAGGCCATCGGTGAGCAGGGCGTGCCCAATTTTTTCGGCACGCAGCGCTTTGGCAACGAAGGGCAAAACGTGGCGAAGGCTCAGGCGATGTTTCGCGGCGAGTTCACGCCGGGAGACCGGCTGCTGCGCGGCATCCTTCTTTCTGCCGCCCGCAGTCATTTGTTCAATGCTGTGGTGGCAGCACGCATGGCTGGCGGGAGCTGGGACAAACCACTGGCAGGCGAGGTCTTCGGATTCGCTGACAACGGCACCCTCCTGCTGCCGAAAAATCAGCGGGGTGATGAAGTCGCACGGTTTGAAAAGGGCATCGTGGAACTTACCGCGCCTCTGTGGGGCAGTGGCGAGCTGCAAAGTGTGGGCGAAGTGCGCAGCCTCGAACAGGAACTGCTCACTGGATTTTCTGACATCACCGCCGGACTCGAAGTCTTTGGATTGAGGCAGGAGCGTCGCGTGATGCGTCTCCGCCCGCTCGATTCCACGTTTGAAGTGTTGGAAAACGGCGACTTGCAAATCTGTTTTGATCTTCCCAAGGGCACGTATGCCACGACCCTGCTTAGTGAACTGGCAGAGCTGGATGAATCCAGCGCCTTGACGGTTTCCTGACAATTTTGGCGACGTCGCCTGATGTCGTTTTGACATTGGGAGCTATCATGGTTGAGCATGAAGCATCTCTCCATCTGCTGCGCCCTGGCCACGTTTGCCGTCATGGCGATGATGGCGTTCGGTCAAAATGAGACGAAAACTACCAAGGGCGAACGCGGCAAGGGCAAGGGTGCCGGGCCGGGTGGTCAGGTGGAACCCGCTGTGGTGCCGCCTTACCTTTTCAATGTGTGGCTGTGCAGACCTGGTGCTGACGCGGTGACGCTGAGCGTGCTTGCCTGGCAGGATATGGATGCCTTTGTTTCCTATGGCAAGAGCAAGACGTTGCTGGCACAGCGCTCTGAGGTTGTCAAACTTAGTGCAGGTGAGCCGCAGACGATCCTGCTGGGCCAGTTGAAGCCCGATACTGGCTATGCGTATCAACTGACCTATCGCATCTTTGGTGGTGAGGCTGTTCGCGATGAAGTGCGTAGCTTCCATACGCAGCGTGCGCCTGCATCCAGTTTCACCTTCACCATGCAGGCTGATTCACATCTCGATGTCAGCACGGATGTGAGAGTGTATCAGCAGACGTTGGCCAACATGCTCGCCGACAAGCCCGATTTCATGATCGACCTCGGCGACACGACTATGGTGGATAAATTTGGTAGCTTCTACACGCGTGCCGAATCGCAGTACAAGGCGCAGCGGTTTTATCTGGGCCGGATTGCGCACAGCGTGCCGATCCTGCTCGCGCTTGGCAATCATGATGGTGAGCAGGGCTCACGACTGACCGGCCAGCCGAACTCCATGCCGCTGTGGTCCATTGGCATGCGGAAGAAGTATTTTCCGAATCCAGAACCGGGCGGAATATATACAGGCAATGCCAAGCCGGAGGAAGGTGCTGGCATGCTGGAGGATTTTTATGCTTTCGAGTGGGGCAGCGCTCTGTTTGTCGTGCTGGATCCCTTTTGGTACACACGTGAACGTAAGGGTGCGGACAACTGGAGCATGACGCTAGGTGAGGTGCAGTATCGCTGGCTCACAAAGACCCTTGAAACAAGCAAGGCTCCCTTCAAGTTCATGTTCCTGCATCATCTCGTGGGTGGATTGGGGAAGGATGTGCGTGGTGGGGTGACTCCAGCGCCCTTCATGGAGTGGGGTGGTAAAAACGCGGATGGCAGCGACGGCTTCAAACAGCACCGCGCCGGCTGGGAGATGCCGATTCACCAGCTCTTGGTCAAAAACGGTGTGAGCATTGTTTTTCATGGCCACGATCACCTTTTTGCGAAGGAGGAACTTGATGGCATCATCTATCAGGCCGTGCCGCAGCCCGGCCACCCGAGCGGGGGCACGCGCAGCGCTGAGGAATACGGATACACGGGCGCCATCCTCGGGAGCTCGGGTCATGTGCGTGTCACTGTAGGGGCAAGTGAAGCGAAGGTGGACTATGTGCGTTCCATTGTGCCAAGCGTGACGCGGGACGAAATGCCCAATGCAAGTGTGGTGCATAGTTACACACTCCGGAGAAAGTAGCCGATGCCCGTTGGACAGGTGGAATGGCATTCAAAGCAATGAAGTCTCTGGGCAGTGCGTTAGAGGAGGATCACCATGCACATTCACCGCCATCCGTTCATCCCCTGGTTCCTCGCCGCTTGTCTGCTCGTTTCACTGGCAAGTGCCAGCGTTCTCGCTGCTGACGCCGCTGCCGTTTCTGGACAGCGGATCTTTTACACGGGGCACAGTTTTCACATGTTTGTGCCGGGGATGATTGAAGCGATGGTCAAGAGCACGGACATTCAAGGCCACAAGCTTGCGGGGCAGCAGGGCATCGGAGGTTCCAAGGTGATCCAGCATTGGCAGGTGCCGGACGAGAAGAACAGCGCGAAGAAAGCGCTCATAAGTGGCGAGGTGGATGTGTTCACGATGGCACCGCACTTGCTCATTCCTGACGAAGGAATCACGAATTTTGTGAACCTTGGTTTGGAGCACAACCCCAACATGCGCTTTCTCGTACAGGCCTCCTGGTATCTATTCGATCTGCCAGCGCCAGAACCTGGCCAACCTGACCGTCGCATCAAGGACAACGCCCAACGTGACGACATGAAGATTGCGGATTTGCAAGCCGCCGTCGATGGCTGGCGCACGAAGATCGAGGCACAAGTGGCTGGCCTCAACAAGCAGCATGGCAAGCCGTGTGTGTTCATTGTTCCTGCAGGCGATGCTGTGGTGAAGCTGCGCGCCATGGTTGTGGCAGGTGAGTTTCCTGGGATCACCAAGCAATCGGCACTTTTCCGCGATCCTATCGGTCATGGGCAGGGTCACATCATGGCGCTGGTGGCCTACTGCAACTTTGCCGCGATTTATCGGATCAGTCCGGTTGGACATACGGCTCCTGAACGCAGCGTCAATGCCGCGCAGCATGCCATCCTCCAGCAGATCGCGTGGGACACCGTGTCGAAGTATGCGCCGGCAGGGGTGAAGTAGCCATCCGATTTTCAGATCGGCAGCGTGACCGTGAAAGTCGCGCCTTGTTCCGGTTCGCTCGTCACTTGGATGCTGCCCCCGTGGATTTGCACGATGGCGTTGGCGATGGCGAGGCCTAGGCCGGTGCGGCCAGAATGGCTGGCGCGTGCTTTGTCTGCGCGGTAAAAGCGGTCAAAGATATGCGGCAGATCTTCCGCCGCGATGCCGGGCCCGGAATTGCGGACCGTGAGCGTGATGCTGCTGCTGTTGTGCTGCGTCGCCACATGTGCCGTGCCGCCGTCGTAATTGTAGTGAATGGCGTTGGAGAGAAGATTGGTGATGACCTGTGCCAGACGATCGGCATCACAGGCGCAGATGGCGGTACTGAGTTCTGTGTGGATGTGAATACCGCGAGCATCGGCCATGGGCTGGATGAGTGCGATGCACTCGGTGGCGATCACGGCAAGATCACAGGGCTGACGCTCCGGCGTTTCCTGCCCGGCATCAAGGCGGGCGAGTTCCAGCAGGGAGTCGATAAGTCGGCGCATGCGATTGGCTGCGCGCTCACTGGCGGCGAAAGCCTCATGGTGCTCGGGGTTGTCGCAGGTGCTGCCGAGCCCATACTGCGCGTGGGCCAGCATGACGCTGAGCGGGGTGCGGAGTTCGTGCGCAGCATCGGCGGTGAAATGAGCCTGCTGCGTGAAGGCGGCATCCAGCCGGGCAAAAGTGGAGTTGAGCACGTTCACCAGTTGTCCGAGTTCACTGCCGGAGGCGGTGTTGGCAATGCGCTCTGTGAGGTTCCCCGTGGCGATCTTCTGGGCCGCGTCACTGATGTCACGTACGGGCTTCAATGTGCGATGCACGAGATAGGCACCGCCGATCAAGCCGACTAAAGTGACCGCGCCACCGGCAACAACCAGCCACCATGCGAGGTGGTGAAGTTCAGCCACATCGTGTGCCGTGCGGTAGCCTACAAGGAGGCAGTCGCCGGGGGCAGGCTGGAGATAGGATTCACGCAGCAGGCCGCGAGTGCGCTCCCCGCGTGCAGTGTTGGCTTGAGGTAGTGGCACATCCGCTGGCGCAGTGGTGGAGTGCAGCGCCACACCACTCGTGCGGAGCCATACGACGTAGTAAAAGCTGCCGTCGGCCGATTGATCGAACAGCGCGGCATGTTCTGCCCGGAGGTCGAATTTTTGTCGCGGTGGTCGCGCGTTCTGCACTGGATGTCTTGATGCGGCGAGCACCTGCACACGGCGTTGCAGCTCCTCATCGGCGCGTCGAGACTTGAGTTCACTCTCCACGCGATAGATCGCCGCGCCAAAGCCCGTCAGCACAACGACCAGCAGCAGGCCATGCCAGATTTGCAACTGCCAGCGGATGGATTGGAAGTACTTCATTCGATGCAGTAGCCATGGCCACGACGTGTGACGATGAAGTCCTGGCCGAGTTTCTTGCGCAGATTGTAGATGTGCACGTCGAGGATGTTGGAGAGTGTGGCTTCGTCCTCGTCGAACAGATGCTCGTAGAGCGTGGTGCGGGAGGTGACTTTACCACGGTGCAGGGCGAGGTATTCCAGCACGACGTATTCGCGTGCGGTGAGGGTAATCGGCTGGCCGGTGCGCGTGACGGTGCGCGCCGCCGTGTCGAGCCGTACTTCACCGAGTTCCAGTACCGTGCGTGATTGGTTGGCACCCCGGCGAATGATCGCACGCAGGCGGGCGAACAGCTCGTTGATGTCGAACGGTTTGACGAGGTAGTCGTCCGCGCCGATGTCGAGCCCGCGTACGCGATCCGTGGTGCGATCACGCGCGGTTAGAATGAGCACGGGTGTGGCTTTGGTTTTGCGCAGGCGTGCTAGGACTTCCCAGCCATCAAGGAGGGGCAGCATCATGTCGAGGACGATGGCATCGTAGTCTGTTGACTGTGCCTTATAGAGAGCCTCCTCACCGTCAGCCGCGCTGTCGGCGGCATAGCCTTCCTTGCGGGCGGCACGTACCAGCACGGAGAGCAAATCGGGTTCATCTTCGACAACGAGGAGTCGCATGTGGTGGGGGAGGCGTGGGCTGGGGGCGGCATCACACAACGCCGCAGGAGCGGTATCGTACACCCTGGATGAATGCCAGATGAATGGCGGGAGAATAATGGGCGAAAAATGATTTTTCGTGGGTGCTCATTCATCGGCCATTCATCTGGCTTCATGTAAACCATCGCCGTTGGCCAGCCATTTGGTGCTGGGCAATTCACTTTCAACCAACGCATGTCATGAACCGAAACCTGATCGTATTTGCACTCACGCTCCACTTCACCGTCTGCACAATCAGCGCCAAGGACGGGCCGCCACCGCCGCCGCCTGGAGGTGGGGGAGGCCTACGTCTGCTGCCACGGGGGGCAGAAAAAACGCTGAACCTCACCGCAGAGCAGAACCAACAATTGAAGGATTTGGAGGCCGAAATGAAGGGGAAGGTGGAGAAAATATTGACGCCAGAACAGCTCACGCAACTCAAGAGCCTGCGCCCGCAGCCGCCCGGCGGTGGCTCAAATAATCGTGGCGAGCGTCCATTGCTGCCAGATGACAAAGGCTCTGTCAAAGAAACCTCGGTGGGAAGCGGCAAGGCCCTGCCGGCTGGTGTCACGCGCCTGCCCGTCGTGTTTGTAGGTGGTCATGAGACAGATCCGGTCGATCACGGTCGTCCAGTCGTGCTGATCGCTGCGGCGCTTGGAGTCAAGACGGAGGTGTTTCGCGAAGCTTTCAGCCACGTGCATCCCGCTGGTCCCGGCAGCGGTGGCCCTTCGGAGACCGAGGCGCGTGCCAACAAGGCCGCGCTCATGAATGCGCTCGGAAAATTTGGCATCGACAATGACCGGCTCGATGCGGTTTCCAACTTCTACCGTTATCCGCCGGGCTCACGCAATCTTTGGAAGAACCAGCCTGCTACCGCGAGTGCGTTGGTGAAGGAGGGGGCCATCATCGGCTATGAAATCACCAACGGGGGCTACGGCTACACGACACCGCCTACCGTCACCGTTCCAGGTATGACGGGTGCCACGGCCAAGGTGGAAATTGCCTATGGCAAGGACATGGAGGCCAACGGCTCCGTGGCTGCGATCACAATGGTAAACGCCCAGTAACCTGCTGCCATGAACACCCCCCGCAGACTTCTCGTGCAAAGTTACCCAATTGGTGTGCTTGCAGTGATCGTGGCCTTGGCCAGCCAGTCTGCGCTGCTCCATGCGGCACCGACCATCACCGCCGTTGCAAACAATCCATCCGTACCGGGCAACTTCGATAACGTCACAGTAACCGCGAATGTGCAGCCGTCTTCCGGCACCACGATCTCGCAGGTGCAGTTGACGTATGGTGTCGGTGCGGTCACGACCGGCACGGCGATGTACGAGACGATGACCAACACGGCGTCTGCGACATCATGGAATGGCACCGGGGCGCAAAATCCTTGGACGGTGACAGCCGTGCGCAATGCGTCCGATGTCAAACAACGCTCCACCTCCGCCAATCACACCGTGCCAATCGTGCTGACGAATGCCACGACCAATGGAACCATCGCGGTGACGTGTGCGAGCACCGCCAGCCTCTGGCCTGGCATGAGCATCAGTGGGCCAAACATTGGCGCAGGAACCATGATCGCGTCGATCACCAATGCCACGACACTGGCACTCAGCACCGCAGCCACCGGCAGCGGCACGGGCCTGTCTATGACAGCCGCTGGCGTGACGCTGACGAGTTGCACTACCACGAGCGGCAGCCCCAATGTCTCCTGCACCAGCACCGTCGGCCTCGTGGTCGGCATGGGAATCACCGGTTTGACGACGAATCCAGGCAATCCGACCGTCCTGTCGATCACCGATGGGGCAAACTTCGTGCTCAGCGCCAATGTCACCACCGGTGCTGCCAGCCTCACGCTGACGGCTTCGGGATGTGGCGTGGAGTTGAACACCGGCACGGCCAATTACACCGACACCATGATGACCACCACGAATGCGATCAATGCGGGTGCTGCGAGCGCTGGCTATGTGGAATTCTATGTGCGCACCTCTGACCTGATCTCCAACAATGGCTGGACCTTTCAAATCTCGCCGGATGGCGGCACTACCTGGAACACTCGGGTGAGCGAAAACTACACAGGCAGCACGGTGAGTTTGACGAGTTGTACGCTCAACGCCACGACCGCAGTCACTTGCGCCAGCACCGCAGGCCTCGTGACAGGTATGACTGTGCAGGGGACGACTGTCAGCCTGAGCAATTGTGGAACGACGAGTGCGAGCACCTCCGTCACCTGCGCAAACACCACCGGACTCGCCGTGGGCATGTATGTGACAGGGAACGGCATCCCCGCCGGTGCGCGGGTGGTTTCCCTGGTGGCGAACACTTCATTCACGATGAGCGCCAACGCGAATGCGACCGCTAGTGTGAGTGTCCTGGCGAACTATCTCAATGCCAACACCACGATCACTTCCATCACCAACGGAACGAGCTTTGTGCTGAGTGCGGCACCCTTTTACTCGGGCGGCGGTCTGGTGCTGAATGCGACGACGGTGAATCATGGTTTCACTCTCAAGCACTACGATCTAGTCACTGCTGACATGACGAGCAATATGAAGCTGCGTTTTCAATTCAGCGGTTACACCGCCACCGCTCCGGCACGCCAGCCCACATGCGATATCGATGACATCATTGTCACGCTGACCACTGGCACCCCGCCCGTGACACTGAATATGCAGGGTACAGGAGCCATTTACAGTGCCGTCATTCCAGCCCAGGCAGGCGGCACCACCGTGACCTATTCAGTCGCTGCTCAAGACAGCGCTGCAGCCACGACCACGAGCAGCAGTACTTCCTACACCGTCGCCACCGTAGCGCCTGTACTCGCGGTTACGCCTGCTGCCGGGTTGACGGCCACGGGTGTGTTTGGCGGGCCGGTCACGGCCAGCACGACCTACACTCTGGTGAACAGCGGCACGGGTTCGCTGAACTGGACTGCAGGGAAAACCGCGAACTGGCTGACGCTTTCCAGCGCCAGCGGCACGCTTGCAGCAAACAGCAGCACCACCGTCACCGCCGCGATCAACAGCGGTGCCAACAGTCTGGCGGCAGGAACTTATGCGGACACCATCACCTTCACGAATGCTACCAGTGGCACGGGTACGACCACGCGTGCTGCCAGCCTGACTATTGTCACGGTTCCGGCAGCACCAGTGCTCAGCACTCAGGCTGTTTTCACACCAGGTACTGGTAAGACCTTGTCATGGGCCGCAGTGTCGGGCGCTGCCAGCTATACCTTGCAGATCTCCGCCACGGCTGACTTTGCCGCGCCGCTGGCCGCGCAGACGGTGACGAGTCCGACCGGCAGCTTCACCAATCTGACGGATGGGGCGACCTATTACTATCGCGTACTCGCAACGAATGTGGCCGGGTCATCCTTGTATAGCAGTGTCGTCGCATCCACCCAGGACAACACGCCACCAAACGTTGCCATCAGCAGTCCCGCCACGGGTGGGAGTACGGCGGTAAACAGCATCACCGTGACCGGCACCAGCTCCGATACGCCCTCAGGCATCGCCGCTGTGCGCGTCAATAATGTCTTGGCTACGACCAGCAATGGCTTCGTCACATGGACTGCTACGGTGCCGCTCGGCTTCGGCACCAATGCCATCACCGCCACTGCCACTGACAATGCGGGGAATAATACCACGACCCTGCCGCTCATTGTCACCCTCACCACCGCGCAGACCTACAACCCGCTTTTCATTCCGCCGCCGATGACCGGCACGACCTTCAACCTCACGCTTGATCAAAATGCGAAGCAGTTCTTCACCGGACCGGCCACGCAGACGTATGGCTACAATCATGGATTGTTCTGGGGGCCGACGCTGATCATGAAGAAGGGCGACTTTGTGCGGGTGAACCTCACGAACAACCTTATCGACACCACGACCACCCACTGGCACGGCTTTCACATTCCCGCCATCATGGATGGTGGTCCGCATGAGACGATTCCCGCTGGCACGGTTTGGTCACCTTCCTTTTACATCAAGAACCGGGCGGCCACGTACTGGTATCATCCGCATCTCCACCCAACCACACAGCAGCAACTGACCATGGGCGCGGGTGGTTTGATCATCGTCCAGGACGATGAGGAGGCTGCGCTGCCGCTGCCGCGTACGTATGGGGTCGATGACTTTCCCATCGTGCTCACCAGCCGACGCTTCACCGGCACCGGGGCCAATGCCAACCAGTTTGCCCTGAATGGCGCATTTGGCGACTACATGCTGGTGAACGGTACGATGAACCCGCAGGTGAGTCTGCCGGCCCAGATCGTCCGTCTGCGGATTCTCGATGCGGAGATCGCCCGCAACCATAACCTCGGCTTCAGCGATAACCGCACGTTCTATGTCATTGGCACTGATGGTGGCTTGCTAAATGCCCCTGTTCCCGTCACTCGGATGGTGATGGCCGTCGCAGAACGCTATGAGATCCTGCTGGATCTGCGCGGGATGACACCGGGGAGTTCAATCGATCTGATGACGTATAATTCGAACCAGGCGGCGGGCTATTCTGGCGGGCAGGTGGGCACCACGGGTGCGAATGGCAGCCTGCTGAACAACATCGATTTTGTCGATCTGCACATCAACATTGTGGCGGCCACTAGCAATGCCATCACCAGCCTCCCGACGAAATTGGTGAACAACACCTACTGGACCAGCGCGGATGTGACGAACAGCCGCACCGTGTCGCTGACGGGAGTGGGCGGCTTACCCCTCAGTTTTGACAACTTGGTTTACAGTTCCTCGGTGATCAACCAGACGGTGAACTTCAATGCCGTGGAGCAGTGGACGCTCGCGAATGTTTCCAATCTCTCTCACTCCTTTCACATTCACGATATTCAGTTTTATCTCACGTCGGTACCGGGAGGCATACCGGCCTACATGCAGGGTTGGAAAGACACGTTTTATCTGCCGCAGCAGTCGAGTGTTTCCTTCATCACCAAGTTTGATGATTTCGCCAGCAACTCCAATCCCTTCATGTTTCACTGCCACTTTTTGCAGCATGAGGACGGCGGGCTGATGGGGCAGTTCCTCGTGCAGAACAATGCCGTGGAAGATCTGGCCGTGGCCAGCTTCACGCGCAAAGGCACCGACCCATCTGTCACGCTGCAGGTCAATGCCACTTCGGGTACGACTTACACGCTGCAATATTCGCCCGATATGACGACCGGTAGTTGGATCGATGTCGGTTCGGTGACGAGCGACGGCACCTCTGCGAGCTTCACCGAAACGGATTCAGGCCGTCTGGGACAGGCAAGAGGCTTTTATCGCGTGATCATTCCGGTGGTCAGCCAATAAGAGGACGGCTCATCAAGCCTTGGTTCAGACCAAAGTCAGCACGCCGAACGATGTCGGCACATGAAAGTCTGGACGTTCGGTTTGAGGATTCACCCAGGGCATCCAGCCGGAATGAACGGTGCCATCGGGTCGGTGATGAAATTCGGCACGATAGAGGCCGGCTATTAATTCAGAGGAGCCGGGCTTGAGCACCTGCAAAGCGCGAAGCGTGTCGAGAGGGATGCTGCCTGTGACCGTGTAGCGACTGCCTTCGATGTGGGCGGTGAGTTGCAGGCCTGCGCATTGCCAGTCCCAGTTCATTTCACGATAGAAATTCGCCTCGTAGGCCAGCACGTCACCACGTGGAGACATTTCGAGGCAGTAGTAAGGCTTCAGGCTCAGATCTGGAGCGAGGAAGATTTCGACGCGGTCGGAGCCGAGCACGCGCTCTTTAGCCGTGGGGGCATCGGGAAGAACGAGATCATCGTCGATGCAGTCGAAGCGGAAATGAAGATGTGTATCGTTCCAGAGCGCGCGGAATTCGGTAAGAGGAGTAGTGCTGGCCTCCCATGGAAAGGAGAAGTCGGTCAAAGGTTCGGCCACGGACCAATCCAAGGGAGATGCGGATGTGTGGCGGACAGGGTAGCGTTTCATGGCGCAGCTTTGGCAAGGTCAGGCTTCAATTCAACGGCGGGTGGATAGTTGTCATCAGGTGGGTTCGTTCGAGAGTGATGAAATGGATTCTGGTTTGCCTGCCCGCGATGAGTTTGATGGCGGAGGATTTGAAGGTGGAAGCTAGGCGGTTGCATCTTGGCAGGGCGGGGCAGTTTGAGTGGGAGGCGTTCAAGGATCGCGCTGTCGATGCAGAGCGGCTGGAGAGGCGCTTTGAGGCGAAGGCGAATGCCACGGAGCAGACGCTGCGGCTGTGGCAACGAGATGTGAAACTGACGTGGCCGGTGCTGTTGAACGGGCGCAAGCTGGGAACGCTGGTGGCGGCGGAGACGGCGATGGAGAGCCTGCTAATGATCCCAGCGGGAGCATTGCGTGATGGGGAAAATGTTCTGACCATCGAAGCGCCGCCGAGTCTGGACGACATCGAGGTGGGACCAGTGTTCATCGCAGCGAAGCCGATGACGGAGGTGATGAGCGGTGCGCAGGTGGAGGTGACGGTGACGGATGGCGAATCTGGCGGAGGACTGTCGTGCCGACTGACCTTGACGCGTGCGGACGGGACTTTACAGCCGCTGCGTGCGGGACCTGCAGGTGAGGTGGCGGTGCGCATTGGCGTGGTTTACACACGGAATGGCAAGGCCATGCTGTCGCTGCCGCCTGGAGATTACATCCTACATGCGGGGCGTGGTTTTGAATGGAGTGTGGAGCGTGCGGCGATTTCGCTGAATGTAGGGGAGTCGAAGCAAGTGGCGCTGCAACTGCGGCGTGAGGTGCCGACGGTGGGCTGGATCGCGGCAGACAGTCACATTCACACGCTGACGCACAGCGGGCATGGCGATGCGAAGATCGAGGAACGCATGCTGACGATTGCAGGGGAGGGGATCGAACTGGCAGTCGCGACGGATCACAATCATCACACGGATTATGCACCGAGCGCTGCGAGCATGGGAGTGGCGGAGCGCTTCACGCCGGTGATCGGCAATGAGGTGACGACGAAGCATGGCCACTTCAATGCGTTTCCGATTGAAGCGGGTGCACGGGTGGTGAATCACGAGCAGGATGACTGGGCGAAGCTGCTGCCAGAGATCCGTGCGACACCGGGGGTGAAGGTGATCACGCTGAATCATCCGCGTGATCTGCACAGCGGCTTCATTCCGTTAGGCGGCATGCAGTTCAATCCGAAGACGGGCAGGCACCGCCAGGCGGACGCCCTGGACATTGATGCGATGGAGGTGATCACCTCAGCGGCGATGCAGTCTGACATTCATCTGCTGTATCGGGACTGGTTTGCGTTGTTGAACCGTGGGCAGCGCATTGCGGCGATTGCATCAAGCGACAGCCATGACGTGAACCGATTCATTCTGGGGCAGGGGCGCACCTATGTGGCGGCGAAGGATGCGGATGCAGCGAATCTGGATCTGGACGAAGTCTGGCGCAGCTACAAGGAGGGCCGACTGCTGGTGAGTCTCGGACTGCTGGCGCAGTTGAAGGTGAATGACAAGTTCATGGTCGGTGATCTGGCCACGGGACTGAAGGACAGCATCAAGGTGGAGGCCACGATCTTTGGCCCAGCATGGACGCAGGCAGATCGCATCGAACTTTTTGCAAACGGCATTCGGATTCGCGAGCAGAGGATTGAGGACAACCATCGTGCAGGTGAAAAGGCGCGCATCGTCTGGCAGTTGCCGAAACCGGCGCACGATGTGCATCTGGTGGTGATCGCGACGGGGCCAGGTGTTACCGAGCCGTTCTGGGAGATTCCGCGCCCGTATCAGCCGAGCAGCAAGACCTTCGTGCCGCGTGTGATCGGATCGACGAATCCGATCTGGCTGGACGCGGATGGAGATGGCCGGTTTGAGTCGGCGTTTGCCATCGCGCGGCGATTGATTCAGGAAAACAGTGGAGATCCTGGGAAGCTTCAGGAAGCATTGAAGCGTTGCGATGAGGCCGTGGCGGTGCAGGTGGAGTCGCTGATGGTGAAAAATGATCTATGATCTTGTCCAAAACCGCGCTGAATTTGACTTTTATTCGATCATGAGTACTCCCAGACTTCCCCCTGACTTCAAACGCCGTTCCTTCCTGCGTGCCGCATTCTCTGGTGCGCTGGTCACACCGGGAGTCATGAATGCGGCGGAGGTGGAGAAGGCCATTGCGGGGCAGTTTCATGAGCCTGCGCAGGATCTGCCGCTGGCGGAGGATGCCGATGTCATCGTGTGCGGTGCAGGACCCGCGGGAATCGCGGCGGCGATCACGGCGGCGATCACGGCGGCGCGGGCGGGTGCCAAGGTGCGGGTGTTTGAGTGGCGCGGCTGTCTGGGTGGCGTATGGACGGCCGGCCTGCTGGGTTATCTGTTGGATTTCGACAAGCCGGGCTTCAACCAGGAACTGCTGAAGCGAATGGATGAGCGCGACATGCGCCGAGGCACGAGCAAGAAGAGCATCTGCTATGAGCCGGAAGGCATGAAGCTGCTGCTGGAGGAAATGTTTGTGGAAGCGGGCATCAAGTTCCAGCTCCACACGCGGGTATGTGCGGCGTATCGCGAGGGGAAGCGGCTGACAACGATTGTGACCGAGTCGAAGTCAGGGCGGCAGGCGTGGAAAGCGCCGGTGTTCATCGACACGACGGGTGATGGCGATCTCGGAGCCCTGGCAGGCTGTGCCTTCGAATATGGCGAGGCAGATTCGTGCCCCTGCCAGCCGATGTCGCTGAATGCGCTGCTGGTGTGCAAAGACGCCAAGGCGCTGGAGGCCTTCATTCACAAGTCAGACCCCAGCAAGGCGGATGGTATTTCGAAAGACGCGTTCCTTGCGGAGATCAAACGCACAGAGCACTTCCCTTCGTATGCGAAGCCGACGCTGTGGCAGGTGCGGGACAATCTGCTGCTGGTGATGATGAACCACCAATACGGCGTGCCGTGTTTTGATGCGGCAAAGATCACTGAGGCCACCGTGCAGGCGCGTGTGGAAATGAACAAAATCGTGAACGGCCTGCGCAAGCTCGGCGGTCCGTGGGAGGGGTTACAAATCGCCGCGACGGCGGAGCAAATCGGCGTGCGTGACGGGAGGCGCATTGCGGGGCGCTATACGGTGAGCAAGGAGGATGTGGCTTCTGGTGTACGCTATGATGACGCCGTGGTGCGGCCTACTTTCAGTGTGGACATTCATGCGCTAAGTGCGGACATGAACAAGAAGTCCGCCTACAGCAATGCGGGCATCAAGGTGAAGCCGTATGACATTCCGCTGCGGGCGCTGATCGCGAAAGATGTGGACGGGTTGATGATGGCTGGGCGCAACATCAGCGGGGATTTCATTGCGCATGCGAGCTATCGCGTGACGGGAAACTCGGTGGCGATGGGCGAGGCTGCAGGCGTGACTGCGGCATTGGCTGCAACGACGAAGCGTCTGCCGCATGAGGTGCCCTGGAGCGAAGCCGAGGCCAAGCTAAAGGCGCTGGGGCAGCGGGTGTAGTTACTTCCCAGTGCGTTTGCGTTTCGCTTCTTGCTTGAGAAACAGCGGCTCCAGATTTTCACGAATCCATGCGAAGGCGGCCTCCAGCCCTTCGCGCTGATAGACGACGCCGATGTCGGCCTCGACGGCGGTGGGGCTGCCGGTGCAGGAGAGGAATTGATTGCAGGTGAAGCGCGTTTTCATCTCGGCATCCACTTTGCCCTGCTGCCTCAGGATGAAGCTGCGGACGTAGAGTTCCAGAACGGCGTCGCCAATCCAGGCGTTTTCGCGCAAGCGCTGGGTGAGATCGAGGTCGGAGGTGGATGCCATGAGCGTGGCATCCAGAGCGAGCATTGAGGCAAGTTCAACTGAGGATCACTTGGTCTTGCCGGATGGCGTTTTTTCCGGAGCTGCTAGAGAAGCAGGCGTGACGAAATAAGACTGGGCGTCGGATGTGAGCTTATGATTCGATAGCTCGGCACAGTAGCGGAGGGACTCAGGCAGAGGAACGTTTTTGAGCGACAGGGTAATGCGGGTGGAGTCATTTCCGCCGGGTTTGAGGATGATGTTCACGCCCTTTTTGTCGGGATCGAGTTCGCGGGACTTGATGCGGATGAAGTCGATGCATTCGGCGAGGGTGGCATCGCGGAATTCCAAGCTGGGGAATATGATTTTGGAGGAGGGGGGAGCCGTAGCAGGCTTTGGCTCTGGGCTGTCCGCCGCTGTGGCAGGAAAGCTCTGTGCAATCACGACAGCATTGGGTTGAATGCTCATTTTGAGACTGGCCAGTTCGACGACATAGTGCAGGGCTTCGCCCAGCGGGATCTCTTTGAGGTCAAGCGAGATGGCCGCGTTGGACGGTGGGTTGTCGGCTTTGTAGAGGATATTGACTCCGCGTGCGGCGGGATCGGCGGTGAGAGTATCGAGGTCACGGCTTTTGGCGCGAAGGTATTCAATGCATTCTGCCACCGTGGCACCTTGGAATTGAATGTGGGGGATGATGATTTTTTCGAGCTTGGTCTGTATGGCCTCGGTAGTGGGCTTCTTTTTGGGTGCCGGTTGCTGTGCCTGGGTGATGCCGAAGAAGGTCATAAGCACGATGGTCATCGTGACCAGTGCTTTCATGGCGGGATGGGAAGCGCGATGGGTGGCAATGGACTGGATGCGGGAACGCAAGGCGGAGCCGCGCTGAAAAATGCCGACGAAGCCGAGGCTGAAGCCGCGAGGGCAGAAGGCGGTTTCGACTTTGAGGAGTGCATGGCCGTATTCGATGCGGCGGTCATTCGAGGCATCGTGGAGCACCTGGGCGTCGCAAGCGGCCTCGCGGTCGGCGCGGACTTTGAAGAAGGCGATCCAGAGCAGGGGATTGAACCAATGCAGCGCCATCAGCACGCACATGAGGGCGTTGAGCGGGAGGTCGCCGCGTTTGAGGTGCATGAGTTCGTGTTTGAGGACGAGTCGCGCCTCGGCTGGGGTGAATTCGCGGTCGAACTCTGCGGGCAGCAGCAGGGTGGGGTGGAGGAGACCGGTGACGGCGGGACTGCTGACACTGGAGGCGATCAAGATCTGGGGTACATGGCGCAAGCGCACCTCATGAGCGATTTGCGCAAGTGTGGCAAGGAGTTCATCACTGGCGGGATGGCGGACTCGTTTGAAGCGGCGCAGGGTGAGGATGAAGGAGAAGCTACCGAGGACGAGCATGCCTGCGGAGACACTGACCCAAGAGATGAGGAGCAGTCGCTGCCAGTTGAAATGGTCTTGCGTGGGGGCGGGTGCTTCAAAAACAGCAGGTGTCTGCTCCATCGATGCTAAGATGGGCGCGGGGTTTATCTGTGCTGATGGCGGGATTGCCTGGAAGACTTGCTCGATGCTCCATTGGCTCTGTGGAAGCACTGGCATCAGCAGGACAATGAGCACCGGCAGCCAAAGTGCGTAGCGCATGCGGGCGCCGAGATGGCGGTGCAATGCCGCTTGAATGAGCAGTGTCGCGAGTGTGAGAAGCGACGCACGAAGACTGGCTGCGAGCAGCCAGTCGAAGAGTTGGGTGAGCGTGTTCATGGTGGATTATGAGTTGAGGGATTGATCGAGCATTTTTTTGAGTTCCTTCACCTCCTCGGCGGTGAGCTTGGTGTTTTGGGCGAAGTGGACGAGCAGGGGCTTGGCTGCGCCGCCAAAGATGCGCTGCATGAAGGATTCGCCCTCGGCACGCACGCAGGCCTCGCGTTTCACGGCGGGGAGGAAGGTGCGGGTGCCGCTGGCGTTTTCGGCGGTCTTGAGCGCGCCTTTTTCAACGAGGCGCATGAGCAGGGTGCGGACGGTGTTTTCGGCCCAGTTCATGGTGGGGCGCAGTGTCTTGGTGACTTCGGAGGCCGTCTGCGGAGAAGACTCCCAAAGAGCCTCCATGACGGACCATTCGGATTCGGCGATGTCGGGTGCGGTTGGCATGATTTAATGGAATTAAATTTATTTCACTACATTTGTCGTGAAATGGCAACTACAAATGTAGTGAATAGGCATTTAACCTTTCAAACAAGGCCCGGTTCCTGCTGCCAATCGGGTTGACACTCCCTCCCCCCGGCGGTAATCCTGATCCCCTCAAAAATCCAAACTACCTCAAATAACATGGTCAAAATCGGCATCAATGGTTTCGGGCGCATCGGTCGCCTCGTCTTTCGCGCAATCTGTGACCAGGGTCTCCTGGGCAAGGAAATTGAAGTCGTTGCAGTGAACGACCTCGTGCCTGCGGACAATCTCGCCTACCTCGTCAAATACGACTCCACTCAGGGCAAGGCCAAGGAAGAAGTGTCCTCCAAGAAGTC
Source organism: uncultured Verrucomicrobiota bacterium (assembly GCA_903848465.1). Classification (GTDB taxonomy): domain Bacteria; phylum Verrucomicrobiota; class Verrucomicrobiia; order Verrucomicrobiales; family Verrucomicrobiaceae; genus Prosthecobacter. Next base: position 47,278 of record CAINGK010000196.1, read on the forward strand.
CAGCCCAGATCTGGCTGCAGACGACATCCTGGTGGTCGATGGCCATGAGATCAAATGCCTCGCTGTGCGCGCAGGTCCTTCCGCACTCCCTTGGAAAGAACTTGGAGTGGACATCGTCATCGAGTCCACCGGTCTCTTCACGGAGCGCAGCAAGGCCCAAGGCCACATCGACGCTGGTGCCAAGAAGGTTATCATCTCCGCCCCTGGCAAGGATGAAGACATCACCATCGTCATGGGGGTGAATCATGAGAAGTATGATGCCGCCAATCATCACGTCGTTTCCAACGCAAGCTGCACGACGAACTGCCTGGCTCCCGTCGTTCACGTCCTCCTGAAAGAAGGATTCGGCGTCGCTGAAGGTCTCATGACCACCATCCACAGCTACACCGCCACGCAGAAGACTGTGGACGGCCCGAGCGCCAAGGATTGGAAAGGTGGCCGCAGCGCCGCCATCAACATCATTCCTTCCGGCACCGGTGCCGCCAAGGCCGTGGGTCTGGCCATTCCAGAAGTGAAGGGCAAGCTCACCGGCATGTCCTTCCGCGTGCCAACGCCGACGGTTTCCGTGGTCGATCTCACCGTGAAGACGGAGAAGGAAACCAGCTACAAGGAAATCTCCGCCGCCATGAAGAAGGCCAGCGAGACCTACCTCAAAGGCATCCTGAACTGGACCGCCGACGAAGTGGTGAGCACCGATTTCATGCACGACCAGCACAGCTCTATCTTTGACGCCGGTTCCGGCCTTGAGCTGAACAGCAAGTTCTTCAAGCTGGTGAGCTGGTACGACAACGAGTGGGGTTACTCCAACCGAGTCGTCGATCTCGTGAAATACATTGTGAGCAAAGGCCTGTAATCCGAACGAACACAGACACCCTTTAAAGCCTTCGACGGGCCGGCTCACCTGAGCCGGCCCGTTTTGCGTTCCCGCTCATCGCCTCTTTTCCCATGAATCTCTTTTTCTCTTTCCAACCATGTCTCTGTTTTCACAACTGCACCTCCTGCCCAGACCCTTCTGGGTTCTCGTAGGCGCTACCTTCGTCAACCGGTTCGGCGTTTTCGTCGTGCCGTTTCTGGCGCTGTTCATCACGCGGAACGGCAACACGGCCACGCAGGCCGGTTACGCCGTGGCTGCGTACTCGCTAGGAGGTTTCATTGCCGCCTGGATCGGTGGCTGGATGGCGGACCGCCTCGGGCGGAACGTCACCATGGCCGTTTCAGCACTGGCGGGTGCAGTCTGTATGCTGGCCATGTCACAAGCGGTGGACTGGCGGGCGCTGGCGGCCCTGGCCTTCCTTACCGGGGCCATCAATGAAGCCGGGCAGCCTGCGAGCGCCGCACTGGTGCAGGACATTGTGCCGCCGGAGCAGCGGGTGATGGCGTATTCCGTGCAGCGGTTCGCGATCAATCTCGCGTGGTCGCTTGGGCCTGCGACAGCGGGATTCCTCGCTGAATACTCGTTCTTCTGGCTGTTTGCAGTCGATGCGGCCACGTCCGTCGTTTTTGGCATCATAGCGTGGCGGTGCTTGCCAAGAGGGCGGCGCACGGCACGCGAGCACGCGGGCTGGGGGCATGCCTGGCAGTCGATCCGCACCAATCACGCCTTCCTGGCGCTGTTTGGTGCCTGCGTGTGTGTGGCATGGATCTTCCGGCAGACGAACACGACCTTTCCGCTGCACTTCGAGCGGAGCGCCTTGCCGCTGCATCTCTGTGGCCTCGTGCTGGCTTTGAATGGCGTGATGATCTGCCTGCTGGAGGTGCCGCTGGCCAATGGATTGCGCCTGTGGCCGGTCAAGCAGGTGCTCGCGCTCGGCTACCTGTTGATGGGGGCCAGTTTCCTCACCTTTTTGGTCAGCGGATCGCTCACGGCGTTTGTGCTGATGATGATCGTGTTCACCTTCGGTGAGATGTCGGCGTTTTCGCGGCAGCAGGCCTACTCGGCCAGTCTCTCTCCGGAAGACATGCGCGGGCGCTACGTGGGCTTTCAAAGTCTGGCATGGTGTGCTGGCAGCACTGCCAGTTCCGCACTGGGCATGCCGCTCTACGATCACCACCCTACTGCGCTGTGGGTGCTGAATGCCGTGCTTGGCATCGTGGCAGCGCTTCTCATTCTCTACACGCGTAAAGCTCAACGGCATGAATCCTGAAAAACCATCCGCCAATGCAGTGCTCAGCGCCGTGGTCGCCTTTGGCCTCTGGGGCGTGCTGCCGGTGTATTGGAAACAGATCGGCCATCTCGGCAGCGATGTGGCTCTGGCGCAGCGCGTGGTCTGGACCATGGCCACGGTGCTGCCCATCCTGATGCTGCGCGGCGAGTGGACCGGCTTGCTGCGCTCACTGCGGGACATGCGCCTGCTTGAAGCGCATGCGTGGTCCGCGTTTTTACTCGCGATCAACTGGGGCGTCTTTGTCTGGGCGGCGCAGCATGGGCGCATCATTGATTGCAGTCTTGGCTACTTCATCAATCCGCTGCTGAATGTGCTCATCGGCAGCCGGTTGCTGGGGGAGCACCTGTCGCGATTGCAAAAACTCAGCATCGCCTCCGCTGCGGTTGGTGTGCTGACTCAGTTGGTTCTCGTGGGACGATTTCCGTGGATCGGTCTGCTGCTGGCAGGGAGCTTTGCGCTGTATGCTCTGGCGCGGCGGCGTTCACCGCTGGGCTCATTGCAGGGGCTGGCGGTGGAAACCGTTGTCGGCATTCCGGTGGCGGTCATCTACCTGGTCTGGACGCAGCAGAGCGGCGCGCCGATCTGGGGCACTGCCTCGGTGCATGATCTGCTGCTCATCGCGGGGCTTGGCATCATCACGACTATCCCGCTGCTTGGCTTCGCGCACGGTGCGCGGCAGTTGCCGTTCGCCCTGCTCGGCGTGCTGCAATTCCTCGCGCCCACCGGACAATTCCTGGTGGGAGCCTTCGTGTATCACGAACCTGTCGGCACTGCAGCCTTGGTATCCTTTGGCCTGATCTGGCTCGGCGTGTTGCTATTTTGCAGTGATCTGTGGCTGCGGCAGCCTGCAAAGGCCTGAGTAGCTCAGGGCCTGGCGGCAATCGACAGCTCAATGATCTTGGCGCACAGATCCGGGAACTCGATGCCCACAGCCTTCGCGGCCTTGGGCAGCAGGCTGCTGCTGGTCATGCCGGGGATGGTGTTCACTTCGAGCACGAAGGGAGCCTGATCGCTGTCACGCAGCATGACATCCACACGGCCATAGACTTCGGTGCCGCAGGAGCGGAAGGCTTTCAGCGCGGCTTCTTGCACGGCCTGCGTCACCTCGGGGCTGAGGTTGGCGGGGCAGTTGTAGTTCGTTTTGCCGGTGCCGCCCATCCACGGGTACTTGTTATTGATGTCGTAGAAACCTTCGACCGGTTCGATGTGAATCACCGGCAGCACCTGATCGCCCAGAATGCCGACCGTCAGTTCTTTGCCGGAAACGTAGTCTTCGATCAGCGTGTCGTTGCCAAACAATTTGGCGTCTTCGATGGCGGCGTCGAACTCGGCCTGTGTGTGGCAGATGTGAACGCCGACGCTGGAACCTTCACGCGGTGGTTTGACGACGAGCGGCAGGGAAATCGCCAGCGGCTGGCTGCCATCCAGTGGATAAGTCTGCGAACGCGGCGTGGGCACCCCGGCGGCGATGAAGCGCTCCTTGCTCAGCAGTTTGTCGAACGCGATGCGGCTGCTCGCCACTCCCGCTCCGGTGTAGCGGATGCCGCGTTGTTCCAAAATGGCCTGAATCTGGCCGTCCTCGCCAAAGGTGCCGTGGATCAGGTTCATGGCGATGAACACATCCCCTGGCACTTCAAAGTCCGGTCCGGTCACATCCACTTCGACGACGGTGGCACCTTTGCTGCGCAGCGCTTCGGCCACGCTTTCGGCGGTTTTGAGCGAAACTTTGCGTTCGGAGCCGGGGCCGCCCATCAGGAGGGCGATTTTCTTGTTCGTCAGATCGATCATGGTGGGCAGATATGGAATGCGGAGGCCGGATTGGCAAAAGGAATCCTGGCAATGTCCGTGCCATCCGCCACGTCTTTCCCTCATCACCATGAATCTGGGCCTCCTTTTCGCCTTTCTACTCGTTGGCTCCGCCATGGCGGCGGATTTCGACCTGCTCATTACGAATGCACAGATCGCGGATGGCAGCGGTGGGCCGTTGGTCAGAGGCAGCATCGCAGTGAAAGGCGGGCGCATCGTGGCGGTCGGTCAGGTCGAAGGCTCGGCGGCTGTGGTCATAGATGCCGGCGGAAAAGTGGCTGCACCGGGCTTCATCGATGTCCATACCCACTCGGAAGACATCTGCCTTATCCCGGCGGCGGAGAATTTTCTGCGCATGGGTGTCACGACCATCATCACCGGCAACTGCGGTCATTCGCGCACCGATGTGGCGAAGTTTTTTCAAGAGATCGAGGAATCGAAGGTGTCTCTCAACGTGGCCACGCTGATCGGTCACGGTTCGGTGCGTGAGCAGGGCATGGGCGGCAGCTTCATCCGCGCACCGAATGCGGAGCAGCTCGCCACGATGCAAGGGCTGGTCGATCAGGCGATGAAGGATGGGGCGGTCGGCCTGAGCACGGGGCTTATTTATGTGCCCGGCTCTTTTGCTAAGACCGATGAACTCATCGCGCTGGCGAAAGTAGCGGCTGCCCATGACGGCATTTACGTCAGCCACATGCGCTATGAAACGGTGCGCATTTTTGAGGCGCTGGATGAGATCATCCGTATTGCCAGAGAGGCGAAAATCCGTGCCGAAGTCTCGCACATCAAGCTTTCCGGCCCAAGTGCCTGGGGCAAGGCCCATGAAGTTCTGGCGGTGCTTGACCGCGCGCGTGCCGAGGGCTTGAAAATCACGCAGGATCAATATGCCTATACGGCCTCCAGCACTGGCCTGCGGCAGACCTTGCCGGACAGTGCTCTCGAAGGCGAGCATGCAGACTTCATCGCGCGAATCTCTGATCCGCAGAAGAAAGCTGCGATCATTGCCAGCATGGCCGAAATGCGCGCCCGCCAGGGGCGCAAGGACTACAGCTATGCGGTGATCGCCCGCTGCAAGGCGGACCCATCGCTCAATGGCAAAACGATTCCTGAAGCAGCGAAAATGCGGCGAGGTGCAGACACGCTCGATAATCAAATCGAGCTGATTCTTGAGATCGAAGCCCAGGGCGGTGCGGGTGCTATTTTCCACGGCATGAGCGAGGATGATTTGAAGATCTTCATGCAGCATCCGCTCACCATGATCGCCAGCGACGGCGGTCCGCGTCGTCTCGGCGAGGATGTGCCGCATCCGCGCAGCTACGGCAACAATGCTCGCGTGCTGGGCCGCTATGTGCGCGAATTGAATCTGCTCACGCTGCCAGAAGCGGTGCGCCGTATGACCTCACTGCCTGCGCAGACTTTTCATCTCAAAGATCGTGGCGTGATCAAAGAAGGCGCGCATGCTGACATCGTGATTTTTGATCCTGACAAAGTCACAGATCCTTCCACCTTCAGCGACCCGCACCACTACGCCGAGGGATTTGATCATGTGATCGTGAATGGTGGAGTCACGATTCGTGACGGCAAACTCACGAAGGTGCGGCGTGGTGGCCCGCTGCGGATGGGGCAATAATCATAAAAAGCGGAATTCGTAGTTCCATGACAACATCATCATTTGCCGCCTCCGCCGCGCCCGCTTCCATGCCGCCATGCACATCCTGATTGTCGAAGATGATTCCAAGACCGCCGCACTGCTTGCCAGCGCGCTGCGGCAGGAGGAGTTTGAGGTCAGTCATGTGGGCGATGGTGAGAGCGGCCTCCAACGCGCCCTGGGAGCAGGCTTTGACGCCCTGCTGGTGGACATCATGCTGCCGCAGCGCGACGGCCTCAGCCTGGTGCGCGAGCTGCGTCAGCAGGGGCGCACCACGCCTGTCATCATGCTTTCCGCACGTGGCGAGGTGGAGCAGCGCGTGGAGGGCTTGAACGCGGGAGCGGATGATTATCTGCCCAAGCCCTTTGCCATGTCGGAGCTGCTGGCGCGCCTGCGCTCGCTGCTGCGGCGGAACGTGGCGCTCAAGCCTGCGGTGCTGACTCTGGCGGATTTGACCTATGACGTTGGCACGCGTGAGACGCGGCGTGCCGGCAAGCGCATCGAATTATCTTCGCGTGAGAGTTTGCTGCTGGAGTGTCTGCTGCGTGCGGAAGGCCGTGTGGTCAGCCGGCGTGACATTATCCTCAGCGTGTGGGAGTATGATTTTGATCCAGGCAGCAATCTGGTGGATGTCTATGTCAGGCGATTGCGGGAAAAGATTGACCGTGATCATGCGCCCGTCCTCATTCAAACCGTTCGCGGCCTGGGTTATGCGCTGCGCATTCAGCCATGACACTGCGCCGCCGCATCCTGCTGCATTATGCCGCCACGCTCAGCGTGTCGCTGATTATCGTGGCGTTCTGGAGTTGGTTTGAATTCAATGAACAGCAGGAGGTGGCCCAGCATGGCGGGGTGGCGGCCACCTTGCGGCAGTCGCCGTTGGTGGAGACGGTAGAAATCATCCTGTATGGTGGCCTGCCTGCGCTGTTGCTAGGCATCATCGGCGGCAGCATTCTCATGCGCCAAGTCCTGCGTCCCATCGAAGAGTTGACCGAGGCGCTCGAAAAAACCACCGCGTCCAACCTTGCCGAACCTGTGGCACGCAGCGGCAACGGGGATGAACTCGACCGCATGTCCGCTGTGTTCAATGGCATGAAAGAACGCCTGGGGGCCTCGTTCACTCAGGCCCGTGAGTTCACCCTGCATGCCTCGCATGAGCTCAAAACACCGCTCACCATACTCCACGGCACGTTGGAACAGATGATCGCTGATAACACCACGCCTACGGTCCATCGGGAGCGAATCACCTCCATGCTGGAGGAGGTGCAGCGTCTGTCGGTCATTGTCGGCCAGCTTGCCTTCCTCGCCAAGGCTGACGCCGGCCTGTTGGAGGCAACGCATGGCACGGTGGCCCTGCATGAACTCGTGCGTGATCTGGTGGAGGATCTAACACTGCTGTCTGCTGCGCAAAACATCACCGTTACCCTAGCGGCATGCCAGCCTGCAGAAGTCACGGGAGACCGCATGCGACTGCGCCAACTGCTGCTGATCCTTGGTGACAATGCCGTGAAGCATAACCACAAAAACGGCAGCATTGTGCTGGGCCTGTATCAGGACGAGAAGCAAATACTCTTCCGCATCACCAATACCGGCCCGGTCCTGCCGTATGAGTTGAGGTCCCGCGTGTTCGAACGGTTCCTGCGTGGCGATGCTTCGCATGGCAGCGCCATCGAGGGCAGCGGCCTCGGTCTGAGCATCGCGGAGTCCATTGCCAGATCGCATCATGGCAGCCTAATTTTCGAGGTCCTGGCGGACAGCCGCACGCAGCTCACTCTGAGTCTGCCAGCGGATTCGAAATGACGGTTTTAATGACAACCTTTTCACTGGAGACCGGTTCACAATTCCGCTTGGTCAACGACTGCCCGACATGAAATTTTCTCTGTTACTGTTTACCATCGCTGCTGCGCTGACCTCATGCAGAAGCTATCAGGCGCATCCGCTTTCGGCGGAGGCCAGTTCGGCGGCGTTCGCGGGACGTTCGTTGAACGATCCCGGCTTGCGGCAGTTTCTCACCGAACAAAAGGCCGAGCATGGCACCTGGGAGGTCAATCGACTGGCACTGGCCGCAGCTTATTTCCACCCGGATGTCACCCTCGCACGCGCCGAGGCGGGTGAACTGTCGGCGGCGATCAAAACGGCCAAGCAGCGGCCGAATCCTATCTTCACCTTTGGCCCGCAGTATGCCAGCTTTCACCGCAACGCGCTCACCCCCTGGTTCTTGGCTGGCAACGTTTTCTATCAAATAGAAACTGCTGGTAAACGCACCCGGCGCACGGAGCAGGCGATGGCCGCCGCAGAGGCCGCCAGATGGCGCGTATCGGCACGGGCCTGGACCGCGCGCTCGCGTGTGCGTGTGGCGATGCTGGAACTGCACAACGCTCGTGAGAACATCCGCCTGCTGGAGACGGAACAGAAACTGCATGATGAGGCGATCAAGAAACTCACCGCGCAGATGGAAGCGGGCGATGTGTCGCCCTTTGAACTGACCCAGGCACGCCTGGCGCTGAACCGCACACGACTAGCCCTGCAAGACGCGCAACGACTGGCCGCCACTGGAGAGGCCAAACTCGCCGCTGCGGTAGGGGTGCCATTGTCGGCCTTGAAGGGCATCACTCTCGACTTTTCCGGATTCACGCGCCTGCCCTCGCAGAGCACCAGCAACAGTCGTCGTCTGGCACTGACGCAGCGGGCGGATCTGTTGGCGCTGCTCGCTGACTACGCTGCGGCGGAGTCCGCGTTGAGGTTGGAATACGCCAAGCAGTATCCTGATGTCCGGCTCGGCCCTGGATTTGATTTCAACCAGGGGCAGAACCGCTGGCAACTCGGGGTGAGCCTGGAACTCCCAATCAATGGCAATCGCGGCCCCATCGCGCAGGCGGAGGCGAAACGTAAGTCTGCTGAAGCACGCTTTTTAGCGCAGCAGGACACTATCCAAGGTGAGCTTAACATCGCGCTGGCTTCCTATGAAGCCTCGCGGAAGAAAGCGGAGACCGCCGCTACGTTATCGCAGGAGGCCGCTGCGGCCGCTGGCACGACGAAACGCATGGTCGAAGCGGGTGAACTCTCACCGCTCGAACTCACACGCCGACAGATTGAAGCCAGCACGGCCAATCTTGCTCGTATGGCCGCCGACATCGAGGCGCAAACTGCCGCCGGAACGCTGGAAGATGCCATGCAGGCACGGCTTTGATTTTTACACAACCACACCATGAAAACCTTCGCCTCCTTTGCTCTCCTGTTCGCAGTGAGTTCGCTGCATGCCGCCGATTCGGGTGGTGCTGCTCCCGCAGCCGTGACCAAGGAGGGCGACCTCGTCGTGGTCATTCTCAAGCCCGATGCCGAGCAGCGGCTGCGGCTGAAAGTTGTCCCGGTGGAAAAGAAACCTGTGCCTGGCACGCGGCTGTTTTCAGGTGAAGTCGTTTATCCACTCGCTGGAGAAGGCAGCGGCGTCGCGCCAGTGCTCGGTGGCACGTTGGATGAGGTGCTGCGCCTCGCCGATTTGCAGGCCGCCGCCGATGGCCGCATTCTCCAGGCCAAGGTGCAGATTGATGCGGCGAAAATCGCCGTCGAGCGCGCGCAGAAAGTGCTCAATGCCGAAGCGGGCAGCGTGCGTTCCGTTGATGAAGCCAAAACAGCGCTGTCTCTCGCCGAGGGCACGCTGGCGACCGCGAAAGCCCAGCGCGACATCCTGGGCGATCCCGTGGGTAAATCAGGTGGTAAAAAGCGCGCCTGGGTCCGTGTGGCGATTTACAGCGGCGAGCTGCCGCTGCTCGATGCCAAGGCGGCTGCCAGCATCCGCACTCTGGGGTTTGAAGCCAAAAGCCAGAGCGCTGAACCCGTGGCCGGACCACCCACGGCCAATGCGCTAACTAATACCGTGGACTGGTATTACCAACTGCCAGCAGACAGTACCTTGCGTGCTGGAGAACGACTTGCCGTGGAAATCTCCACGGCTGGCAGCCAGGAAGAACATCTGGTCATTCCCTTCAATGCAGTACTGCATGACATCCAGGGTGGTCAGTGGGTCTATGCCCAAACTGCGGAGCATACCTACACGCGAAAGCGCATTCAGGTCGCCCGCATTGCTGGCACTGACGCGGTGCTTGGCAGCGGTCCTGCTGCCGGCAGCAAAATTGTGACAGACGGCTCGGCTGAGCTGTTTGGCACGGAATTCATGACGGGAAAATAACGGCCATGCTGAACTCCATCGTCTCCTGGGCGCTGAACATGCGCGTGCTCGTTGTCGCTGCTGCGCTGGCGCTGCTGCTGGTCGGCATCAATGCCACGAAAAATGCACCACTGGATGTGTTTCCTGAATTCGCGCCGCCACTGGTGGAGGTGCAGACGGAGGCACCGGGGCTTTCTACGGAGGAAGTCGATGCCTTGGTCACTGTGCCGCTGGAAAACTCGCTCAACGGCCTGCCGTTCCTGAAGACGCTGCGCTCCAAATCGGTGCTGGGCTTGTCCTCAGTGGTGATGATCTTTGATACGGGCACGGACATCCTCAAAGCGCGGCAGCTCGTGCAGGAAAGACTGAATCTCGCGCAGAACCGGCTGCCTGCCGTGGTGAAGCCGCCGGTGCTGATGTCTCCCTATTCTTCCTTGAGCCGAGTGCTGAAAGTGGGGCTGACGTCGAAGACGTTGTCGCAGATGGAGTTGAGTGAGCTGTCGCGCTGGACGATTCGTCCGCGTCTGATGTCCGTGCGTGGCGTGGCCAATGTCGCCATCTGGGGGCAGCGCGACAAACAATACCAAGTGCTCGTCGATCCTCAGCGCCTGCGTGCGGCTGGTGTGACGTTGGATGCGATCACCAAGGCCGCTGGCGATGCCGCCGTGATCAGTGCGGGCGGATTCATTGATACTCCCAATCAGCGGCTCAGCGTGGCGCAACTGGCCTTGATCGTCACTCCGGAGGATTTGGCGCGGACAGTGGTGGAGTTCCGTAACGGCGCACCGATCCGCCTCGGGGATGTGGCTGATGTGAAGATTGGCAATCCGGCACCGATTGGGGATGGCGTCATCAACGATGGCCCGGGCATCCTGCTCATTGTTGAAAAGCAGCCCTGGGGCAACACGCTGGACGTGACGCATGGCGTCGAAAAAATGCTGGAGGAGCTGAAGCCCGCGCTGCCCGGAGTGGATGTGGACAGCACCATCTTCCGGCCTGCCACTTTCATTCAGCTATCCATGGATCATCTGACCGAGGCACTGTGGCTTGGCTGTTTGCTGGTGGTCGTCGTGCTCGCGCTGTTCCTTGGAGACTGGCGCACCACGGTCATCAGCCTCACGGCGATCCCGCTGTCCCTGGCCATTGCGCTGCTCTTTCTGGCGTGGCGGGGCGAAACGATCAACACCATGATTTTGGCGGGCCTCATCATCGCGCTGGGAGAGGTGGTGGATGATGCGATCATCGATGTGGAAAACATCCTCCGCCGTCTGCGGCAGAACGCGGGACTTGCAGAGCCGAAGTCAAAGCTGCGGGTAGTGCTTGATGCTTCGTTGGAGGTGCGCAGTGCGGTCGTCTATGCCAGCGTCATCATCGTGTTGGTGTTCATCCCAGTGTTTTTCTTGCCGGGGCTGGCGGGCACATTTTTCAGGCCGCTGGCGCTGTCTTACATTCTTGCTATCAGCGCATCGCTCGTCGTGGCGCTCACAGTCACACCCGCGCTGAGTTTGATGCTGCTGCGCGTCAAGGACGGACACCATCGCGATGCCTTCGTCGCCCGTGGTCTGAAAGCCGCGTACCGTGCCGTGCTGCCGGTGTTTGCGCGCAGCCCATGGCTGGCGCTGCTCATTCTCGCAGGTGCTTTTGCCTTCACCGGCTTCATCTGGCACACGCAGCTCAAGGAGGAGTTTCTACCGAACTTCAAGGAGCGTGACTTTCTCATGCACTGGCTGGAAAAGCCGAACACCTCGGTCGAAGCAAGCACACGCATCACCATCGCCGCCAGCAAGGATTTGCGCGCCATTCCCGGCGTGCGCAATCTCGGCGCTCACATCGGTCGTGCGGAGGTCGCGGATGAAGTGGTCGGTCCGGACTTCACAGAGTTGTGGATTAGCCTTGATCCCAACGTCGATTACGATGAAACGATTCACAAAGCGCAGGCGGTGGTGGATGGCTACCCCGGCCTCACCCGCGACCTGCTCACCTTTCTGCGGGAACGTGTGAAGGAGGTCCTCACGGGTGCCAGCGCCAGCATCGTCGTGCGCATTTTTGGCTCAGATCTCGATGTGCTGCGTGATCGCGCTGCGGCCGTTGGTGCTGCGCTGAAGGAGGTGCCTGGAGTGAGCGCCCTGAAGGTCGAATCTCTCACGCTGGTGCCGCAGATCACCGTGAAGCTGCGGCCTGAGTCCGCCGCGCTGCATGGACTCACAGCGGGTAAGGTGCGCCAGGCGGTGACCACACTCATCAGCGGGAGGAAAGTGGGCGAGGTGTACGAAGACCAGCGCGTGCATGATGTCATGGTCTGGAGCCTTCCAGCAGTGCGGGCTGACTACACCACGCTGCGTGATCTGCTCATTGAAACACCTGCTGGAGGACATGTGCGCCTCGCCGATGTGGCCGATCTCGCCATCGTGCCCACGCCGAATGCGATCAAACGCGAAGGCGCATCTAGACGCATTGACGTGACCTGCAACGTCACAGGACGTGCTTTGGGAGAGGTCGCAAAAGAGATCGAAGAACGTGTCGGCAAAGTTCAGTTTCCCGCAGGTTATCATCCTGAAATCCTCGGTGAATGGGCTGAGCGGCAGTCCGCGCAGAGCCGCCTGGGCTGGCTCGCGCTGGCCTCATTCGCTGGTATTCTCATGCTGTTGCTCGCGGATTTCCAGTCACCGCGTCTGGTGGTGCTGATCGCGCTGACGCTGCCCTTTGCCCTTATTGGTGGAGTCATGGCGGCGTGGCTGGGCGGTGGGGTGCTTTCGCTCGGATCGCTGGTTGGTTTTGTCACGGTTCTTGGCATCGCTGCGCGCAACGGCATCCTGCTTGTCAGCCACTATCGTCATTTGCAGACCGACGAAGGACGTGCGTTTGGGCTTGATCTCGTTTTGGAAGGCAGCGCTGAGCGTCTCGTTCCCATCCTCATGACCGCCTCCACTGCCGCGCTTGCCCTGCTGCCGCTCGTGCTCAAAGGCAATGTGCCGGGCAATGAGATCGAGCGCCCGATGGCCCTCGTCATCCTTGGTGGGCTCGTGACCAGCACGCTGCTGAATCTGTTTCTCCTACCGGCATTGTATGCGCGGTTTGGCAAAGTGTCGGGCAGCCTGGAAAAAGCAGCATGAGCGATTCTAAAACCAAAACCATCCGTCCACGCCTGCCCGCCACTGTGTGGGCGCTGGGATGGGTGAGCTTTTTCACGGATGTCTCCACCGAGATGGTTTATCCGCTGCTGCCGATATTTCTCACGACGACGCTGGGGGCCAGCATGGCATTTGTAGGCTTGGTGGAAGGCATTGCGGAGTCCACGGTAAGTCTGCTCAAAATTGCCAGCGGTTGGTGGTCGGACCGGGTGCGAAAGCGCAAGCCGCTCATGATCGCGGGTTACGGTCTCAGTGCGCTCACACGGCCATTGATCGCGATTGCAGCCACGGGCGGGCAGGTGCTGGGCGCACGTTTTATCGACCGCATTGGCAAAGGCATCCGAACTACGCCGCGCGATGCCTTGCTGGCGGCGTCGGTGCCGGCGGAACAGCGTGGGGCGGCCTTTGGCGTGCAGCGTGCCATGGACAATGCGGGCGCGGTGTTCGGCCCGCTCATTGCGTGGATCATGCTGCAATGGTTCACCAGCGATTATCGTATGCTGTTCTGGATCGCCGTGATTCCCATGGTGGGGGCGATGGGCAGCTTGATCTTTGGCACACGGGATCAGGTACTACCTGCAATTGCCGCTGCGGAAAAGGCCGTGGTTCCATTTAGCATCACGCCCGCCTTCAAGAGCTATCTTGGCGCGGTGCTGCTGTTCACTCTTGGCAATTCTAGCGATGCCTTCCTGCTGCTGCGCGCGCAAGCGGTGGGTATTCCGGTCAGCAGCCTGCCGCTGCTGTGGCTGGCGCTCAGTTTGGTGAAGTCGGTCAGCAGCTATCCTGCCGGTGTGCTGAGTGACCGGATTGGCCGCCGTGGACTCATCATCGGTGGCTGGTGCGTGTATGCGCTGGTGTATGTGGGCTTTGGCCTGGCCAGCCAGCCCTGGCATATCTGGGCCTTGTTTATCGCCTACGGCCTCTTCTACGGCATGACGGAATCGACCGAGCGTGCACTCGTGGCTGATTTTTATCCCGATTCGCAGCGTGGCCGAGCCTTTGGCAGCTTCAATTTCATCACCGGTATCGGTGCCCTGCCTGCGAGCCTGCTCATGGGCTGGCTGTGGACGGCGCATGGACCGCTGGTCGCCTTTGGCTCGGGAGGAGTGCTCGCCTTATGTGCTGTGGCATGGTTTGCTTTCAAAGTCCCGCACACCCGATAAACACAAAGCGGCGTCTGGATCACAGACGCCGCCTGCATGGATGTCGCGTTATGGTTTAGTGAGCCGAGCAATGATGCAGGGTGCCGCCGCAGGTCTTGCAGGAGTGTTCTGGCAATTCCCCCTTCTTTGCCCAGGCGACGAGTTTGGTTTCGCAATCCGGGCAGCTCATGTGGCTGGAAGAGTGCAGGGTCACGATGCCTTTGTCCCCAGGAGCCGTGCTGACAGAGGGGGATTTGAACGTGACGGTGTGGCACTTGCTGCAAGTCACTGCACTGGTAGGGCAGCAACTAGTAGGCTTGGCGGCAGTGGCTTGACAGGAGACGAGCGCCAAAGCGCTGACAGCCATGAGTCCGGTGATGATGGATTTGATGAGTTTTGCTTTCATGATGTGGTTTGTTGAGTGTTGAAGAAGCATCTGCTTCACTGAGACAAACACCGCTGGCCTGGCAAACCCTTGAGGATCACAACGCAGGCGCACTGCATGACAAGGCAGAGTCAGTCCGCCTGCAAACCACCAAGTGCGGCACGCAACATCTGGCGCGCGCGATAAATGCGCGTCTCCACCGCTTTGGCAGTGCAGCCCACAGCAGCGGCGATTTCGGTATAGCTCATGTCCTGGTACGTGAAAAGAAGCATGGCCTCGCGCAGATCGGCAGGCAAAGCGGCGAGGGCGGCTTCCACACGCTGCATTTGTTCGCTGCGTTCCATCTGCTCATCTGGGCCGGGCTGCGTCTCCACGCTCTCGGGCACGTGATCGTCTTCGTTGTCGATGGACACGGTGGGATGTCGCTGCTTCCAGCGCGCATGGTTGCGCGCGAGATTCGCGGCAATGCGGAAGAGATAGGTGGGAAACGGTGCGGTGGGGCTGTAGCGAGCGCGGCTTTGAAACAGTTTCACGAAGGTCTCCTGCGTGAGGTCGGTGGCCGTGGCGGCGTTACCGGTCATGCGC
This sequence comes from uncultured Verrucomicrobiota bacterium, assembly GCA_903848465.1. GTDB lineage: Bacteria > Verrucomicrobiota > Verrucomicrobiia > Verrucomicrobiales > Verrucomicrobiaceae > Prosthecobacter. The sequence continues at coordinate 62,308 of CAINGK010000196.1, forward strand.
AGGAGAAACGCGGCCACCTTGTCCTTCCAGCGCTCCATCAGGCTGTTCAGCGCCAGATCATCACCGGCGGCGAGTCGCTGCATGGCGGCAATGTCGGCATCGGGAGGCGTGTCGGACATGCGCGTGGATCAGTGGGTTGCATGGGCCGCCCCCAGCACATGGGGCAGCACGGTTTTCAAATAGCGATCCGCTTGATCGGGCACCATGCAGGCGGCGGTCTCATAGACATGCTGCAGCATGGCCTGCTGGCACTCCTGGGTGAGATCGGCACGTTCGCGCAGGAGTTTCGTAACATCGTCCGTCATCGTGCGGCTGCGTGAAGCGGACTCCTGCAGTGCCTGGTCAGAATGCTGCACGCGCTGGCACAGCTCCGCGCATTTGGGCTGGTAGGCCAGGTGCAGTGTGCGCACCTTTTCAAACTGCGAGTCCGTGAGATGGAGAGAGAGTTTAAGCCATTGGAGCTCGGGAAGCAGGCTGCCGCTTTCGACTGGCATCTGGGTCGTGTTGGTGCAGTCGCATGGCTGCAGCATCTGCTGCGAGCCAAAGAACATGCCAACGCCAAGCATGGCTGCTACGAAGAGGATGACCAGACCGCGCTTCATTGCTGCACCTCGTGTTCCATTTGCAGGAAGGGATTGATCGATTGTGCATAGGCCAGCGCCCCCTGCGTGCGGAAGGCCTCACGGTGTTGGAGCCACCCCAAGCCGCCACCCAGCAGCATGCAGATAGCGATGGTGGCAAAAGCAGGTGCAGGCCGAGCGAGTGAACCGAGCAAGGCATGCCAGACCTGCGCCAGTGCCGTGCGCAGGGAGGAGGCCTCCGCTGCCTCGATGCGCGCCCAGACTTCCCGAGTGAAAGCGGCGGGAAGTGAGACCGGCGCGGGAGATTCGCGCAGGAGCTGATGAAGCTGGTCGTCGTTCATGGGATCAAGGATGTTACCACGACTAACACCTGGGTCCGCCCAAACCCTTGCGGAAAGTGTGCGAATTTTTGGCGCTGATTGCGCACGGGGAGATTTTTTGAGGGTTTCGGCCGGATCAGGTGTTCTACTGGAGGCGGGCAATTATCTTGCCTTGTTGGCCCACTTCCCGCAGTCTCCCTCATCACACTCACATGAACGCCAGTTTTCTCAGAGTCATGATCGTCATCGCACTTGGTGCGGCCAATCTGGCTGGCCTCGTGACTCCCAGCTATGCCGGTGCGGCGACGGTGAAGGCACCGCCCTGCGGCATGGCGTGCTGTGTGAAAGGGGTGTGTGAATGCCAGGCCGTGCCAGCGGACGCGCCACCGCAGCCAGCCCCAAATGCTCCGGTGGCGGGCAAGCAGGCCATGAAGTATGTGCCCATGCTGCTCGCGATTCTTTCCACTCCAGCGGCTGGCAGCAGCCAAAGTCCGGTGCAGCTACCTGCGATAGCGGGCAGATGGCAAGCTTTGGCGACGCCGATATTCCGGCTGCTTTGCGCCATGCTCATGTGAAGCGGCCCGTTCCTGACAGGTGAGGTGTGTCCACGTGTTGTGGACACCGCATTGCTAGAACGAAACTTTTTCCCATGAGAACCCATGCACATTTCCCCATCAATCGCAGCGTTGGCGCTTGCCCTGGCAGCGGCTGCGCAGGCCGCCGACAGCACCGCACCAGCCACTCCACAGTTCATCCAGCTCCTCGTCACTGAGGCGGTGACCAAACATCCGAAGGTCGGTGCCGCCGAGTCGCGCACGCAGGCTGCCGCATCGGCGGTCCGTGGAGTGCGGCTGTGGCAGGATCCGCAGGTCGGGATGGGCCTGATGGCGGCCAACAACTTTAACCGCCAAGTCAATGGCGACATTCTGGCCAGCATCGAGCAGCCCCTGCCGCGCCTGAGTTTGTACAAGGCGGAGAAGCGCAAAGCGAATGCGGATGAACTGGCGCAGAAGGCTACCCAGAGGCAAACGGCGAATGAACTGGGCCTGTCGGTGGCACAGGCGGTGCTGGAGCTTGCGCTGGCAGATGAAGTGATCCGCCTGCAGGCGGAGAATCTTGCGTGGCTGGGCACCATCGTGAAGACGGCCGAAGAGCGCGCGAAGAATCCGGATGCTACCGCCACGGAGACGCTGCGGCTGGAAAGCGAGTTCGCAGTGCGCAAGCAGACACTCGCGAGTGCAACGCGTCAGCGGGCTCAGTTTGCCACCACGCTGAACCTGCTGCTGGTACGCCCGCCGGAGGCGTCGTGGGCATCCTTGATACTGCCGGCGCGGACGGAGGAAATTTTTAATTCTATCGCGCTCAAGGTGCGGCTGGAACGTGACAATCCGCAGCTCGATGCCATGCGGCATCAGGTCGAGGGTGCGCAAGCGGAGGCGGATGCCGCAAGGGCGCGCAAGAAACCGGTGTTTTCGTTGGGCACGCAGTACTTCACGTACTCACGTGGCACCATCAATGACTCGATGCTGGTGTTCGGTTTCAAAATGACGCTGCCATGGTTCAACAGCAGAGTTTACAAGGCGGACATTGAGCGTGCGGACAATCTGCGCGCTGCCTCACAGAAGGATTTGGATGCGGAGCAGCGTGAACTCTACACGCAGCTCACGTCCTTGATCACGGAGGCCAAGAACCAACAGCAGCTTGCAGAAGCCTATGCAAACGAGGTGCTGCCGAAGTCGGAGCAGGCGCTCGCGACTCTGCAAAACGCGTGGGTGTCCTCCAAGGCGACGCTGCTTGAAGTGCTGGATGCCCGTCGCCTGCTGCTTGATGCGCGGCAGGAGCAAAAGCGCGCACTCGCTGCACGGCACGCCGCATCATACGCACTCTCGGCCCTCATCGGTGGCCTGACCAAAACTCCAGTTCATTAAATCCATGAAATTTTTCTTCACCCTCCTCTGCATTGTCGCCGCACTCGTCGGTGGCTGGTTCCTGCGCGATCACTTTGGCGGCGTGGTCAAGGCATCCGCCGGTCCCTCCGCTGAGCGGAAAGTGCTCTTCTATCAAAGCGCCATGCATCCGTGGATCAAAAGCGACAAGCCTGGTCGCTGCACCATCTGCGGCATGGAACTCACCCCGGTGTATGCCGGTGACAAGGGTTTTGATGCTGCCGGTGGCGATGTGGTGCCGCTGACTCAAAACCAGATCCAGGTGCTCGGTGTGCAGACCGTCGAGGCGAAGCTGCAACCGATGATCAAGACCCTGCGCGTGTCCGGAATGATGGATGATGACGCGCGCCGTCACCGCATCATCAGTGCGTATGTCGATGGCCGGGTGGACAAGCTCTTTGCCAATCATCATGGCATTGAAGTCGTCGCAGGTGAGCCACTGGCGCTGATGTACAGCCCGACCTTGCTGCAGGCCGAGCGAGAGTATCGACAGCTTACAGGGGAGTTGAAACAGAGTACCGCGTTGCGGCTGCGGCAGATGGGGCTCACAGCGGAGCAGATCGCCGAACTGCCCGCCAAGTCGGCCGATGCACTTAATTCTGAAATCCTCGCGCCGCTCACCGGCACCGTCGTCGAGCACAATCTGTATGAGGGCCAGTATGTGACAATGGGGCAGAAGCTCTTCGAGATCGCCGACTTCAGCATCATGTGGTTTCAATTCCGCGCCTATGAGCAGGACATCCCATGGATCAAGATCGGTCAAAGTGTGGATGTCACCACGCCATCCGTGCCTGGAAAGACTTTTGCCGGCAAAATCACCTTCATTAATCCGAGTTTTGAAGATGCCACGCGCTCCACGAAAGTACGCGTCGAGATTCCGAACCCAAGCATTGAAGGAAAGCGCGAGATTTTATACCGGCTCTATGCTGATGGGGCGGTGAAAGTGGATGTTCCGGATGTGCTGGCCGTGCCACGTGCTGCGGTGCTGCAGACCGGCCCGGAAGCCGTGGTCTATGTGGACGGTGGCGGCGGTGCCTATGCCCGTACAGTGGTGAAACTCGGACGTCGTGGCGACACGCTGGTGGAAATCCTCTCCGGCATCAAAGCCGGTGACCATGTGGTGATGAATGGGAATCTGCTGATTGACGGTCAGGCGGAAATGAACCGCTCCTTCATGACTCCCACCGTGCCAGCCTCAACTCCTGGGCCTTTGAGTGCCACGCAGCAAAACGCGCTGAGTGATTTTATCAAAATCGCGGATGCCATGGCTGCCGCTCTGTCCGCCGATGATCTTGCCGCGTTCAACAAAGCCAGCGCACCCGCGATGAAGCAGGCGAGCGTGCTTGTTGAAGCCCTGGGCAATCTTAAGGGCGGTGCGGACAAGCTCTCTGCACTCGAAAACGCCAGCCACTTTCATGGCTTCGATGACATTCAAAAAGCACGCGTGGCATTTCACACCTTCACGATGGCAGTTGATCCGCTGCTGGAACCGCTGCGTGCTGCCCATGGAACGCCCCCCTTCAAAGTTTGGGAATGCTTCATGGTGGATCAGATCATTCCCGGTGTTCCTGCCAAAGGTCGCTGGATTCAGATGGATAACAGGCCGGGGCACAATCCCTTCTTCGGCAAAGACATGCTGGAATGCGCAAAAGAGATCAAAGCACCGGAGGTCATGCCATGATCGAGAGCATCATTGGTTGGAGCTTGAAGAACCGGTTTCTCGTGGCCTGTGCCGCACTGCTGCTCATCGCTCTCGGCGTGCGTGCAATCTACCTCACGCCGGTGGATGCCATCCCGGATCTCACCGAGAACCAGGTGCTCGTGTATGGCGAGTGGATGGGCCGCAGTCCGCAGGAGGTGGAGGATCAGGTGACGTTTCCGCTTTCGACCGGATTGCAGGGGCTCGCCGGTGTCAAAGAGGTGCGTGCGACGTCGATGTTCGGCTTCTCGCTCATCACCATCATCTTTGAAGACCGCATTGACACCTACTTCGCACGTGCGCGGGTGCTGGAGCGCCTGAATTACCTGCAAAGCTCCATGCCTGAAGGCGTGAAGCCGCAGCTTGGCCCGGACGCCTCAGGTCTGGGATGGGTATATCAATATTACTTTGATGTTGATCCCGCCCAGGCCAAAGACGGCGGCTATGACCTCGCGCAACTGCGCGCATTGCAGGACTGGCAGGTGCGCTATCACCTCAACAGCGTGCAGGGGGTGGCGGAAGTCGCGAGCATCGGCGGCTTCGTGAAGCAGTATCAGATTGAACTGTCCTCCACCAAGATGCGCGCCACGAACGTCACACTCATGGATGTGATGACGGCGGTGCAAAATGCGAACCTCAACGTGGGGGGCAAGGTGGTGGAGGAAAACGGCGCGGAGTTCGTGCTGTGGGGCATCGGTCTGGTCACGAGCCCAGAGGACTTGGAACTCGTCACGGTGATGGCGATGGAAGGCACGCCGATCTTTCTCAAGGACATCGCCACAGTGCAGATCGGCGGGGATTTCCGACGTGGTGCTCTGGACGTGAACGGGCATGAAGTCGTGGGTGGCACCGTCGTGATGCGCACGGGAGAAAACGCCAAGGCCGTGATCGAACGCATCAAGGCCAAGATCGCCGAGATCGCATCCAGCCTGCCGCCGGGTGTCACCATCAAGCCATTCTATGATCGCAGCGAACTCATCGACCACACCATCGACACGCTGAAGCACGCGCTGCTGGAGGAGATGATCCTCGTCACGCTCGCGCACATTCTCTTTCTATGGCATTTCCGCAGCATCCTCATCGTCACGCTGCCACTGCCGATCTCGATCCTGTTGTCGTTTTCGCTGATGCAGGTGTTTGGCATCACGAGCAACATCATGTCGCTCACCGGCATCGCCATCGCTATCGGCGTGCTCGTGGATGCAGCCATCGTGGTGACTGAGAATGTCATCCGCCATTGTGAGAAAGCGGAGGAGGATAAAGGCGCACGGCTCAATGCGAAGGAAACGTGGGACGTCACGCTCGCGGCCTGCACGCAGGTCGGACGGCCCATCTTCTTCGCCATGGCGATCATCATCCTCGCCTTCGTGCCGGTGTTTGCACTCAGCGGCCAGGAGGGGAAGCTGTTTCATCCGCTCGCGTTTACAAAGACCTTTGCCATGATCGGCTCCACGCTGCTTGCGGTCACCCTGGTTCCGGTGCTGTGTTCAGTGCTGGTGCGCGGTCCGTTTCATGCCGAGGAGCACAACGTGGTGATGAAGTTCCTGCTGCGCGTGTATGAGCCGGTGCTGAACTGGGCGCTGAGCCATCGCAAGACGATCATCAGCGCCGCGCTGTTCATCCTCGCTGTCGCGTTGCTTGCCGCCTTCGGTTTGCCGCGAGCCACTGTGAAGCAAATGCGCGATGCTGGCTATCCACGCCTCGCCGCAGCAGTGACGGGCTTTGGCAAGGAGTTCATGCCGCCGCTCAATGAAGGCAGCCTGCTTTACATGCCGGTGATGATGCCGAAGACGGGACTCAAGGAAATCCAGCGCGTCATGTCGTGGCAGGATCAGGTCATCGCCTCCGCGCCTGAAGTCGCGAGTGTCGCCGGCAAGCTCGGGCGTTTTGAAACCGCCACCGATCCCGCACCCACCGAGATGCTGGAAACCACCATCATGCTCAAGCCCGAATACATCCCCGACGGCAGGCTCAGCGTGAAACGAAACCCCGCCTGGCGTGCGGGCATGACGGTGGAGAAACTCAAAGCCGAACTCACCGAAAAGATGAAGCAGGTGCCCGGCTACGTGCCTGCGTTTCTGCAACCCATCGAAAATCGCATTCTCATGCTTTACACCGGCATTCGTGCGCAGGTGGGTATTAAAATTTACGGCGACAGTCTCGACAAGATTCAGCGCAAGGCCTTCGAGATCGAGAAGCTGATCAACAGCATCGAAGGGGCGGTGGGGGTGTCGCCGTCTCGCGTGCAGGGCAAGCCCTACCTCAACATCCGAGTGGACCGCCAGGCGATGGCCCGCTACGGCCTGAGCGCCAAGGATGTGCTGGATGCTGTGGAGATCGCCATCGGCGGGAAGAACGTCAGCACCACCATCGAAGGCCGGCAGCGCTTTCCAATTCAGATTCGCGTGCAGCGCAGTGAGCGTGACGACATCTCTGAGATCAGCCGCATTCTCATCGCCACCCGGCCCGGCATGACTGCCGGTGGCGGCATGAGTGCGCAGGGCATACTTAGCAGCGAGACCCCCGTGGCCTACATCCCGCTCGGCATGGTGGCCAGGATCACGCGGGAAATCGGTGCGAACGAGATCGCCAGCGAAAACGGCCGCCTACGCTCCTACGTGCAGGCGAATGTGCAGGATCGTGATCTGGGCGGCTTTGTGCAGGAGGTTGAACAAAAACTCAAGCACATCGACTGGGAAGGCATGACCTACAAGATGACCGGTGAGTATGAAAACCAGCGCCGGTTTGTGCAGACCATGCAGATCGTCTTTCCCATCGTGCTGCTCATCATTTTTGTGCTGCTCTACATCGTCTATCACAGCGCGCTGGAGGCCGCGCATGTCATGCTGGCGGTGCCGTTCGCGCTGAGCGGCGGCGTACTGCTGCAAAAATTGCTCGGTTACAATTTCAACGGCGCGGTATGGGTTGGCTACATCGCGCTCTTTGGCACGGCGGTGCAGACCGGGGTCGTCATGGTCGTGTATCTCGAAGAAACCGTAAAGACGCGCATGGCGCAGCTCGGCAGCGCCTTCGCCTACTCAGACATCGTACAGGCGGTGAAGGATGGTGCACGTCTGCGCCTCCGGCCAAAGGTGATGACCGTGGCCACCATCGTCGCCTCGCTGCTGCCCATCATGTGGAGTCATCGCCAGGGGGCCGAGGTGATGCAGCCGCTTGCCACGCCAGTGATCGGAGGCATGATTTCCAGTTTGATCCACATCCTTATCGTCACCCCGGTGATCTTTCTCTGGCTGCGCGGACGCGAGTTCCAGCGTGGTACGCTCCAAGTTTCATTCGCTCAGCACGTTCAGAAATAGAATTTCGATGCTGTCATCAGCCGCGTCGCATACCCCCAACACCACAAAAAACAAACACACACCACCATGAAAACCAAACTCATCATCACCTTCCTCGGTCTCATTCTCAGCGCCAGCGCAGCGGATGCCCCGGCCTACCCACTCACCACCTGCGTCATCTCTGGCGAGAAACTTGGCGGCATGGGCAAACCGGTCAAAGTCACCCACGAAGGCACCGAAGTGCAGCTCTGCTGCAAATCCTGCCTCAAGGACTTCAATGCGGAACCCGCAAAGTATGTGAAGATGGTCAAGGACGCCGCCGCGAAGAAGTAACGGGCAGCCTTTCAGGCCAGTCTCTGGCACACCCATTCGCCGATGCCGCGTGCGCCTTGATCGGCCACGCTGGCATCGCTCTGGCATTCCTCGGCGCTGAATTCGCCGCGTGTCGCGATGCGTCCGCCTTTCCAAACGTGGACGCCGGAGGGATATGGGCCGACTTTGCGCGGATCGCTCCAGGTGTGAATGCCGAGCGTCTGTGGATTGACCGCAGCGGCGATGTGCATGGGGCCGCTGTCCACGCTGATGCAGAACTTTGCCTGACGCATGAGCCAGATCAGTTCGGGCAGGGAGGTTCGGTTGCTCCAGTCGTGAATGTGACTTCCGGTGGGGCGAGTCGGGTCAGACGTCATGCCGACGAGGACGACGGGATGCGGAGCCAGGGCGGTGCAAAGAGCCTGCAAGGCGGAATTTGAAAGTGATTTGCCTTCGCCTCGCGACCAGGGATGCACGGCGATGAAGTTCGGCAGCGAGTCAGGCCAGCCAGCAGGTGCTGCGCCGGGAGTGAGTTCAAAGGAGATGTCGTCCGGCTCGATCTTGATGCCCAGGGCACGCGGCAGTTCGAGGTAGCGGTCCACGGCATGCGCCCCGGCATTCACGGGCACGGTATGATTGTAAAAAAAGCGGGAGCCTTCGCGGGCATCGGAAAGGCCGATGACGGTTGGCGATCCACGCCAACTGCTGACGACGCCGCTGCGTAGCAGACCCTGAAAATCGAGCACGATCTCGGGTTCCTCGCGGGGCAGTGTCATCCAGGTGCGCCGCCAGTTCCAGAAGCGCATCAGCCCGGCGAGTCTGCGAAAGGTCTTGCGCGGAAAGGGGATCACCTCGTCGAGCAGCGGACTACCCTGGAGGATCGGCGTCCATTCCGTGTTGGCGAGCCAGCGGATTTTTAGCTGTGGATGCGCGACTCGCAGCATTTTCACGGCAGGCAGCGTGTGGACGATATCGCCCAACGAACTCGGTTTGACGATGAGCGCGGAGCGGAAGTCGCGCAGGCTGGGAAGCTGGCGCGTGGCGGCGCTCATTTGCCCAAGGCAAGTCGGTCGGCCAGCAAGGATGGCAGACCGGCGGCACGGATTTTATTCTGTGCAGTTTCGATGTCGTATTCCAGCCGCCGGATCGAGATCGTCTGTGCCTGCACATCGAAAATGGCGTAGGCGGCGCGCCAATCGCCGTCGCGGGGCTGCCCGACACTGCCGACATTGACGAAGTATTTTACCCCGCGCTGCAGGGTGATGTCGGTGCCACGGGCGGCACGTACGGCATCGTCTTTTTCAAAGATACGCGGCACATGGGTGTGGCCGTAGAAGCAGACCTGGGTGAACTGGTAGCTGAAACTGGCCATCGCATCAAAGCGGTTGGTCACGTAACCCCAGTTGCCGGGGGAATCGAGCGTGGCGTGGACGATGGTGAAGTCGCGCACCTGGCGTACGAGCTTCAAATCCCGCAGCCACTGGCGCTGCTCCTCACTGAGCTGTTCGCGGGTCCACAGCAGGGCGTTCTGCGCCAGAGGGTTCAATTCTTCGAGCGAACTTTCACTGGCAGCACCCTCGTCGTGATTGCCGCGCACCACAGGGCAGCCCATCTCTTGCACGGTCTGTAGGCATTCCACCGGATTGGCTGCATAGCCGACGATGTCGCCGAGGCAGACGTAATTGGAACAACCCTGCTCCTGAGCGTCCCACAGGACGGTCTGTAGGGCTTCGAGGTTGGCGTGGATGTCTCCGAAAATGGCGAATTTCATCGTCTAAGGTTGGCGGCGATTCCTACACCTTCGAGACATGCGCAGGGAAATCAAGCATTTCAGTATCAGAAACCTCCCCTAATGAAGGGATGCCTGCGGCTGCCCTTGCGAAAAAGCAAACGGGGCGGATCACCCGATCCGCCCCGTTGCTTGATAGAGTCCAACAGCCAGAAGGAACCACTATTTGAAATTTTCGACTGAACCGTCTCCGGTTCGCTGTCTGGTGGTATTCTTCCACAAGCCAAAAACAATGCGTCAGACGCTCGTAAATGAGTTGTAAGCTGGTTGTAAATGGATGCTTAGCGCGGTTTACAACCGCTCGTAATACCGAAATTCCAGTCCTTCGGACTGCCCCACGATTTCCTTGAGCTGAAAGAGGTGTTCAAAGGGGGGAAGCAGGACATCGCCTTCGTGGGGTGCCGCGATCCAGGTGAGATAGAGTCCGTCACACTGCGGCAGCAACTCTTCGAAGACGCGTGCGCCACCGATAACGAAGACGGTTTTGGCTTCACCACACACTTGCGGCAGTTCGGCGGCACTGCGAATGACGGTCACACCTTCGCGCGGTGCCATCGTGTGGCTCAAAACAATATTCTGGCGTCCTGGCAACGGCCTGCCGATAGAATCGAACGTCGCACGCCCCATGAGGATGGGGTGACCGAGCGTCGTGCGTTTGAAAAACTTCAAATCCTCCGGGAAATGCCACGGCAGTTTGCCCTCGCGTCCAATGACGCGGTTGCTCGACATGGCGACGATGGCGATGAGGCGCGGCATGGCCGGAGGTTACCAGAGATCGATCGGCTGATGCGGTTCGGGGCGGATGATCTCCGTGGCAGGAATGGTTTCGTTGAAGCGACGGGTGAACCACATCTGCGCGGGCTCTTCACCGTGGACGAGCAGGAGCTTCTTGGGCTTCACTTTCTCGATGTATTCGGCGATCTGCTCCCGTGAAGCGTGGGCGCTGAGGTCAAAGCTTTCGATGCGGGCGTTCAGCGCCACGGCGGGGAGATCGCGGGCGAGCTTGATCATCGTGCCAGGCGCGGCGTTGCGGATCTTGTAGCCGGGAGAATCGGGGTCGGTGTAACCGACGAAGCAGACGGTGTTGCGCGGGTTGTCGAGGAACTTCTGCGCGAAGGTGTTGGAGACGGTATGCTCCGTCATCATGCCGCTGGAGAGAGCGTAAAGAGTGCGCGGGCTGGAAACGATCTCCTGCCGCTTCTTGTTTTTACGCGGGACCAGCATCTTCATGTCTTCGAGCAGGCGGAAGCCCGGATAGCTGCGGCGGCTGCGGGAGGCGTAGTGGTCATAGAGCACGGTGATCTTGGTGCTCAGACCGCCGATGTAGAGCGGCATTTCGGGGATGAGGCCTTCCTGATGCAGTTCATGCAGCATGAGCATGACCTCCTGGGTCTTGCCCAGGGCAAAGACCGGGATCATGACGGCACCACCGGCTGCATGGGTGTCGCGGATCACACCGGCAAGGCGTTCTTTTTCGGCCTTGCGGGAAAAGCCTTCCGGGCGCGCATAGTCGCCACGGGTCGTCTCGGCGATCATCACGTCGATGCCGCTGGTGGGGAAATCGGCGGCGCGGCAGATCGTCTGCGCCTCGAAGTTCACATCGCCGGTGTAGAACAGCGTATTGCTGCCTTCACGGACCAAGACGCCGGTGGAACCAAGGATGTGGCCAGCGTCGAACATCGTGGCCTCCAGGTTGGTGTCCGGGATCTCAAAGGGGCGGTCGATGTCGCGGTAGATCCACTTCGCGCGGATTTCATCGAGCTCACGGTGGGTGAAGAGCGGATATTCAGGGATGTTTTCCTCCTCGCGCTGCTTCGTCATCACGTTGACGGAGTTGTGCAGCATCGCTGAGGCCAGTTCCCCGGTGATTTCGGTCATCAGCACCGGGGTGTTTGGTTGCTTGCGCTGCAGCACGGGCATGGAGCCAATGTGGTCGTGATGCGCATGGGTGATGATCGCTGCGCTGACCGACTTGTGCGGTAGCGGGCCGAAATCTGGCAGGGCTTCGTGGCCTGCGCGTTTCGGGTGCATACCGGAATCCAGCACGACACGATGATCCCCGGCTTCGAGGAGGTAGGAATTGGCACCGATCTCACGTCGGCGGGTCAGGTTGCGAAAGCGCATTCAGTTTTTTTTGGGAAGGGGAGGGCGACACTAGGGGCTTGCCAGTGTTCCACAAGGAGAACTTCAGCCCCTTCAGACCCGCCTATGGCCAGCGATGCGGGCAAATACCGTCGAAACGACGATCAAAGCGGCGGGAATCGTCGGCGGGCACCAGATCAAACTGGACTGAAAGCAGAGAAAGCAGAGGACTAGCGCCGCGAAGACGCAGAGCATTCCGCGCAGGATGGATTTCGTGCGAGGGACGAAAAAGACCACCCAGGCTCCTGCTAGCCCTGCGATACTCCAGACGATCCATTGCGCCCAGTTTGGCAGCAGTCGCAGGCGTGGCAGGGCGAGCATCTGCGCCAGTGCTTGGGCATGCAGGCGTGCGAGTCCGTGGTGGGAATCGTCCTCGGTGCCAATCACGATCACCTTGCCACCTGCGAGATTCGCCTTGTCCTGCGGCGATAAGGCCTCGGCCAATTCCGAGGTCATCAAATGGAGCGCATCCACTTCGGGAACCGCCTGCTTCGTATTGACGATGAACTCAGCGGCAGCCGATAGCGGCACAAAAGCGCCGTTGGAGAGATAAGCTCCCGCTCCCGGCCCTAGCAACAGACGCTGGGTGGCATAGGGGGTCTGAGTGAAGCGTGCCACTGCCTGGGCCAGGACGGTAGGCCGTAGGTGTCCGGTCTCCTGCACGGCATAGGGCAGTTTGCTCGCGTCATTGGCAGTCAGCGGGACAGAAATGCCGATCTCAGCCTGTCGGCGGATCAGGTCGTCAGGAGCAGAAACCAAGGCACCCAGCGGCGGCACAGCGGCGGCATCCCCTAGTACCTTTTGGAAAGGGGGCAGGGAGGCTTCGAGGCCACCCAGAAAAGCAGGGGCTTCACGATTCGCGGCAAGCTGGGCTTCCACCCCCAGTACGACGCTCGGAAAGGGCACCAAGGCCTGAGCTGCTTCATTGACGAATTCCGGGGAAGGGCGGCCCCAAAACAGCGTTTCGGGAATGACCACCACCGCAGGATCGTAGGCTTGCAGGCCTTTAAGTATCATTTGCCAGTCGAGCGGGCGCGGCGGCCAGCCGGCATATTCCGCCCTGTCGGACGCTCGCATTGTCACCAGGACGACGGGTGCAGAAGAGGCTGCATGCTCATTGGCCATGGCGAAACGATCCCGCGCGTTGGCGACGAGAAAGTCGAGAAACAATTCGTCCACACGCTGAAACCTCCCCCCCTGATGCTCGCGATCCAACCACCAGCCGAGGCTGCCTAGGAGGGAAACGAGAATCAGGGCACGGATCATGGCAGGCGGTGCCCGGCGGATCGCTGCCGGTTAAGGTGCTGGCGTCTCGGCCGGAATGTCGGTGGTTTCGCGCTTGTCGGCGGCAAATTTGAGGCGCTTCAGCTCTTCGTCGTGGGAGACCTTGACGACGTCGCCTTCGCGGATGTCGCCACGCAGGAGATGTTCGGCCAGCGGGTCTTCGATGTTCTTTTCCACCGCACGGCGCATCGGGCGCGCGCCATACTGCGGGTCAAAGCCCTCTTTCATGAGGAACTCGCGGGCGCTGTCGTCGAGCGTGATGTGGATGTTCTTCTTCTTGAGGCGGGTGACAACCTTGCTGACTTCGAGATCGACGATCTTATTGAGCTGCTCCTTCTCGAGCATGCGGAAGATGACGATGTCGTCGAGACGGTTGAGGAACTCGGGCTTGAAGAACTTCTTCGAGGCTTCAGTGATCTTGCCTTTGATGCCGACGTTGTCCGCGGCGTCTTCCTGCATGGCCATGAAGCCCAGGCTGGTCTGGCGTTTGATCTGCTCCGCACCGATGTTCGAGGTGAGGATGACGATGGTGTTACGGAAGTCGATCTTGCGGCCGAAGTTGTCGGTGACCTGGCCTTCTTCGAGAATCTGCAGCAGCAGATGCATGACATCTGGGTGCGCTTTTTCGACTTCGTCGAACAAGATCACGGAGTAAGGGCGACGGCGCACGGCTTCGGAAAGCTGACCACCTTCTTCATAACCGACGTATCCCGGAGGCGCACCGATCAGACGGCTGGCAGTGTGCTTCTCCATGTACTCGGACATGTCGATCTGGATCAGCGCTTCAGCAGTGCCAAACATGAATTCGGCCAGGTTCTTGGCGAGGAAGGTCTTGCCGACACCGGTCGGGCCGAGGAAGAGGAAGGAGCCGATAGGGCGGCGTGGGTCCTTCAAGTCGGCGCGGGAACGGCGCAGGGCCTTGCTGATGGCGATGACGGCTTCGTCCTGGCCAATGACCTTGCCCTTGAGCTCGGTTTCCATCTTGAGCAGCTTCTCGGCTTCGGCCTGTTCCATGCGTTGCAAAGGAACGCCGGTCCACTTCGAGACGACGGACATGATGTCTTCTTCGGTGACATCGACGATGCGTTCCTGATTGTTGGAGCGCCAAGTTTCCAGCACGTCATCAAAACGCTTCTTCGCATTCTTTTCACGGTCACGCAGGTGCGCGGCCTTTTCAAAATCTTGCTCCTTGATGGAACCTTCCTTCTCGACGCGGATCTCTTCGATCTCGGCTTCGATGACCTTGAGTTCGGGCGGACGCGTCATGGCGGCGATGCGCGCTTTCGAGCCTGCCTCGTCCATGATGTCGATGGCCTTGTCGGGCAGGAAACGGGCAGGCAGGTAGCGTGAGCTGAGGTTCACGGCGGACCTGAGCGCGTCTTCGCTGTACTTGGCCTTATGGTGCATCTCGTATTTGCCACGCAGACCAAAGAGAATCTTGATGGCGTCCTCGACGGAAGGCTCCTCGATCTTCACGCTCTGGAAGCGGCGTTCGAGTGCGGAGTCCTTCTCGATGTACTTGCGGTACTCGTTCAGCGTGGTGGCACCGACGCATTGCAGTTCGCCACGGCTGAGCGCGGGTTTGATGATGTTGCTGGCGTCCATGGCACCTTCAGCGCCCCCGGCCCCGACGATGGTGTGCAATTCGTCGATGAAGAGAATGACGTTCTTGTTGCGGCGGATTTCATCCATGACCGCCTTGATGCGTTCTTCAAACTGGCCGCGATATTTCGTGCCCGCGACCATGAGGGCGAGATCGAGGGTGATGACTTTTTTGTCGCGCAGGATTTCAGGTACGTTGCCAGCGGCAATTTCCTGGGCCAGTCCTTCGACGATGGCGGTCTTGCCCACACCAGCCTCACCGATGAGGACGGGGTTGTTTTTGGTGCGGCGGCAAAGGATCTGGATGACGCGAGCGATTTCTTCCGAACGGCCGATGACGGGGTCCATCTCGCCCTTAATGGCGAGTTCGGTCAGGTCGCGACCGAAGGCTTTGAGCGCTGGGGTCTTCTCATTTTTCTTCTTGTCGCCAGTCGGCGTGTTGCCGGTGGGGCTGACGGGTTCGCTTTCCTCCTCTTCCTCCCCTTCGTTCTGAGAGGAGAAGTTGGGATCGAGTTCCTTGAGTATTTCGCTGCGCGCCTTGTCGAGGTTCACATCGAGATTGCGCAGCACCTGGGCAGCAACGCCTTCCCCTTCGCGGAGGAGCCCGAGCAGGATGTGCTCTGTGCCTACATAGCTGTGGTTGAGCGCCTTGGCTTCCTTCGAGGCCAGGGCGAGCACCTTCTTCACGCGGGGCGTGTAGGGAATGTTGCCGACCATCTTGGTCTCAGGGCCGGAGCCGACCTGTTGCTCGACCTGCATGCGCACGGTTTCGAGGTCGAGGCCGAGCTTGGTCAAAACGTTCACTGCAACGCCTTGGCCGAGTTTGATCAGGCCGAGCAAAAGATGCTCTGTGCCGACGTAATTGTGGTTGAAGCGGTCGGCCTCCTTGCGGGCAAGGGCCAGGACCTGTTGGGCGCGTGGGGTGAAATTATTCATCATTAGGGGTGGAGGTGGTGCCTCCGGGGTTTGATTGGTTTGTTGGAAAACTACCCGGGCCGTCGATGGATTGCAACCGCGCACGGGTTAATTCAGCGCGCATGCTGTCGCGCTCTTCGGGGGACAATTCACGCGCAGCATTGAGCTGCAGATGCGCAGGTTGAATTTCAAGCAGAAGCATGTCGATCAGACTGCGGTCACAGTTGCCGACAAGGTCGAGATCTGCGCCGAGACGCAGCATGGAAAGCAGATTCAATGCCTCTTTAGAGGTCAGAATGTGCGCATACCGCAGAATGGCAAAAGCACGCCCGATCTGGTCGCGCAGCATGGTCTGGTGGTCTTCCTTGAGCTTGGCGCGGGCCGTTACTTCGGAACGGACAACGCCTTCAATGACTTTTTCGATCTGGGCGATGATTTCCGGCTCCGCCTCGCCCAGCGTGTGCTGGTTGGAGATCTGGAACAGGTTGCCGAGCGCTTCGGTGCCTTCGCCGTAGAGACCGCGCACGGCGAGTCCGATCTTGCCGATGGCTTTGATCACGGGATTGATCTGCTCTGTAAGCACCAGAGCAGGCAGATGCAGCATGACGGAGGCACGCATGCCTGTGCCGAGATTCGTAGGGCAGGCGGTGAGGTAGCCGAGCTTGGGATCAAAGGCATAAGGCAGCAGGCCTTCCAGTTCCGTGTCCACGCGGTCCACCACTTCAAAGGCGCTGGTGAGGTTCAATCCGGGGCGGATGCCCTGAATGCGGAAATGATCCTCCTCATTGATCATGATGGAGATGCTCTGCTTGCGGTCCACAACCACGGCGCAGCCAGAGGAGCGGGCGGCGTGCTCACGGCTGACGAGATGACGCTCTACCAGTACCTGTTTGCGGATCTTGCTGAGGTCAGTGTAGTCCTCGCTGTAGCCGTCCCGCATTTCGGGCAGTTCTTCCACCACTGGGCGCGCGCGCTCCAGCAGCTCGATGCGCTGGCGCTCCTGACTGAAGCCTGGAAATGGGTAGCCACGGAGATTGCGTGCCAGACGCACGCGCGAGGTCATGACCACGTCCGAGTGCGGACCCGCGCCTTTCATCCAGTCGGCGGGGTTCTTGATCAAGGTGGCAAAACGCATCATGGGTTGGCGAGTGTTGGACGTTGCAAAGGGGATAGGCGTTGAAAGAAGCGGGAAGTATATTCCAACTGCGGCTCCCTCATTTGGAGGCCTTGGGCTGGAGACTTTCGATCTCGGATTTCAATCTGGCTGCATCTTCATAGCGTTCTTCACTCACGGCCAGATCCAGTTCGGCGCGGAGTTTGGCAATGTCAGGGGCCAAAGGTGGCGGAGATGCCGCAGGGACGGGCGGTGGCGGTGGCGCTTCCGCAACCACGGTGTTACGCTGCCGGGGCAGCAGTTGCGGTGTGATGACGCTGAGGTGGCTTGGGCGTTTGCCGACGTGCCGCGTTCCCTTGTGCATGTTGCGCAGCAGGCCATCCAGCCCGTCGCGGAAGGCGGCGTAGCATTCTGGGCAGCCCATGCGGCCGATTTTTTTCAACTGTGAAGCGGTGAATCCGCAGGCGTTGCAGACGATCTCCATCATGTCCGAGTCCGCACGGTGGGAGGGACTTAGAAATGCCTCCGCTAGACCGAAGCCGGTCTCTTCGGTCACGCCTTTGGCCTTCGAGCAGGCCTCACACAGGTTCACCGTGGTCATTTGACCGTTGATGATCTGGGTGAGGAACACGGTGGCCTCATTTTCGCATACGTCGCATTTCATGGAATTAGTCGTGCATGCTTTCATGCCACACAGGTGATACGAACGGCAGCACGTACTGGTTATGACAGGTATTCGCGCCCGTCAACCAATGCCCTGAGTCGTCAGCCATTCGTCGAGCTCCGCTTGAAGCTGCGAATGCTTCGCAAAACTGTAGTGAAATGTCCGAAAACCCAATCGTGCGGCGGTGGCGATGTTGGCTGCCAGATCGTCGATATAAAATGTGCGTGCAGGGTCGAGATCCAACTGCGCAGCGGTCTTGTGGAAGATCTCCTCCCCTGGCTTGGCGCAGCGCGCGGTGTGTGAGTACACGCCGTTCTGGAAGTGCTGGAAGATCGGGAACTCACGCAGAAAGTAGGCTTTGTGCAGTTCGTTGGTGTTTGAGAGTAGATGCATCGGCAACTTGCCCGCCAGCGCGCCGAGCGTCGCGTGCATCGGCTCATTTTGCGCAAAGATCTCGCACCAGATCGCTTCAAATTCCTGCGGCGTGCCACGAAAACGGGTCAGCGCCATGCCCTGCCGTACGAACTCCGCATCGTCGATGTCACCCACTTCATAGGGGCCTTTGATGTCATCGAACAACGTCAGCACCGTCTCCGCCGGATGATCGCAATGCTGCGCTAGCCGCCGGGCGGCGATGCTGAAGTCGAAATCGATGAGGACTTTGCCGACGTCGGAAAGGAGAGTAGGCTGGGACATGGCCCTCCTTGGCACGCCGGGCACGCAGGTGCCAGATGAATCAGCGGGTGCCGATTATTTCATCAGCTCAGCGAGCTTTGGACTGATCGCATCGGCCCAGATCTGGTAACCAGCGGCGGAGAGGTGCAGGAAGTCGGGCATGATTTCCTTGGTCAGGCTGCCGTCGGGCTGGAGGAATTTACCGCCGATGTCGAGGAAGAAGACGTTTTTGCCGTCGTCGAGTTTGGCGATGATGTCATTGACCTGCTTCAGCTTGTCGCGTCCGGGATTCGGGCTGGCTTTTTCGCCACGAGGAAACACGGCAAGCAGGAGGATTTTCGCCTGCGGCTGTTTAGTGCGGATGGTTTCGACAATGGCGGTGACACCTTTGGCAATGCCTTCGGCGGAATCTGAGCCGGAGTTGTTGGTGCCGATCATGAGCACGCAAGCCTTGGGCTTGATGCCGTCGAGTTCGCCGTTTTGAATACGCCACAGCACATGCTGAGTGCGGTCGCCACCAATGCCGAAGTTGGCCGGGGTGTAGGCCTCGAAAGCCTTGTTCCAGATTTCCTGCTTGTCCTTGCCGCCCCAGCCAGCGGTGATCGAGTCACCGAGGAATACGAGCTGAGCTTTGCCTTCCTGGGCGATTTTGACGAACTTCTCATGGGAAGCGATGAAGCCGGGGTTGATCTTGCCGTCTTTGCCATACTTCTCCGCCGGCACATCGGGCGGCTGAGGTGGCATGACGACCACCGGAGCGGCTGGCGGGGCGGCAGGGGCCGGAGTCTGTGCCTGGATGGCTGCGGTGGTGAGGAGAAGGAGGGAGAATGCGAAGTGCGTGATTTTCATGCGCACGGATTCTGGCGGCTTGGCGGCAAGGAGGCAATACGAAAGAGTAGTCAACGATGCGCGTTAATGCCTGTGCGAGGTGTTCACCTCTCCCGGCCCCTGCACCGCTGACTCTTGGCAGCGTGCGTTTTTCCTTCACAAGGATTGACGCGATCCGCCAGTTCTGACTAGCATGACCGGGAATTCCCAAAATTCAACCAACCAACAACCACACACTATTATGCCGAGCAATCAAGGTGTCGCCTACATGGGTACCGGAAAGGTAGAAGTTCAAAGCATTGATTTCCCCAAACTGGAGCTGCGCGAACAAAAGCGTAAATGCCAGCACGGAGTCATCCTCAAAGTCGTCAGCACCAATATCTGCGGCTCTGACCAGCACATGGTGCGTGGTCGTACCACCGCCCAGAAGGGCTTGATCCTCGGCCATGAAATCACGGGCGAAGTCATCGAGACAGGCCGCGACGTGGAGTTCATCAAGAAAGGCGACATCGTCAGCGTGCCCTTCAACATTGCCTGCGGACGCTGCACCAACTGCAAGGAAGGCAAGACTGGCATCTGCCTGAGCGTGAACCCTGCACGCCCCGGCGCGGCGTATGGCTACGTGGACATGGGCGGCTGGGTCGGTGGTCAGGCGGAGTACGTCATGGTGCCCTATGCTGACTTCAATCTCTTGAAGTTCCCGGATCGCGATCAGGCCATGGCCAAGATCAAAGACCTCACTCTCCTCTCGGACATTTTCCCCACCGGTTATCACGGTGCAGTCACTGCAGGAGTCGGCCCGGGCGCGACCGTTTACATCGCCGGTGCTGGCCCTGTGGGTCTTGCCTGTGCGGCTTCCTGTCATCTTCTCGGTGCTGCGGTTGTCATCGTGGGTGATCTGAACAAGGAGCGTCTTGCTCAGGCCCGTCGTTTCGGCTGTGAAACCGTGGACGTTTCCCTGCCCGCCTCCATTCAGGATCAGATCGAGAACATCCTCGGTGTGCCGGAAGTGGATTGCGCGGTGGATTGCGTCGGCTTTGAAGCCCGTGGCTGTGGCCACAACCACAGCAAGGAAGTGCCTGCGCAGGTGCTCAACAGCGTCATGGAAATCACCAAGGCGGGCGGTGCCATCGGCATTCCCGGACTCTACGTCACGGGTGATCCGGGCGCGGTCGATGAAGCGGCCAAGGTTGGCGCTCTGTCCATCCGCATCGGTCTCGGCTGGGCCAAGAGCCACACCTTCGTCACCGGCCAATGCCCGGTCATGCGCTACCATCGCCGCCTGATGATGGCGATCCTGCACGACAAGATCAAAATCGCCAAGGCGACCAACGTCCAGGTGATCTCACTGAAAGGGGCACCCAAAGGCTACGTGGACTTCGACAAAGGCGCTGCCCGTAAGTACGTCATCGACCCGCACGGCATGATCAAAGCCTGATCTGCTGAAACAGCTAACAAAAAGCCCTCCTGCTTTGCGGCAGGAGGGCTTTTTCACTTTTTAGCGAGGAATGAAATGTGCGGGGGCTACAGCCAGTTGGGCGTCATTCGCCCCTCAGGCGCAATCAGCCCACAAATTTCAAGGTGCCAATCTGGCCAGCGGCCATCGCAGCGTGCTGGGCGTCGGTGCAGGCGGAATTGGTGGGAGCGTCAGCCGGAGCCTCGTTCTTTTCGAGCAGGCCGTTTTGTTCCATCCAGGCTTCCACTTCAGCACCGCTGATGTCGGCCAGCATGGTACCATTGATTTCCACGCAGGGGGACAGCGGCTGGCCGCTCTTTTGTTCCATCTCCCAGCGAAAGGCCGGATTTTTGATGATGTCTTTCTCTTCGAAAGCGAGATCGTATTTGCGGAAGATGGCACGGACGCCTTCGCTCCAGCCGCAATAGGTTTTGACGTAGGCGGTGATTTTGGGTGTTTGCATAGCGCGTTGGGGTTACGCCTTCAGCCTAGCGGACGATGCAGCGAATGCAAATGTGCTCTCGTGGCGGCAACTGTCACGGATGTTCACAGTGTCATGCTCTTTGCTGGATCCTCCCGCCATGTTTCCGACTCGTTGATGACGAGGTGGAGTGTCGTCATGACGGTCTGGGCTGTGTAAGGTTTGGGCAGGAAGTGCCGGACGCCCATCTCGGCTACTTTGGCCGGGCCACCCAGATGGGAGACTCCGCTGGCCGCAATGATTTTCACATCGGGGTTGATGGTCTGGAGCATTCGGATCGTGGTCGGTCCATCCATGACCGGCATCATCATGTCTGTCAGCACCACGGCAATTTCCCTGCTGTGTAGGGTGTAGAGCGCCACTGCCTCCGCGCCGTCGGCGGCCAACAGCGTACGGTAGTCCAGCGCCTCCAGAGTCTGCCGCGTGGCGGTGCGGATGGCCTCCTCATCATCCACGATCAGGATCAGTTCGCCTTTGCCATGCGGTATGGCTTGCTCCTCAGTTGGCGTAGGTGGGGTGCATTGGCCCGTGTTGGGAACGGCGGGCAGGAAGATGGTGAAGAGGGTCTCCTTATGAGGCTCGCTGGAAACCGTGATGAATCCGCCATGGCTTTTGATGATGCTCAGCACGGTGGAAAGGCCGAGACCCGTGCCCTTGCCAATCTCCTTGGTCGTGAAGAATGGGTCGAAAATCTTGTCCAGCACCACCGGGGGAATGCCGCTGCCGGTGTCGCTCACACTGAGCACGAGATATGCTCCGGGTTTCGCGTCCATTTGCACGGCCACCGCAGCCTCATTCAGCACGGTGCTGCTTGCGGTGATGGCAATTGTTCCTCCTTCGGGCATGGCGTCACGCGCATTCACACACAGGTTGAGCAGGATCTGATGCAACTGCGTGGCATCACCCAGGAATGAAGGCAGGTCTTCAGGCAGGTTGCTGACGCAGGTAATATTCTTTGGAAAGGTGTCCTGGACGAACTGCTGGATGTCCTTGATCAGCGGTCCGATGCACAGTTCCGTGCGTTTGCCCTCCACGCCACGGGCAAACGTGAGGATCTGCCGCACCAGATCCGCGCCGCGTTTGGCGCTGGATTCAATGCCGCCCAGGATGGAAAGTGTGCGCTCATTCGTGTGGGTGAGCCGCAGCAGCTCGATCGACATGAGGATGGGGGTGAGCACATTGTTCAGGTCATGGGCGATGCCTCCCGCCAGCGTCCCCACGCTTTCGAGCCGCTGGGCGCGCAGAAACTGCTGCTCCAGCTTTTTCTTTTCGGTGATGTCGGTCACGATGCCGAGGAAGCCAATGATCTCCCCGTCATCATCCAGCATAGCCGTCACATTCAGGGAGACCGCCACCCGGCTGCCATCCTTGCGGATGTAGGTACACTCACGTTCACGGACAATGCCGCATTTGGCGTAAACTACAAAAGTCTCGAACCCCGGAGTGACCGTTATGCCCATTTCCCGGGAGATGTCAGCGGCGATGCGCACCGTCTCGGCGGCATCATGAAACAATTCGGGCGTAAGGCTTCCCACCACTTCCTGCCGCGAATACCCCGTGAGTTTTTCCGCTCCGCAATTGAAGGTGGCGATCAACCCCTTCGTATTCGTGCTGATGATCGCGCAGGCAGCGCTTTCCAGCACGGCATTCTGCAGATAAGTCAGTTCCTGAAGCTTCATGCTGGTGTCGATCAGTCGCTCCGTGGTGGAGATCTGGCCACGCGTCAGCAGCAGCGCTGTCACCAGCGCGATGCCTCCAGTTACAGCGATCTGCAGCCAGCCCAGCAGTCGGATATGCTCATTGATGTCGGTATTGACCAGGATGATTTTCTGGGCGGCCTGATCGAGGGAGCTGGCCATGACATCGCAATCTTCGGTCAGCGCTTCCCCCATGCCATTCAACAGAGTGCTGGTGGCGTCCGTGTGGGGATAGAACTTTTTCATCGCCATGGCTATCTTCAAATAGCTGCCATGAGCCTGTTCCAGCTTTTTCAGAATATCGGCCAGTTGTCCCCCGGTTGCATGCTGCACCAGTGTGCCGGAATGGATGGACTCTTCACAGGTTTTCATGACACCCCAGACGAGGTCGATGCGTCCCATGTAATAGGTCTGCAGGGGTGGTTGGCTGCTCTCAGCCTGCAGCATCAGGCGGCTGAGCACCTGGCTATCCGTGCGCTGCCGGCCCAGCAGATTGACCGCGCTCACCGTGGTGGCACGCTGCTGCTCCAGACTGGAACCGAAGCTCTCAAACACGGCAAAACTCAGCACCAGCAGCACTGCCGCGCCGCCAAAGATGAGCCACAGACGCCTGAAAAAATGCTGCAAATTGGGCAATTCCTGGCGCGCCGGCAGGGAGAAAACAGGCTTCTTCAAGAAATGGGTCACGCTCATCGCGCGAGATCATAGGTGAACTGCCAGAGACATCCCTCGGCAGTTGCTTCAAATGATCCTAAACCTTTGCCCCGCGAGTCTGGGACTGCGGACATCGCATGGGGAATCACTTCCAGTCGAGCTTCTCCTTCAAGAACTCAAACGTCCCGACGCCATGGATGGTATGCGGGCCGTCGAAGTGCTCGATGGTGGTGCGGTCGCCGATGAGGAGTTTGTTGTAGAGGCGGCGGACTTTGGCGAATTCGTAGTTCACCCATTCATCCACGCCCACACCGTCGTTGTGACCGCGTTCGACCATGAACGGGCGGGGCGCGATGAGGGCAGCCATTTCAGCATAGTTAAATGTACGCCCCATGTTCCACTCCCAGATCTCGTACTCATGGGTGTGGATGTAGCTCATCGGCATGTCGGTGCTCACGCACTTGCGCACCCATTCGTTGAAGTCGCCGCTGCAGATGCTCAGGCAGTAATCCGTGAGTACGGCTGGCGTGCGCATGGCGGATTTCCCACCGTAACTGAGGCCGTAGAAGGCGATCTTCTCCGGCTGTGTGAAAGCCTGTGCCTTCAGCCACTCGAGAATGCGCTGGTGCTGGCCGTTGATGACGCTGTAGAGCGTGAGGCCGAGCGGATTGAGCTTTCGTTGCAGCGTGCGGAATGCGTCTTTGCCGCGATACGGATTGTGCGGCGCGAAGGTCACGAAGCCCTGCTCGGCCAAGCGCAGCGTGAAAGCTTTGTACGGAGCGTAGGCTTTCTGTGTCTCGTCCGTGGTGATGGTGTCTTCCGGGATGCCTTCCAAGCCGTGCTGGCAGACGACGACAGGCCGCTTCTCGCCGGGCTTGAGATCTTTGGGCAGGCACAGCCAGCCCCAGGCAAAGACATCGTCCCACACATCCATTGTCACCTCGTAAATGGTGACCTTGTCCGTCTCACGCACGAATCGGCTCCTGGCGTTCACCGGCAGGTTCGGGTCTGGCAGGCGGCCAATCACTTCATTCCAAAAGCGGTCGCGTTCGCCAGCGGTGTGCTTTTCAAATTCGGCCAAAGATTTGAGCGGCAGCTTGTCCCAAAACTGCCCTTTGCGTTCCAGTTCGGTGGTCACCAGCAAGCGTTGCGTGAACGTCTCCAGCTCCCGCACCAGACGCTTCTGGCGGGTGGCATCCACTTGGGCGCGCTGCTCGTTTTTCTCCGGCATGATCGGTTCGATGCGCTTTACGAGCTGCGCGGCGACCTCCGGCGGCAGCAGATGCGTGACCACCTCCTTCAGTCCATGCTCTTCCGTGGCCAGCATGAGCCAGTCACCGGGCGCGAGTGCTTTCGCACGGGCGACTTCCGCCTGCACGGCTTCGAGGGAGGGTTTGGTGATCTTTCCTGGCGCGGCGATTTCACGTTCGCCCGGCTTCGCTTTCGGTGGTCCCTGCACCTTGGGGAAGCCGAGGTTTTGCACCACCAGCGGGCGCGGCGCGATGAGGGAGGCCACTTCGGCATCGCCAAAGTCACGCAGTAGATTGAAGACATTGCGGTAGATCGGCTCGGCCCACACGCCTTCACGCGGCTCAAAGCAGCCCCAGACATAGACGGAGCTGATGCGTTCATCAATGGCCCCAGAGTACATGGCGATGAGGCCACCTTCGCCGAGTCCGGCCACGAGCAGCGGCAGCTTCGGCTGCGTGCCGAAGTAATCGACCAGCGACAGCATTTTCTGCACTTCGTAACCGATGATGTGACGCCCCAGCTCATACGACTGGCGGTAGATCCACTCGCGGTGCGGCACGTTCGTCTTCACGCCGAATTTGTCATTCGTGCTGAACTCGCTGCCACGGCTGATCAGCGCAGGAATGACGATCTCGCAGCCACTGTAGGCCAGCATGGCATCATTCGCCAGCTTCTCGGGATCGGTGTCGGCATCCGGGATGTAGATCACCCGCGCCACGGGTTTGTCTTTCGGCTGAATCAGAATGCCCTCGCCGTGAACACCGTCGAACACCGGCCAGCGCACCCGCAGGATACGTGCGGTGGCTGTCTCTGTGAGCAATGCCGGATTGTTTGTATCACCGACGAGTTCGAGCGCCGTGATGGGCAGGCGCTCATCCACTGCACCGATAATGGCTTTCAATTTCTCACGGGTCGGCTTGCGGCCTACTTTCGACTGCTCGATGAGCCGCAGCGCCATTTTGTCGATGCCCGCCACCATGGTGGCGGAGAAATCGGCATTCGGCTCCAAGGGCTGGGTGCCCGGCAGGATCTGCGCCTGCAATGAAGATGCGATGAGAAGTGAGAGAAGAGGTCGGATCATGGGAACCGGCAAACCGGTGAAGACCAAACGCCCCCCGAGACCGTCACCTGTCACGGCTTCTTCTGCTCAAACAGCCAGCTCCAGAACTCTGGATTGGCATAGGTCTGAGTCCATGAATCATGACCGACACCGGGGTAAATGGTGAATTTGACCGGTGCGTCGATCTTTTTCAAAGCATCGTAAATCTTCTGGCTGTTCTCGATCGGAACCGCGCCGTCTTTGTCGCCGTGAAAGATCCAGCAGGGCATGTGCTTGAGGCGTTGGGCCGTCACCCAGCGTACACCGGCTCCACCACAGATGGGTGCGATTGCGGCATAAGTTTCGGGATACTCAAACGCGGTCTCCCAAGTGCCGAAGCCTCCCATGCTGATGCCGGTGAGATAGACGCGCTTGGGATCAACATGCAGCGTTTTGATCAAATGTTCGGTGACTGCTTGGACGCCATGCGGATTCCACAGGTTGTTGGGTTCGCATTGCAGGCTGGCGATGATGGCTGGGAACTTCTGCCCCGCAGCCAGCAGCTTCGGCGGTCCATGCTTTTTGATCAGTTCGAGATCGGTGCCACGCTCGCCGGAGCCATGCAAAAAGACCACCAGCGGCCATTTTTTATCCGGGCTGTCCTCGTAGCCCTCGGGCTTGCTCAGCAGGTAGCGGTAGTTGACCTTGATGACAAAATCGCCGCTGAATGAGGTCGGTGTTTGAGTATCTGCGAGCAGCATGGATGAGGTGGCGAGTATGAATAGGGCGGCGATTTTAACCATGAGTTTATAACGCCATGCGCAGGAGCGGCCTTGCGTAAACCCGACTCACCCTGGCAAGGTCACCTGGAAAGTGGTACCTTTTTGCCAGTCGCTTTCCACGGTGATGCGACCACCCAGCGCCTCCACCAACGTTTTACAGATGGCCAGGCCTAGACCTGCACCGCCCGTGCTGCGGTTGCGCGATCCTTCGGCGCGGTAGAAGCGTTCGAACAGATGCGGCAGATGCTCGGCCGGGATGCCGGGACCGGTATCGGCGACAGTGAGAATAGCGTGACCATTTTGCCGATGAGTGCTGATGCGCACCTCGTCTCCAGGTCGGCAGTATTTGACCGCATTGCCGAGGAGATTGGTCAGAATCTGCGACACATGACCCGCATGGGCACGGCAGGTAGCCGGCGTGAGATCGTCATGCAGCGTGATTCGTTTCTCCTCTGCCAGCGGCCGGATGTGATCCAGATTTTCGCGGCCCAAGGCGTCCAGTTGCACGGCTTCCCGTTCGGCTTCCGCACCAGCATCGGCCTTGGCAAGCATCAGCAGGGATTCAATTAACTCCTGCATCCGCTGGGCGCTGCGGCGCGTCATCTCGATGGTTTTGACATGCGCTTCGACACTGCGTGGCTTGGACAGGGCGAGCTGTGTCTGCGCCAGGATGATAGAGACCGGAGTACGCAGCTCATGCGCGGCGTCCGAAGTGAAGCGCGCCTGCTGCTCAAACGCGGCGTCGAGCCGGGTGAAGGCGTCATTGAGCAGTCCGGCCAACTGGCCTAGCTCACTTTCTGTCTCGGCTACGGGGATGCGTTCCTTCAGATGACCGCCGGAGATGCGCTGGGCGGCTTCGCTGATGTCCCGGATGGGCGCGATGGCACGTGACGCCATCCACCAGCCGCCCACCATGCCAAGGGCAAACACGACTGTACAGACGCCCACGACTTGGACGGCAAAAGATCGCATCTGGGCCTCAATGACCGACTCTGGAACACCGACCAGCAGGCATTCCCCAGGCGGGGTGAACTGATAGACTTCGCGAAATCCCTCCTGCGTCCGCTGATCGACGGCAGCACCCCGTTTTGACGGCCGTGTTAGACTTGTCGGCACGGCTCCAACACTCTCCTTCACAATGCCGTCCCGCCACCAGATGCGGTGATAGTGAGGAAAGGACGGATTTGAGTTCGTGCGGCGGGATGGCTCAACGCGCCGGGGCATAGCCGGGAGTCCCAGCAACATCGCCACATCGTCCGGAGGTTCGGGCGGCTGTTCCGCATCCCCTCCTTGTGCCAGGCCGACGTGAAGCTCTGAAAGTAGCAACTGCAGCCGCCCGTCGAGAATTCGAATCTCGTTGTTGTATTGCAGCCGCCAGGCCGTGACGCCAAAGACCACCAGCACAAGCAGCAGCAGCACGCCGTGCCAGAGCTGAATGCGCCAACGAATGCTGTTCGGCAGCCATTTCATAACCCGATGCTGTAGCCCCTCCCGCGATGCGTCACGATGAAATCTTGCCCCAGCTTTTTGCGCAGGTTGAAGACATGCACGTCCACGAGGTTCGATATTGGCGTGTCGTTTTCATCATGCAGGTGCTCGTAGAGCTGCGTGCGGGTGATGATCTTGCCCCGGTGCTGCACGCAAAATTCCAGCAGCGCGTATTCGCGCCCCCTGAGTGGCACGGGCTGGCCTGCCACCTTCACCGTCTGCGCGGAGGTGTCGATCTCCACTTCTCCGACGATGATGACAGGCGTGGCGTTGCCATGCGCACGGCGGATGAGCGCGCGGACACGGGCGGCCAGTTCATTCAGGTCCACCGGCTTGGCCAGGTAGTCATCCGCACCGGTGTCGAGACCTTGAATGCGGTCCTGCACCTTATTGCGGGCGGTCAGCATGAGCACAGGAGTCTTTTTGACCTGGCGCAAACGCCGCAGCAGTTCAAAGCCGTCATGCACGGGCATCATCACGTCACAGATGATGAGGTCGTAGTCAATCTCCAGGGCTTTAAAGAGGCCGTCCTCCCCATCGGCAGCCTCATCCACGGCATAGCCTTCCCCGCGCATGGCTTCGGCCAGCGTGTCGAGCATGTCGGGTTCGTCTTCCACAATCAGGAGGCGCATGGGGACAGATTAACGCGTCTTCATTAAGCGGCGATGAAGTTTGCGGCTGAATATGCGGAAGAATATATTCCCGGTTTCATCCTGGTTTAATGATCGTCCGGCAAACTGGCGGCATCATGAAAACGGTTTCTGCCTTCTTTCTGCTCATCGCCACCGCTTCCGCCGATCCTCAGCTCTCATCGTGGTACACCGCTAGTTCGAGCAAGTACGCCCGCATCACCGAGACCGATGCCTCGCTGGCTGCAGGAACCTCCGAAACAACATGGACGCGCACCAGCGGACCCAACACCCTGGCGCAAACACTGCCGGTGTATGCGGGGCCGCAGCAGATCGACTACAGCACCAGTTGGGTCTATTTGAAGACGCCCGATCTGGCCACCTACCTCATGGGGCCATGGTATGACAATGCAGCGAAGTCCGCTCTCTTCGTCAACGTTCCGGTAAACCAGAAAATCATCGCCCGCTTCCCGCGCAGCAGCACCATCCTCACCACCAAGACGGGCACGCAGGGACTAACTGTAGGCGGGGTGTTGCAGGACGCCGTAGGCCACTATACGGACGGGGTGGCCATCTTTGATCCGACGGACGGCTTCTCCTATGCCAACGGCACCGAATCCTCCCCCGGCACCGGCCAGTGGCACCGCGATGCTTATGTGAACGAGATCATCACTTTCGACAAAAGCTACGCCCATCAGCAGAACACCGGCAAGTACCACAACCACGCCAACCCCTATGGTCTGCGTTACCTGCTGGGCGACAATGTGACCTACGACTCGACGGCGAAGACCTATGCCGAAGGCAATACCGCCGCGCCTGCCAAGCACTCTCCCATCCTCGGCTGGATGTTTGATGGTCTGCCAGTTTACGGACCCTATGGCTACAGCAGCGCGCTGGATGCCACCAGCGGTGTGCGCCGCATGATCGGCGGGTTCGTCTTGCGCGATGGAACCACCACGGGCGTGGACAACATCACCACCGCAGGCCGCACGGTGCCCGCGTGGTCTCTGCGAAATGGCGGCACCTCCGTGGCCGGACCTGCCGTCAGCACCACCTACCCACTGGGCCGTTACATCGAGGATAACGCCTATCTGGGAGACCTGCAAAAAAGCTCCGGGGTGTATTACACCGTGGGAGTCGATTTCGATCTCAATGAATACAACGTGCGCTACTGCGTGACGCCGGAATTTCCCAACGGGACCTGGGCTTACTTTCTCAATGTCACCAGCGCTGGCGTGCCCCAGTTCCCTTACATGTGCAATCGCTGGTTTTACGGTTCTCCTACTGGCGGAGCCGTCACGAGCGTGACCGAGACCGTCACCAACTACTTCAAAGGCGGCGAAAATCTCGTCGAAACCGCCAGCATGGGGACGGTAAACACCACCACGGGTGACGTGACAATCTCCTGGACCAGCGTGGAGGGCGGCAGTTACCAGATCCAAGCTTCCACAGATCTCACTACTTGGAGCACCCTGGCCACGGCCCAGCCCGCCGCCTCCAATGCCACCAGCACCAGTGTGACCGAGAGCAACGCCACCAGCAATGGCAGGGGGTTCTACACGATCCAGCGCAGTGCCCTGGCCACCTATGATGGTGGCGGAGGCATCACCTATGCCGCGCCGACGGCCACGACGAGCGCCGCGAGCGTGGTCGGCAGCAGTACCGCCACACTCAATGGCTCGGTGAACGCCAATGGCATCAGCACGACCGTGACCTTCCAATATGGCACCACGACGAGCTACGGCAGCTCCATTTCGGCTTCCACGCTCATCAGCAACACGAGCACCAGCGTGAGCGCTGCCATCACGGGCTTGGCCGCGACGACGACTTACCACTGCCGTGTGGTGGCCACCAACAGCTACGGCACGACTTATGGCAGCGACGTGACCTTCACCACCAGCGCAGCAGGCACCTTCACTGCACCCTCTGCCACCACCAGCGCGGCGAGCGCAATCGCCCGAACTTCGGCCACGCTCAATGGCACGGTCAATGCCAACTCCAGCAGCAGCACGGTGACGTTTGAATACGGCATCTCATCCACCTCCTACAGCAACTCGGTCAGTGCCACGCCCTCCCCGGTCACTGGCAGTTCCAGCACCAGCGTGGCCTACAGCCTCACCGGACTCACGGCTGGCACGACGTATTACTTCCGTGTGAAGGCAGTCAACGCCGGCGGCACCACCTACGGCGCGCAGCAGACCTTCACCACCACCGCTGCGAGCTTTGGCACCATCAGCAGTGTGTCTCCTTCCAGCGGCAGCCGGGGCACTACGGTGACGCTGACCGTGGTGCTGGGTACCAACCCGCCTGCGCCACCCAGCAGTAATTCGCCCACCGCCACCTCCCTCACCGGCCCGGCCACGCTTACGCCGACATTCAGCCGCGATACCAATACTGGCGTGGTTACGCTGCAGTTAGTAATTCCAGCAGGAACCGCCGTGGGTGCTTATGATGTGAACGTCACCTTTGGCCCGAATACCTGGGCGTTGCCTGCAGGCTTCACTGTAAACTGATACCGGTAGATCTCACTGCGGCCGCATCTTTCCCGTGCCGGGCAGCGCGCTGAGGAAGAAATAGCGTGGTGAGCGCAGCGTGTCACCGACCTCTCGGATGGCCATGCAGAAGAGCAGTTCATCGAGCCGGCTTCTGGCTTGGGCATGATTTTTGAGATGCTCATCTAGGAATCGGCGCAGGCGCTTGTTGGCGTTGAACTCCAGCGGCACGCTGCCGAGGTTCAGCAGCAGTAGCAGGGTGATGACTCCGGCTGCCACTAGGATGGCGTTCTTCGCTATTAATATGCGGGCGATCATCAGTCCTATGATGGCGAACACAGTGGCCATGGGAATGTAGCGGCTCATGCGGATGCAGCTCTGTCGCCATTTGAGTTCGCCGAGGCTGTCGCCGGTTTGCAGTGCATGTGCTGCTTCATGCAGGGCGATGGCCCAGGAGGACAAAGTCGTGCCCTCGGCGACATCACGGCGCAGAAACAGGCGGCGGCGGGTCGGATCGAAGTAATCGGTCACGACCGCGTTGTGTTCGACAATCTGCACGTCATCCACACCTTCGGATTTGAGAAACATCAGGGCGATTTCGCTGCCTGTGTAGGCGGTGGGGGCGCTGGCACGAAAGCCTTTGAGCATCATCGACTCATGGCGCGCCTGCGCCCAGCGGGCGACGGCAAGACCGAGGAAAAGAGCGACGACAATGAGGAGGAAGATCATGAGGCAGGGGAAGAAACACCCTCGCAGTAATACGGGTGCTGGCAAACCGTCCGTGCGTTGATCTTGCGTTAAGGCAGGGGGCGTGATTGCATGCCTGCATGATTCGTTTCGCCCTCCTGCCTTTCGTCTGCCTGCTGGCCGCAGGTGTCTCCCATGCTGAAGACATCCTGGGACAAGGCGACTTTCGTTACCGGGTCGTTCCTAGCTGGGGACGTGAGGCGCTGGCGCAGGTGAATGTGAAAAACGGCCATGCCGTGGCGCTCGATTCGCAGGGGCGGCTGCTGTTTCTGACCGATGATGTCAGGAACAATGTGATTATTCTTGACCCGAAAACCGGTACCCTGATCAAGCACTGGACGGCACGTATGCCGGGGGCACATGGGATGAGCCTCGTGCGCGAAGGGGAGCGCGAAGTGCTCTTCATCACGGACACGCAACTGCATGAAGTGCGCAAACTGACGCTCGATGGCGAGGAACTGGCGCAGTACCCATGGCCGGAAAAGGCGAAGCTGCATGCGAGTGCCAATGAATACCGGCCGTCGAAGACGATCCATTTCGCGAATGGGGAGTTCTGCGTGTTCGACGGCTACGGGAAGGACTACATCTTTCATTACAAGCCGGATGGCACGCTACTGCGCTGGTGGGGCGGTAATCTGGGGGAAGGGGAGAATCAATTGAAGCATTGGGGGCCGCATGGCGGGGCTTTGGATGTGTCGGATTCAGCAAAAACGCGCCTCATCATCGCCATGAGCGACCAGCAGGAAATCAAACGTTTCACGGCGGAGGGGCACTTCATTGACAAAATCGCGATGCCGGGTGGTAACCCGCGCGACATCGTCTTTTGCGGCGAGTTCGCGATTGTGCCGCATCTGGGGGACCAATGGCCGAAGGACAGAAACTCCCCCGGCTTCATTTCCATCGTGGACCGCGAATATCGGATCGTGTCGAACATCGGTGCTCCGGCGGCGGTTTACCAGGATGGCGTGCTGCGGCCGATGCAGAGCGATCACAAGACCTTCATTCATCCCCATGGCGTGGCCGTGGATGCCGAGGGAAACCTTTATGTGGCGCAGTTTTCCTCCCAGGCGGCCCCATTGCTAAAACTGGAGCGCATCAAGTGAATGCAACTTTCACAATGCTGGTGGGTTATTAACCGCAATGAACAACGAGTCCAGCTATCAGGTTGCCAACAGAGCGCAGCGGCGGAAATTGGCCGTCATGCGTCCTCTGGTTCTCTTATTTGCCCTCATCGCGGCTGCCGTGGCTCAGTCTGAAGGGGACAAGCCTGCACCTCCTCCGCCGAAGTCGGATGATGGACCGTCGCATCGTGACGGCCAGCGCCATGGTCCTCCTGGCATGGGCAGGCAGCGTGGGTTTGATGGTTTTGAAAAGCTCTCTGAGGCCGAAAAACTGAAAGTGCGCGCCGCCTTTGAAAAGGCCTGGCAGCGTCCCGAGGTCATTGAATCACGCGACAAGGCGTTGAAGGCGAATGAAGAGATGCGCAATACGGTGCATGCTGCGCTGAAGGAAATTGACCCGGAAGTCGTGGGCATCCTGGAGAAGATCAAGCCGCAGTTCCCGATGGATCAGCTTGGTCTGCCGGAAATGCCGAAGCCGGATTCACCTGAGTTTGGGCACATGGCGGCGGTCCGGCTCGGGGCGGAGTTGATCTCGATCTCAAAGCCTGAGCGGCGCGAGGAAACACGGCGTTTTCATGAGCGGCTCTTGCAACTGCCGCTGGTTAAGCAAGCGCTGGCGAAGCTGGATGAACTGCCGCCGGACCAGCGCATTGAGGCCTTCAAAAAATTACGGGATACCTACCGCGAAGCTGCGAGACAGGAATTCATGAAATTCGGCGATCGAGGCGAGGGTAAAGACGGATTCCGCCGTCCGCCACCGGAGCAGGACAAGCCTGCTCCTCCTGGGGAACCGAAGCCGTAAATCGGCTCAGTCGCCGCCGCCTGCTTCTTTGCGGGTGTTGCCAAAGGCGTCTTTGACGGCAGCCACGGCATAGTCGCGATTGAGCTTGGTGATCCAGCGGACGCTGATCTCCTTGGGGCAGGCGGCTTCGCACTCGTACTGGTTGGTGCAGTTGCCGAAGCCTTCTTTGTCCATCTGGCGGACCATGCCGAGGGTACGGCGGTCTTTTTCGGGCTGGCCTTGGGGAAGGGAGTTGAGCTGGCCTGCTTTTGCGGAGACGAAAAGCATGGCGCTGGCATTTTTACAGGCGGCCACGCAGGCACCGCAGCCGATGCACTCGGCGGCGTCCATGGCGGCGTCGGCAACGACCTTGCCAATGGGGAGGGCGTTGGCGTCCTGCGGTGCACCGGTGCGCACGCTGATGAATCCGCCGGCCTGCTGAATGCGGTCAAAGGCCCCACGATCAATCATGAGATCCTTCAGGACTGGGAAGGCACGCGCGCGGAAAGGCTCGACCCAGATGGTGTCGCCGGTGCGGAATTTGCGCATGTGAAGCTGGCAGGTGGTGGTGGCTTTCGCCGGACCGTGCGGCACGCCATTGATCTGCATGGAGCAGGCACCGCAGATGCCTTCACGGCAGTCATGGTCAAAGGCCACAGGATCTTCGCCCTTGGAGATGAGGCGCTCGTTGATGATGTCCATCATCTCCAGGAAGGAGGCATGATCGGGAATGTCCGGGGCGTCGATGTCCTGGAAATGACCTGGCTGTGAGCCGTTCTGACGCCAGACTTTGAGGTGCAGATTGAGTTGAGACATGGGAATTTGGATGGATGAAAAATTAAGCGGCAAGGGCGATCTCCTGGCTGATCTGAGCCAGATTGAAATGAATCCACCGTGTTTCGCCAACGTAATGGTCGAGGGCCTCAGTGGCGCGGCTTTGGAGTTGAGCGGTAGTGAAGTAACGCTGGCGGGCCAGGGCGAGGATGTCAGCCTGATCGTTCGATGAAAATCTGGAGAGCTTGGACACTGCCAGATCGACCGGGCAGAAGACGAGCAGGTGAATCAGACGTCGCTCATTGCCCATGCCTTCCCACTCGACGCAGGATTCGCGGTGATTGGGATGCAGGAGGACGAAGGTGTCGTTGTTGGTGGTGTCGAAGTAGATGCTGGAGGGAGTTCCTGCCTCACGCATGTAATCGATGACCAACTCTTCAAAAGGCAGCATCAGCCGTCGGGAGAATGTGGCGTCCACGTCATCCGTATATCGTGTGCCGCAGTAGTAGTGAACGGCCATTCCACCTGCGAGATACATTTGGACGGGTTCGCTAGAATATCCTGCTTCGCGCAGGTAGCCGTCGATACGGTCCATCATTTCTCCCATGGCCAGGGTCAGGTCTGGGTGAAGACTATGCATGGCGCAGCCTCCTTTTGAGCGAGTTGGCGAACCGGGGAGTGTCGAAGCGGAGAGAACGAGCGAGTACACCAAAGGTGGTCTCGGCACCATTGAGCAATTTGCGAGCAGCGTTTCTGAGGTCTTGCTGATGTCCGAACCAGTCAACGCCGGCGAGGAAAAGGCAGACGGCGGCCATTTCCTGCTTTTCGATGGGGGCAAAACTGGTCCATGCATCCTCGCAGAACTCCCTGCGCTGGCTGGCGCAGAAATGGAGCAGTTCGGACTCAGATTCGCGGGTCATGACGGCTGAAAACCACTATTTGTAGCTGCGGACGGCAAGGTGGACTTCATCGAAGGTCAGGGGCTCTTTGTTGAGCGTGGGCTGACTGAAGTTGCCGGTGTATTCCCAGGCGGCGGCGTAGCTGAAGTTTTCGTCGTCGCGCTTGGCTTCGCCATCCGGGTATTGATGCTCGGAGCGGAAGTGGCCGCCGCAGCTTTCTTCGCGGTGGCGGGCGTCGAGGCAGAGGAGTTCGGCGAACTCCATGAAGTCGGCCACGCGGCCAGCTTTTTCGAGCTCGGGATTGGTGAAGTCACCGCTGCCGGGGACGTTGACGTTCTGCCAGAATTCTTCGCGCAGCGCGGGGATGCGGTTGAGGGCCTCGGTGAGGCCTTCCTTGGTGCGGGCCATGCCGCATTTGTCCCAGACGAGCAGGCCGAGTTCGCGGTGGAAGCTGTCCACGCTGCGCTTGCCTTTGATGTTGAGGAAGCGCTTGGTCTGTGCGGTGCAGTTTTCGACGGCTTTCTTGAACTCAGGATGCTCGGTGGTGATGCTGCCGGGCTTCTGATTCACGAGGTAGTTGGCGATGGTTGTCGGGATGACGAAGTAACCGTCCGCGAGGCCCTGCATGAGGGCGCTGGCACCGAGGCGGTTCGCGCCGTGGTCGGAGAAGTTTGCTTCGCCCAGCACGTGCAGGCCGGGGAGGTTGCTCATGAGGTTGTAGTCCACCCAGAGGCCACCCATGGTGTAGTGAACGGCGGGGTAGATGCGCATCGGGCGCTTGTAGGCGCTTTCACCGGTGATGCGCTCATACATGTCGAAGAGGTTGCCGTAACGCTCGGCGATGGTCTTGGCACCATACTGGCCGATGGCTTCTGCGAAGTCGAGATACACGCCGCGGCCACCCGGGCCGACGCCGCGTCCGTCATCGCAAGCTTCCTTGGCGGCGCGGGAGGAAATGTCACGCGGAGCGAGGTTGCCGAAGCTGGGGTACTTGCGCTCAAGGTAGTAGTCGCGCGCATCTTCGGGGATCTGGTCCGGTGTCTTGCCGCAGTCTGCCGCATTTTTTGGCACCCAGACGCGGCCGTCGTTGCGCAGGGACTCGGACATGAGCGTCAGCTTGCTCTGGTATTCTCCGCTGACCGGGATGCAGGTCGGGTGGATCTGCGTGTAGCAGGGGTTGGCAAAGAACGCGCCTTTGCGGTGTGCGCGCCACGTCGCGGTGACGTTGCAGCCCATCGCGTTGGTGGAAAGGTAGAAGACGTTGCCGTAGCCGCCGGTGCAAAGGAGGACCGCATCACCTGCATGCGATTCGATTTTGCCCGTGACGAGGTCGCGAGTGACGATGCCTTTGGCGTGGCCGTCCACGGTCACCAGATCGAGCATTTCCGTGCGCGGGAACATCTGCACGCCGCCGCCGGCGATTTCCTTGTTCAGCGCTGAGTAGGCACCGAGCAGGAGCTGCTGGCCGGTCTGACCGCGCGCATAAAAGGTGCGGCTCACCTGAGCGCCGCCGAAGGAGCGATTGGCCAGCATGCCGCCGTACTCACGGGCGAAGGGCACGCCCTGCGCCACGCATTGGTCGATGATGTTGACGCTGACTTCAGCGAGACGATGCACGTTGGCCTCACGGGCGCGGAAGTCGCCGCCTTTGACGGTGTCATAGAAGAGGCGGTGTACGCTGTCGCCGTCGTTCTGATAGTTCTTCGCCGCGTTGATGCCGCCCTGCGCTGCGATGGAGTGCGCACGACGGGCGCTGTCCTGGAAGCAGAAGCACTTCACCTTGTAGCCGAGTTCCGAAAGCGTCGCTGCTGCGGAAGAGCCAGCAAGGCCGCTGCCCACGACGAGCACGGTGAACTTGCGCTTGTTCTTCGGATTGATGAGCTTCGAGTCCTGCTTGTGCGTGGACCACTTCATGGCCATCGGGCCGGAGGGAATGTTGGAATTAAGAGACATGACGATGGAATGCCGAATGACGAATGCGAAATGACGAATGAATCAGCGTCCGTAGCCGAAGAAGAAAATGGCGATGGGAATGGAGCAGTTGCCCACGAGGATCAGACCCGCGAAGGCGTAACCAAGTTTCTTGAACAGCGGCTCGGTCTTGTCCGTGGCGACGCCGAGCGTCTGGAACAGACTGCTGAAGCCATGACTCAGATGGCTGGAGAGCAGCAGCATAGCGATGATGTAGAAAATCACCGCCGGGGCCCAGGAGAAGCCGGCGATGACCATGCGATAAACGTCATGCACCGTGTGGCCGTCGAGTGTGGTCTTGTAGGTGCCGTAGTCGTTGCCGGCGTGGACGGTGAAGTGCAGGAGATGATAGACGATGAAAGCCAGGATGGTAAGTCCGCTCCAGATCATGGTGCGGGAGGATTTGCTGCTCACCTGCGCCTTGTGCTGACCATACTGGGCCAGACGTGCAGCGCGGTTGGCCCGGGTCAGCGAAATCGTCGCCACAATGTGAATGACCACCGCCGTCAGCAGGCCGATGCGGGCGATCCAGACGCCGCCGCCATGCAGCGCGGTCTGAAGCATGTGGCCGTATTCATTGATGGCATCCTTGCCGACAAAGATCAGCAGGTTGCCAATCATGTGGCCAATAACAAAGCCGAACAATGCGAGGCCGGTCAGGGCCACCAAAATCTTCTTGCCAATGGAGGAGGCGTAAAATCGCGAAAGGGAGTCAAAAACAGCGCTCATGTGGGGAGGAATTCATCATGGAGATACGATGCGGCTGTGCAAGCCGAGCGTGAATTTTTCCTGATGAGTCCCTGCTGCGAACAAGTCTCAATCTAATTCCACCGCCATCGTGATGCCCATGCCGCCGCCGATGCAGAGGCTGGCGATGCCGCGACGCAGGCCGTGGTCTTCGAGGTGGTGGAGCAGGGTGACCAACACGCGGGCACCGCTGGCACCGATGGGATGACCGAGAGCGATGGCTCCGCCGCGTGGATTGAGTTGAGCGGTGTCCAGGCCGAGTTCCTTGACACAACCCAGCGCCTGCACTGCGAAGGCTTCGTTGATCTCGAAGGCATCGATCTCATCCAGGTTCCAGCCTGTTTGGGCGCAGACTTTGCGAATGGCACCCACGGGGCCCAGGCCCATGAGGGCTGGATCGCAGCCGACAGCGGCGCTGGCGATGATGCGTGCCCTGGGTTTCAAGCCGTGACGCGAGACGGCCTCTTCACTGGCGAGCAGGGCCAAGGCAGCGCCGTCATTAATACCCGAGGCATTGCCGGCAGTGACAGTGCCGTCTTTGCGGAAGGCTGGCTTTAGTTTCGATAGGGATTCAACCGATGTGTCGGCGCGCGGATGCTCGTCTTCGGTCAGATCCCCTGCGGGAATGATCTCGCGGTTCAAGGCGGCACGGCTGGCGGCAACGCGGCTCTGGCTGAGGGCGGCGAAGGCATCCTGTTCGGCGCGGGTGATGCTGTGTTTGTCAGCAATGCGTTCGGCGGTTTCGCCCATGCCGATTTTGAGCAGGGGATCGGTGAGACCATCGACGAACATGGCGTCTTGCATGGCTGAGTCGCCGAGCTTTTTGCCCCAGCGGAGATCCATGGCGTAATGCGGCGCGCGGCTCATCAGTTCCACGCCGCCAGCGAGCACGAGATCGTTTTCACCGCTGCGGATGGCATCGGCGGCGAGCGCGACGGCTTTGAGGGAAGAGCCGCAGGCCATGTTGACCGTGTAGGCGGGGACTTCCTGCGGTAGGCCGAGCTTGAGGCCGATCTGACGTGCCACATTCATGCCGCTGCCAGCTTGAAGGACCTGGCCGAGGATGACCTGCTGAATGTGTGCGCGGAGTTCGGATGGAAGCATCGCATTTCCGAGTGCGTGACCGAGTTCTGCGGCGGTGAGGGCTTTCAAGCCGCCGCCGAACCGGCCGATGGGGGTGCGCTTGGCTTCGATGATGTAAACGGGTTTCATGGTGGTCGGCTGAGCTAGAGTGTGGGTGGGCGATGGAGGCGTGCTGGCGAAGGAGATATGGCTTTCCCCTCACCCCGGCCCTCTCTCCGGAGAGGAATATAACTGGCTGCGCAAGTCGGGGTCGGGGAGAGGGAGAACGGCTTTGGCTGCCTTGGATGTATCGGGAGCAATGTGATTTAAAATGTTCTAAATGCCGAGAATTGGAGTGAACTGCATGAGATCGAGGATGTCGGTTTGGAGATCGAGTCCGGGAGTGATTTCGATGAGGCGCAGGCCCTGGGGGGTGAGTTCAAACACGGCGCGTTCAGTGATATAGAGCACCTGCTGGCCGCGGGCGAGGGCGGAAGGGCCGTGGAAGCAGACGTGCTGGATGTGATTCACAAACTTGGCGTTTCCCTTTGCCTGAAAGGTGCAACAGAAAACTAGGCGGCGTGCGCATTGGGCGATGTTGACGAAGCCACCCACACCGGCGAAGCGACCTGCGAAGCTGGCCACGTTCACACTGCCTGCGGCATCGACTTCGACGGCACCGAGCACGGCGATGTCGAGCCCGCCGCCGTCGTAGTAGTCGAACTGGGAAGGCTGGTCGATGATAGCTTCGGGGAAGTGGCTGCAGCCAAAGCTGAGTCCGGAAGCGGGCACGCCGCCGGTGGGACCGCTTTCGACGGTGAGCGTGAATTCACTCAGGCGGCCGGTTTCCGCAGCGACCATGGCCACGGCCTCTGGCAGCCCGATGCCGAGATTCACGATGTCGCCGCTACGCACTTCCCGCAGCGCGCGCGCGCCGATGCGTTTGCGTTCGCACTCTGGCATTGGGGGCAGGGTGAAGGAGCCGTCGCTGGTGACGACGAAGTCCTCGTTGAACACTTCGCCAAAGGTCTGATCATGATGCATGCCACCGGAGGTGACGATGTAATCAACGAGGAGGCCGGGCACACGAACCGACTTGGGATCGGGCAGTTGATCGACGATGCTTTCGACCTGGGCGATGACGATGCCACCATGATTTTTCGCCGCCTGTGACATGGGCAAGACCTCACTGATGATGCCTTCGCAGTCCATGCTCAGATTGCCGCGTGCATCGGCATAGGTGGCGCGAATGAGGGCCACGTGGATTGGCATGGGTTTGTAGCGCAGCCAGATCTGGCCATCGAGTTCGATGCGCTCGACGAGCGGTTCGGTGGTGCGGGCGTTGAGCATGCCGCCGCCATGAATGGGGTCGATGAAGGTGTTCAGCCCGACCTGCGTGAACAAGCCGGGACGTTTCGCTGCGATCTCGCGTGTCAGCACGCTCAGCACTCCCTGCGGCAGGTTGTAGGCCTCGACTTCGTTGGCCAAGGCCATGGCCCCGAGCTTCGGCGCGAGGTTCCAGTGCCCGCCGACGATGCGTTTGAGCAAGCCACGATGGGCTAGCCGGCCCATGCCGCGCTCAATGCGGTCGCCCTGGCCGGCGCAGTAGTAGAGGGTGAGGTCGGTGGGGGTGCCGGTTTGCAAGAAGCGCCGCTCCAGAGCCAGTGTGAGCATTTCGGGATGTCCTGAACCGACGAAACCACTCACGGCGACCGTGGCACCGCTCGGAATGGCGGCGATGGCTTCGTCAGCTGTGGCGATGAGGGCGGGGGCGCGCATTGAAACGTTTATCAGAGTGTCTTAAATGATTTTATAGCCCTTGGGGAGAGGTAAGGGAGGGGCCGTTCCATGCTGGCGAAGGGCTTCCGTTGCCCCCTCACCCCAGCCCCACTGCCATTTAGTTTAGAAGACAGCTTTTTTCACGGTGCGTTGGTAGAGGTAGGAACGAGCGGCGATCTGGGTGCCGCGAGGTGAGGCCCGAGCTGACCGGCAGCACACGGGGCTGGCGATGAACAAGGCGTGCA
>CAINGK010000197.1 GCA_903848465.1 uncultured Verrucomicrobiota bacterium
CAAGCCGCGAGGCTTGACACCTCCATTGCGACAAAACAAATGTCGCCGCGCGGTTTTCGACCCAAGCAGCCTTCCGAAATCCAAAACAACAATTCCGTGCGAAAAAAGTGTATAAAGACCAGGGCTATCGCCACACCCATCTTACGGCCCGGAAGCCGCACTCGGAGAGTGCGGGCTACGCCGCGCTGGGTGGGCGTTGTTGGGGACGACGGGGTCGGGAGACCCCGTCGCCTTGGGGGAGGGGCTACTTTGGGAGAGCGGGGACGAGGAGCTTGGCGCGGGCGGCGGCTTCGCGGTCTTGGGGGCGGTAGCGGAGGAGTTCGCGGGCGGCGGCGGGTGATCCCTGCTCTTTGAGAGAGCGGAGGTATTCGTCAAAGGTTTGATGCTCGAAGGGAGACAGCGGGCGCGAGGTGGCGCTGTCGAGGAGCCAGCCGGTCCACTGCACGGCGGTTTCTTCGCCTGGGGCGGACTTTTTGGGGACGGCGGCGGCGGCGGCCTGGAAGTCCTCCAGCGACACGTCCTTGAGGTTGCCCTCTGGGGTGAGGTGACGGCGGGCGAGACCTTCGGCGAGTTTGAGAAACCACTCGGGCAGCACGGCTCCCTTGGGCGGCATGGCGGCGCTGAAGAAGCCGTGACCGGAGACGCGGAAGAGCACCTGGCTACCGTCATCTGACACGCGGGCGACGACGATGCCCTCCTCGTCGCTGCTGCTGCGGGGGGTATCGCGAATGGCGGGCGTGAGGCAGTCTCCCGTGCGCAGTTCCCAGACGCGCAGCTCGCCTTCGTCCGTGACGGTGACGAGGCGCTTGTCATCGGGGCTGAGGGCGATCACGGGCACATAGGAATGATGCTGCATGGTGACGATGTTTTCGCGAGTGGCGATGTCCCAGACGCGCACGGCGCGATCACGCCCGGAGGTGATGAGATGCTTTTCATCCTGGGTCAGGGTCACGGCACCCACCGCTGGCGGATGATGGAAGGGCTTGCCGATGGGCTTGAGCGTTTTGGCGTCATAAATGAACACCGTGCCGTCGGGATCGGCGGCGGCGTACATGGACTTCTGGCGATTGGCACCGCCTGCCTCGGAATAGCGCAACTGCTCGGGCGAATTGTCCGGCCCCTTGATGCGAGTGATCAGATTTTTGTCGAGGACATCGACGAATTTACGCCCTGACATGCGCTCGTGAATGTCCCAGACCTGCACGAAGGGGATGCCGCCAGGAGCCAGTACGAGCAAGGAACCGTCGCGGGTGAATTTGGCATCTTTGACGGTGTGGTCGATGTGGGAGGAGAGCAGCGCTCCGGTTTGAATGTCGAACACGCTGACATCGCCGTGTCTTGAAACGGTGGCGATGAGGCTGGTGTCCGCCGCAGGCATGGCTTTGATGATTTCGCCATCATGCTGGCGCGTGGGAAAGCGGAGCTTGCCGTCGCTGAGATTCCAGATGTGGACGTAACCACCGCCGTCACCGACGACGAGGGAGCGGCCATCGGCGCTGAAGGCCAGCGAAGTCACAGAGGAGGGATGCGTGATGGGTGGGAGCACCTCGCCGCCGTTGCGGAAGTTGCCGACGAAGACTTCGCCTTTGTTCATGCCGAGCGCGATGAGTTCATGCACAGGCTCGATGGCGACATGCAGCAGCCCTTTGTCCACCTCGATGGGATCGCCCACGGCCTGGCCGAGGCGGAGATCCCAGGTGGTGGCCGCGCCATCGGCACCCTGCGGGTTGATGGGGTCGCCGCTGAAAATGGAGGCGGCAAAGACGCCGTCGTTATCCACGGCGATTTCGCTGACGACGCCTTTTTGTTTCATCACCACGGCGGATTCCTGCGGCTGGCGCAGATCCCAGAGATGAATGGTGCCCATGCCGTTGGGATCGACTTCACTGCCTGCGAGCAGTTTGGTGCCGTTGCCGGAGAAGGCGATGCAGGTGACGAGGTTGGGCATGCGCGGCTGCAGGGTGCGGCGCTTGCCGTCTTTGAGCGTCCAGAGTTCCACGTTGCCATCTTCACGCGCGATCACGGCCTGCTGGCCATCGGGCGTGACGTCGAGGCTGGTGATCTCCACCCCGGCGGGCACTGGATGATCGGTGCGCTCCCCGGTTGTCATGTTCCAGATGGAAATGATTTCACGGCGGCTGGCGGGTGCCTGCACGGGAGCCGCCACGGCTTTGGTCTTGATGAAGCAGGCTGCTACCACGCGGTTGGCTTCACGACTGACGGCGACCTTGGCGGCTTCCGTGGCTCCTTCAGGCAATGCCAGTGGCGCGGTGTCGGGACGAATGAGGTGAACGTTGGCCAGCAGGGAGAGCAGGTTGGTAGAGGAGAGTTCGTTCGCGGGGTCCGTGCGCAAAGAGCGCGTCAGGTAGGCGACGGCATCGTTGTACTGACCTAGCTCGGTGAACTGCCGTGCCATCTGCTCGTCAGAGCGGCTGTAGGAGCGGCGCAGGTCCTCCCGGCCATGCTCGGCTTCGATGCGGTTGCGTTCCGCTTCGAAGTACAAGGCGGTGCTGGTGATGCCGCCGATCAACACGGCGAGGGAGATGGCGATGGCAGCGGAAACGCCGACACGATGACGGCGGACAAACTTCGTGATGAGATAACGTCGGCTTGGCGGGCGTGCGGTGATGGGCTCGTAGCTCAGGTAGCGCGTGATGTCGTCGGCCAGATCA
Organism: uncultured Verrucomicrobiota bacterium; assembly: GCA_903848465.1. Lineage (GTDB taxonomy): Bacteria > Verrucomicrobiota > Verrucomicrobiia > Verrucomicrobiales > Verrucomicrobiaceae > Prosthecobacter. The sequence continues at coordinate 2,673 of CAINGK010000197.1, forward strand.
TCCGCACTGCCGTAGCGGCGGTCAGGATCACGTTCGAGCGCTTTGAGTGTGATCCAGTCGAGATCGCCCTGCACGGTTGGCTCGATGCTGGAGGGCTTGGGGGGATCTTTCTCCGCCAGATCGCGCAGCAGCACATGAATGGGCTTTGAGGCAACGTCAGCGGGGGTGATGAGGGCGCGGCCGCAGAGCAGCTCAAAGAAGACGCCGCCGAGCGCATACACGTCCGAGCGGGTATCGACATGCGAGCTACCGTTTTCGATCTGCTCCGGGCTGATGTAGCCCGGGGTGCCGACGAGTTGATCGACCCCGGTGGCGATGGTGTGGCCCGAGCCTTCGCCTTCCATGACCTTGGCGATGCCGAAGTCGATGACCTTGGGCACTGCCTTGCCGGCCTCGTCCATCACCATGATGTTACCGGGCTTGATGTCGCGATGAATGATCCCCTTTTGGTGGGCGTGATTCACCGCGCGGCAGACCGGGATGAACAAGGCGAGACGCTGGCGCAGATTGAGGTCATTCTGCTTGCAGTAGCTGGTGATGGAGCGGCCCTTGACCATTTCCATCACGAAATAAGGCGCGCCGATGTCGGTCTGACCCGCATCCAGAATGCGCGCGATGTTCGGATGCTCCATGATGGCGAGCGTGCGCTGCTCGATGGCGAAACGGCCCAGGATGTCCGCTGAGGTGACGCCCGCCTTCACAATCTTGATCGCCACGATGCGATGGATGGGCTTCACCTGCTCGGCGCGATAGACGACACCGAAGCCGCCTTCGCCCAGCTTGTCGAGCAGACGGTAGCGGTCACCGATCCAGCCGTCGTTGCCGGTGAGCGACTCCATGTGCGATCTCGGCTTCGAGGTGGTGCCCATGGAAGCCATCGAACTGGCCGTGGCGGCAGGCAGCCCACCGTGGCTTGGCATTGTTGAGGCACCGGGCATGGTAGCGGCACCAGGCAGCGTCACCGGCTTGCTGGTTGGGATCGCAATCGTTTGATCTTCGGGTCCCAGGGTGAGGTTGCCGGTGTCAAATTGCGGAGCGGGACGGCCTGCACCCATCGTGGCCGCTGGCAGGCTGCGGTTCGGAGTCGGGATGGCGATGGTTTGGTCCTCGGGCCCCAGCGTGACATTGCCCGTGGGCGTTTCTTCGGCAGGAGGACTGGCACTCACCTGCGTGGTGGGCGGCTTGAGATTGGGAATCGCAATCGTCACGTCCTCCGGCCCGAGGGTGACCATTCCTGTCGGTGTCTCTTCGGTCGGCATGAACTTCGCATCCTTGTCTGCCGAAGAGGGTGGTGCTGGATTGGCCGGATCAGGGTTCACGGGAGAAAAATAGATTACGTGGGCAATGTTTCAGATAACGAGGCTACGGGCAAGCCTTGTGATGCCAGCAGGGCAGAAAACTATCGCCACCATATCACTTGAACCGCCGCAGCCGCAGGCTGTTCAAAATCACCGAGACACTGCTCAGAGACATCGCCACACTCGCGATCATGGGATTGAGGAGCCAGCCGGTGAAGGGATAGAGGATGCCGGCGGCGAGGGGGATGCCGAGGCCGTTGTACAAGAATGCAAACATGAGGTTCTGGCGAATGATCTTCATGGTGGCATGGCTCAGGGCGAAGGCCTGATGCAAGGCACGGAGATCTCCCTTCACCAGTGTGACGGGGGCGCTTTGAATCGCGACGTCGGTACCGCTGCCCATGGCAATGCCGACATCGGCGGCAGCAAGGGCGGGGGCGTCATTGATGCCGTCGCCAGCAAAGGCCACATGGCGGTCTTTGCCCCGTGCCTGATAGACGTGCAGCAGCTTTTCCTTCGGCGAGACCTCGGCGGCGACTTCGTCGATGTTCAAATCTTTCGCGACGCGTTGCGCGGTGGTGAGCGCGTCCCCGGTGATCATCTGCAATTTCAAACCGAGTGCGTGCAGCGCGGTGATGGCGGCGGGGGCAGATTCCTTGATCTTGTCTTTGATGGCGATGAGGCCGAGCGGTTTTTCATTGAGCACGACGACCACGACGGTGCAACCCTCTGCCTGCATTTTCATCGAATGGGCGTGGCATTCGGCGCTGATAAAGACGCCATTCTTCTTCAAGAAGGCCTCCTGACCGATGAAGACCTCGCTTTCGCCGACATTCCCCAGCACGCCGCTGCCGATGATGGACTGAAAATCCGTGACGGTGGCAATGGGGATGTTGCGCTCCTTCGCGGCATTCACGATGGCGGTGGCGAGCGGGTGTTCGCTCATCGACTCGACCGCTGCGGCGCAGGCGAGCAGATCGCGGCCCGAGAGACCTGGCAGCGGAAAAACTTCCGTTACCGAAGGTTTGCCCTCGGTCAGCGTGCCGGTTTTGTCGAGCATCAGGATGTCGATCTCGTGCAGCCGCTCCAGTGTCTCGGCGTTCTTGATCAACACGCCAAGCTGCGCACCACGGCCCAGCCCCACGGTGACGGCCATCGGCGTGGCCAGACCGAGTGCGCAGGGGCAGGCGATGATCAAGACCGCGACGGCATTCACCACGGCAAAGGCAAAGGAGGGCTGGGGGCCGAACTGCCACCAGAGGAGGAAGGTCAGTGCAGCGATGCCGACGACTGCGGGAACGAACCAGGCGGAGACGCGATCTGCCAAACGCTGTACCGGGGCGCGGCTGGCCTGCGCTTTGGCGGTCATTTCCACGATCTGACTCAGCAGGGTGTTCGCGCCGACGCGCTCCGCACGCATGAGAAAGGTGCCGCTGGCATTCACGGTGCCGCCGGTCACTGCTGCATTGGCCTCTTTTTTCTGCGGCATCGATTCACCGGTGAGCATGGACTCATCCACGCTCGAACTGCCTTCGGTCACGCTGCCATCGACGGGAATGCGTGCGCCGGGTTTGATGCGCAGCACATCGCCGATTTGAATGTCATCCACCGGTGTTTCGATCTCTTCGCCATTGCGCACGAGCAGCGCGGTTTTCGGAGCGAGGTTCATCAAAGCACGAATCGCGGAGCCGGTGGCCTTGCGGGCACGCAGTTCGAGCAGTTGTCCGATCAGAACGAGCACGGTGATGACGGCGGCGCTTTCAAAGTAGAAAGGCAACCGCCCGGCATGAAAATCGGAGCCGCCAATTCCAACAACCATTGTGGGGGGAGGAAAAAAGGCGGCATAAGTACTGTACACCCACGCTGCGAGCACGCCGAGGCCGATGAGCGTGAACATGTTGAAGCGCAGGGTGCGCAGTGAATTGGCAAAGCGCACCAGCAGCGGCCAGCCGACCCAGAACACCACGGGTGTGGCCCACACGAACTGCATCCAACCAGAGGCTTCAGGGTGGATGTCGCGAATGAACGGGAGGTCCATGCCCATGGAAAGGAGGACGACGGGAGCGGTCATCGCAGCGCTCCAGCGCACGCGCCACCAGAGATCCTGCACTTCATCGTCACCACCGTCGCCGCAGCATTCGGGTTCGTTGCGCTGTGCGAGCGGATTCTTCTCCAAAGCCATGCCGCACTGCGGACAGGCACCGGGTTTGTCAGAGCGCACGCCTTCGCACATCGGGCAGATGTAGGCGGCCGGTGGCAGGCTTTCTTTCACAGCAGCGGCGGGCTGCGCCTCATCCGAGGAGCAGTGCGGGCAGGATGTCGGTGCATTGGGAGACATTGCAGCGGTAAAGTAGTCGCACAAACAACGCCATCACCAGCCGATTCTTGATGAAAGGTGTGTCACGCCCGGGGTTTGTGGGTGGAGGGGGGCGAGGGCTGTGATGTTCTGTGGAAGGACAGAAAGGACAGAAAGGGCGTCGGGGCTCTCCGTGTGGGGCGGGCGCAACGGCGTGAGAACGCGCCCGTGGTCGGGCGGTTTGGCGAAGGAGGCCGTGGAGCCTTGGAATGAACTGGCCGCCAAACACTCCCAACCTGCGAGTGGAGCGTGGCGCTAGGCGGGAACAAGTTTACTCAATGGGCAACCCATGAGGGTCAGCCTTTGGTGATGCACTCGTCGAGATTGAGGATGGCGCTGCCGACGGCATACCAGGCGGCGAATTCAGCGGGAGGGAGATTTTTGGGGAGTGCTACGCCGGTGCTGAGTTCGTTGGTGGCTTTGGCGTCGGCTTTGGCGGATTCGAACTGGGTTTCCCAGAGAGTTTTGAGGACGGCGAGTTCGTGCGGCTGTGCGGAGCGCGCCAGCGCGAGGCGGAAGGCGTGCTGGAGGCGGGAGTCGAGGTCGGTGCTGGGTGCTTCGGTGACGATGCGTTTGGCGAAGGCCTGGGTGGTACCGACGTAAACGGGATCATTGAGGAGGGTGAGGGCCTGGAGCGGGGTGTTGCTGTGGGAGCGGCGCACCACGCAGGCCATGCGGGCGCTGGCGTCGAAATTCATGAAGCTGGGATAGGGTGATCCGCGTTTGAGCACGACGTAGAGGCCGCGGCGGTACTGCTCGGCTCCGGGGCTGACGACGTAGTTGTACTGCTGGCCGCCGACTTTCTGCCAGAGGCCGTCGGGTTGTGGTGGGCGGATGGGGGTGCCGCCTTGTTTGAGATTGAGGAGGCCAGCGATGGCGAGGGCGTTGTCGCGGATGGCTTCGGCATCGAGGCGGAAGCGGGGGCCGTGCCAGAGGAGTGTGTTCTGCGGATCGGTCTGCTGGGCCAGGCCGGTCGCGGCACTGGAGCTCTGCTGGTAGGTGGCGCTGAGGACGATTTTTTTGAGGAGGTGTTTCATGTTCCAGCCGCTGTCCATGAACTCGGTGGCGAGCCAGTCGAGGAGTTCGGGATGGCTGGGGGCTGCGCCTTTGATGCCGAAATCTTCGAGGGTGCTGACGATGCCGTGGCCAAAGAGCTCGGCCCACCAGCGGTTGACGGTGACACGGGCGACGAGCGGGTTGTCGCGGCTGGCGAGCCATTTGCCGAGGGTGATGCGGTTTGGCGGGCCGCTGAGCTGGGTGTTGAAGATGGCAGGGACAGCGGCGGTGACGGGGTCGGCGGGATCGGTGTAAACGCCGCGTTTGAAAATGGCGCTCATGCGTGGCTGCGGCAGTTCGCGCATGATCTCGGTGGTGGGGGCTGCGAGTGCGGTGAGCTGCTTTTGCAGGGCGGTTCTCTGCTTTTCGAGCTTGGCGAGTTCGGGATCTTTGGAAACGGGTGCTGGTGCGGCTTTGCCCTTGCGTTCCTTTTGGGCAACGGGAGCAGGCTCTTCCACCTCAGGCAGGCAGGCGGCGACATTGCCGGTGATGCTGGAGATGCGCAGGCAACCGATGACGAGGCCGTTGCCGAAATTTTGCGCCATGTGAATGCTGAGCTTGGTGCCGGGGGCGACTGCTACCGGTTGCTTGAGTTCAAACGCCGCCCAGTGCGGTTCGTGAAAGCGCTGGCCGATGGCCCATGCGCTTTTGCCGGTCTTGGTGATCAGGCTGGTGACTTCGAAGTTTTTCTGTGAATAATCGGCGTAGGCGGCCTTGAAGGTTAGCGGCTGCGTTTTGCCATCAGGCGTGGTGAGCGTGCAGTCGAAGGAGTGGAGCACGAAGTTGGGGCGATTGGCAGCGCCGCGGCCGGGGCCATCACCAGGGATGGAGGCGTGGGTGAGGGTTTCGAGCATCAGGCCGCTGAGTTCTCCGGCACTGAGTTCGGTTTCGAAGGTGTAGGTGTCTTTGTCAGGGACAGGACCGGTGAGAAGGAGGCTGCCGTCGGGCTGGAGTTCGGACTCGGCATCGCTCTCGGTGATGAAGGCGGTGGGTTTGAGGGCTTTGACGGCGCTTGATGAGGCGCTTTTGTCGGAGGGTGATGCAACCGAAGTACCGGCGGTAGCGAGCTGCTTTTGACGAGCGGCGAGCTGGGCATTCAGTGTTTTTATTTGGGCAGCAAGTTGCTCACGCTGCGCATCACCGCCGGGGTCGCTGATTTTAAACGGCGAGCCTTTGAACTGAATAGAGCCGGGCGTCGCAGGATTGGTGCGCTCGGCCTCTTTCTCGGTGTTGTTGTAGTAAGCGAGGAGTGAGTAGTAGTCGCGCTGGCTGATGGGGTCGTATTTGTGGTTGTGGCACTGAGCACACTCCAGCGTGGTACCGAGCCAGACGGCGCCCGTGGTGTTGACGCGGTCGATGACCTGGTTGATCCGGCTTTCCTCAGGCTCGGTACCCGCTTCGACATTGGTGGGGGTGCAGCGATGAAAGCCAGTGGCGATGATCTGCTCGGGCGTGGCATTGGGCAGCAGGTCGCCGGCGATCTGCTCAAGGGTGAACTGATCAAAGGGCATGTTGGCGTTGAGCGCGTTTACCACCCAGTCGCGCCAGGCCCAGACTTCGCGGAGGTCATCGCGCTGAAAACCGTGAGAGTCCGCATAGCGGGCGAGATCAAGCCAAGGGCGTGCCCAGCGGACGCCGAATTGCTGGGAGGTGAGGAGACGGTCCACCAGCTTTTCCAATGACGAATGTCGAATGTCGAATGTCGAACCGGAGCGGCATTCGTTGGCGAAGGAAGCGACTTCGGCGGGAGTGGGTGGGAGGCCGGTGAGGTCGAGGGAGAGACGGCGGATGAGGATTTCAGGAGCGGCGGGGGGCGATGGCGTGAGTTTATTGGCTTCAAGTTTGGCGAGGATGAAGCGGTCGATTTCGTTCTTGGGCCATGCCTGGTTTTGCACGGCGGGCAAGGCGGGACGCTGCGGCGGGAGATAGCTCCAGTGCTTGAGGGCTTCGAGTTTGTCGGGCCAGTGGGCACCGGCGCTGATCCAGTCGCGCAGATGGTCGATTTCGGCGGTGGTGAGGCGGTCACCGCGCTTGGGCATTGAGTCTTTGTCTTCCTTGGGCAATGCGACGCGACGAAGGAGATCGGTCCCGATTTTGAGGTGCTGAGGGGATGCGATGTCGAGGCGGAGGTCGCCTTTGTGTTTTTCGGGGCCGTGGCACTCAAAGCAGGCACGCTGGAGGACGGGATAGACGTCCTTGGAGAAGTCAGTGCCTGCGGCGTGGACGGTGGCTGCGGTGAGCAGCGTGATGAAGGCGAAACGAAACATGTGCTTCTGCATGAACGAGAGTTTGAAGGCAGACTTTCGTGATCCAGACGGGCTGCTGCGTTGCCGCGAAGCGAACCCCGAACTACGTACTCAGAACCGGAGCGGATCTAGTGGTCTGCAAAACTCATTTATGGCAGGGTGAGCTTAGGGACGTTCGATTTGCCGCAGAGGGGCAAAGAGGCAGAGGGGGCAGAGATTGAACGTGTACTCTACCCTCTCTGCTATCTGAACTCTGCCTGGACGCCAGTTTCGGAAATTGAATATAGACCCGCTTTCAAAGGTCTCGTCACATTGCCCGGTGGCGAGGAGGGTTCATCGGCGACTTCGCTTACCTGTTGTGTTCTAGAAACGTTTCCAGAGCGGCATCGAAGTGCCGCGCCCCAGGGACGCTTCGCTCGTTCAGAGCAGCCGCCGGGAGTTGCGCAGGCCGTCGGCGGTGACGACGGCCTGATTGCGGGCGGCGACCATGAAGTCGAGATAATTCTGCCACTGCATGGGCCGCAATGAAGCGAGGCCCATGCTGCGACGGCTGTAGCCGTAATCGGCGATCTCCCAGCCGTAGTCGGAGTGGCGGTTCCGATAATCGGCGCGATGCAGCCAGGCACCGAATTCGTCTTTGCGCCAGACCTCGGGGTCGTTACCCGGAATGACCTGCGCCAGGCTCCAGACGCGCCGGACGACTTCAAGGTCGTAACCTTCGACGGTGTGGCTGGAGTGGGTTTCGGACATGGAGCGGAGCGTCGAAGGGGGGGATGACGGACAAGGAGGATGCAGAAGGGGAGAGCTACACCGCGAGAGATTAGAAGACCGCAGAGATGAGGATTGGAATCAGATCTGAGCTGTTGTGTTCGACTTACTTATTTATGAAGGGACAAGAATGTCCCAGTTACTTCAGCTCGATGTTGTCGATGAGACGGGTGGTGCCGAAAAAGACGGCGACGGCAATGACCACCAGCTCGGTGGTGGCGGACACCGGCTGCAAGGTCGTGGCATCCGCAGCGGCCACGTAGTCGATGCGGCCTGACGGAGCTTTTTCCTGAATCTGCTGGGTGATCAGCCGTTCGAGAGCTTTAGGATCACGCTCGCCGTTTTTCCAGGAAGTGCGCGCGGCCACTAGGGCGGCACGGAGTGCGGGGGCCTCTGCGCGTTCTTCAGGGCTCAGGTAGCGGTTGCGGCTGCTCATGGCTAGGCCGTCCTCTTCGCGCATGGTGTCGATGGCATGCAGCACCACATTGAAATCGAGATCACGCACCAGCCGGCGGATGATGGCGAACTGCTGATAGTCTTTTTTGCCAAACACGGCGTCGTCGCACTGCACGAGGTTGAACAACTTGGCGACGATGGTGCAGACGCCTTCAAAGTGGCCCGGGCGGCTGGCACCACAGAGCAACTGCGATAGGCTGGTCTCTTGCAGCAAGATGCTGCGATCCGTCGGATAGAGTTCCTCGGCCTTCGGTGCGAAGATCATGTCCGCGCCGTTGTCACGGCAGATGCCGAGGTCCTCGATGAGGGTGCGCGGGTATTTGCTGAAGTCTTCGCCGGGGCCGAACTGAAGCGGATTGACGAAGATGCTGACGGCGACGTTGCCATTTTGGCCAGCGATCTCACGCGCGGCGCGGATGAGTGCGGCGTGGCCTTCGTGCAAAGCACCCATGGTGGGCACGAGGACGCAGCGCGTGCCTTTGTTGATGGTGCTCCAGGAACGAAGCTGGCGGATGTTGTTGATGACGTTCATGATTTCAGGTCTCTGGATTCAAACACGGCGTAGCCCAAGGTGAATAATGTTATGTTTACGGCAAAGACCACGGCGTAGCCACGCCAGATCAGCGGCCAGTCGATATTTTCCGCGAGAATGCGGCCCCAGGAGGCCATGTGCTTCGTCAGCAGCAGGTACTGATAGTTCTCCATGAAGCCGCTGGTGCGCATGATGAAGTCCACCAGGATGTAGGTCAGTGCGCCGATGGTGGCGGTGGCTGGTTTGATGCGAAAGCAGGAGAGAAAAAACGCGATGCTGCTGATCAGCGTCATGCTCAGGCCGAGATAGAGCGAACTCAGCGCGTAACGTTGCAAACCCGGCCCCCAGTCATAAAACGCGACGACGGAAATTTCAGGCACGATGGCGAAGTAGCCGCCGCCCCAGCCGCGCAGCGTGAGGCCCAGCAAAAACGATGTCCAGGCGAAAAACTGCACCAGCAAGAAGGCGTAACCGGTGCAGGTGAGGTATTTGAGCAGCAAGAGACGGAAACGGCTGATGGGCCGGGCCAGTAGCAGGCGCATATGACCGTCCTCACCTTCTTTGGCGACAATGTCGCCGGCGACGAGGCTGAGAAACAGGGCACCCAGCAAAAAAATCGCGAACCCCATGATGGTGCTGGCCACGGTGAGCGCGGAGAAATAATACTCAAAGCTCTGCCCCGAACCGACGATGGCTTTCTGGATCGGCCCCATGCCGAACTTTTTGATGAGCAGCAGGATGATCAACTCCAGCGCCACAAAGGCACCGAAGCCGATGTAAGTACGCCTGCGGGAAAAGAGCTTCAACAGCTCGCCATACCACTGCTGGAGGAAGAGAGTCATGATCGGGAAGACAGACCCATGTAAAGTTCTTCCAGCGTGCGGCGATGCGGCTGCCAGGCGCTGACCTGTACCCTGCCGTTCACCAGCGCGGCGACGAGTTCGTGCGGCTCCATGTGGAGCGGCACTTCGACGATGCCGTGCTTGTCCATGGTAGCACCGGCGCGGTCGAGGACTTCACGCGCGAGGCCGATGTCATTGGTTTCGAGCTGAAACATGCGGCGGGATTTTTCCTGCTGAGGCACGGGGCCTTCAAAGACTTTTTTGCCGTCTTTCAAAATGACGCAGCGGTCGCACATCTGCTCGACTTCGCCGAGGAGATGCGAGTTGAGCATGATGGTCATGCCATGGTGCTTGCGCAGGTGCAGGATGAGTTCGCGAAACTCGCGGATGCCTTCGGGATCGAGGCCGTCTGTGGGTTCGTCGAGCAGGAGGATCTTGGGCTGCGGCAGCAGGGCCTGCGCCAAGGCGAGGCGCTGGCGCATGCCGTGGCTGTAGGTGGAGGTTTTCTGCTGGATGGCGCGGTTGAGATTGACCATCTGCACGACACGTTTCACCTCCGCCTCGTCCCACCAGCCGGAGAGGGAGCAGAGCACGCGCAGGTTTTGCCAGCCGCTGAGGTAGTCGTAGAACACAGCGGCTTCATAGATCGCGCCGATCTGCTGGAGCGCCGCGCCGCGATTGGCCTGCACGCTGCGGCCGCCGATGCGCACCTCTCCCACATCAGGCCGCACCATGCCGAGCGTGATGCCCATGATGGTGCTTTTGCCGGCACCATTGTGACCGAGCAGGCCGAGGATTTCGCCCTCGCGCACTTCAAAGCCCACGTCATCGAGCGCCAGCCGCCCGGTGGGCCAGCGCTTGGTGAGATGTCGTACTTCGAGGAGGGCCATGAAGTAGGACAGTGGCGAGATGCCGCTGCGGATGCCAGTTTTTAGTCACCCCGCATAGAAGAAGTCGCCAAATTCGCGTTTACACCGCCCCTGCCCGACTGCATTACTCCGGCCTGTCCACGCACCCCCTCGCCATGCAGTTTTATTTCCCTACCTCCCTGAATCTCGGCCAAGAACACAGTGAAGGCTTCCACCAGGAACTGCTGCGCGGACTGACGCACAAGCTGAACAACCTGCTGGCGGTGATCCAGGGCTTTAGCAGCCTGATTTTGATGACGGATGACCTTGATCCGGGCGTGAGCGAGAACATGCAGCACATCCGCGAAGCTTCCGTGGGCGTGACCAATCTGAGTGAGCGCATTCGCTCCGCTGGCGGCTGTGCCAAAATCACCCCGCAGTCCCTCGGTTTGAATGAATACCTCCCCGTCATCGAAGGCGCGGTCATGGAGCCGTTTCAACGGGAAGGTGTGCAGCTCGAAGCCGATGTGCAGGCAGGCCTGCCGCCGATCCTCGTAGATCCGACGAAGTTTAAAGACATTCTGACCGAGTTGCTGAAAAACGCCGCTGAAGCCGCCGCCAAGGGTGGTGGCCGCTGCGCCCTGAAAATCTGTGGCCCCGGCACGATCACCCCCGCTGAACAGCGCCGCGTGGACATTCTGGTGAGCAACACTGGCTCCCAGATCGTCCCAGAGAAGATCCAGGAGGTTTTCCGCCCCTTTCATGGTTCCAAGAACAGCAATCACCTCGGCCTCGGGCTGACGATTGCCGCGATGCTGAGTCATCAAATGAACATCCAGCTCGGCGTGGCCTCAGAGAACAACACGACCACTTTCTGGCTCAGTTGTCCGATGGCCTGAGTTAATTGGTGAATGTTTTTTGAGATTTGACGTTTAATTCGATGCAACGACGGCCCTGCCGCCGTTGTCTGAATGGACATCACCCTTTGGAGTTTTCTCATGAAACGATCACTTCTGCTCACCGCCCTGCTGCTTAGCTTGGCTCCAGCCAGCGCTGCCCCGAAGAACTACGGCAGCATCACGACCCGTGAGGGCAAGACCTATTACGACTGCCAGGTCATGCGCATCTATCCCGATGGGGTCAGCTTCGCGCACCGGAATGGCGCGGCAAAAATCGCGTTCGCCGACCTGCCGGAGACTCTGCGCACGGAATTCCGCTATGACCCGAAGGTGGAGGCCGAATATCAAAAGGAACAGGCCGCTTTGCGTAAAGCGGAAGAAGAACGCCAGCGACAGCAGGAGATCGTCATGCAGGAGCGCCTGATGGAGGCGCGGATGGCCGAGGCCAGCTATCTGGCTACCGCCAGCCGGATCGCGACCACACCGTCAACAATCACAGGGGCGCAAACCCCTGCGTGGGTAGGCTCTCCCATCATTGGTCCGGCCGTGGGTGGGTATGGCCGCCGCAGTTATTCAGGGTACGGTGGCTACGGGTACGGTGGCTACGGGTACGGTGGCTACGGGTACGGTGGCTACGGGTACGGCGGAGGATATTATTCCGGCTATGGCTACCCCAGTTACGGCGGCTACTCGTATGGCAGCTACCCGTACTACGGCGGTTATTCATACGGGGGCTACCCTTACTACGGTGGGTATTCTGGGATCAGCATCGGCCACGGCATTCATATCGGTGGTGGTTTCGGTGGTGGTTTTGGCGGCGGCGGCCATCACCACCACTGAAGGTATTGCTTCGGTTATCCGAAGCAATAAATGCTGGCATTTTGCGCGTTTTAGAGTCAATTCCAGAATTATTATGAAAACATTCTCGCTTCTGACTCTCACCATTCAGTTGGGACTCGCTCTGACTGCGTCTGCACTCGATCCTACCACGATCGAAACCACTCAGGGAAAAACCTTTCAGCAGTGCAAAATCCTCAAGCGCGACCCCGACGGGGTTTCGTTTTCGCACAGCAAGGGAATGGCCAAAGTGCTGTACTCAGACCTGTCCAGTTCCATGCGCAATTCATTGGGTTATGACGCTGTCAAAGCCGATGCCTATGAAAAAGAGCATGCGGAGGCGCGCAAGGAAGCCGCGCAGGCCAAGCGCGAGCGCGAAACCAAGCTCGCGGAAGCCATGATCGCCGCGCAAGCCCAATACGGTGCCCAGCAACCGGTGGTGTACATGCAGCAGCCCAATGGCTCCTACATGCGGAGTCTGGCTCCCGTGCTGGGATTGGGACAGATCGGTGTGGGCAACAATGCTGGCATGGGTCGCCATGGTTACGGTTCACACTCAAGCGGTTGGAGCAATCCTGGCATCTCCAAGATCGTCCCAGGCACCGGTGGCGTTTATGTGCCGCAGGGCAACGGTACCACCTTCTACGGCTTTCCAGGAGTCAGTTACAGCCCGACCTTGGGCTACACGAACGCCAACAACAGCGCGCCCGTTTACTTCGGCCAGCAGACCAATGGCATCGTTCCTGGTGTGGCGATCCCCGGCAGCAGCGGCATTTCCTTCGGAGGACATCATCACTAGTCGGTTGTCTTCGGACGTCGCGCTGATCCAGAACTCCAGACCGCGCCACTCCACGCTGGGTGGGTTTGCGGGCTTTGGGAGTTTTCCGTGCGCTCATGGACGGGCGGGCTGTCGCCACACCCATCTACGGACTGAAAATGAAAAAGGCGGATCTGTTGCCAGATCCGCCTTGGGAAGGGAGAGTTAGAAGCGCCTGATTAGATCAGGCCAGCCTTCTTGAGCGTGACGTAAGCGCCGTTCTTGTCAACTGTCTTGAGGGCACGGGCGCTGAGCTTCACGTCGATGAACTTGTTGAGTTCAGGAACGAAAATGCGCTTTTTGCGCAGGTTCGGCAGGATGCAGCGCTTCACACGCTTCGTGATGTGACGACCGATACCGCCTTCTTTCTTGGCTTTACCGCTGCGATGAATGTGGTGGCCGCGGGTAACGCCGACGCCGGTGATTTGACAGATGGTGGCCATGGTGAGTTCTAGGGGAAAAAAATTGGGGTGCGATACTAGCCGAGGACTTTCTGGCGTCAACCAAAAGTCTGCCTTTCGAGTCCTAGCGTCTTGGACGGCCCACCATCAGGGAGGTAGTCTGTGGGTTCATCAGGTAGCCAATGCCGAAGTTCAGCGGTTTGACCTGATACCTGCCGGAGGAATAGGCATCCATCAAATCCGGCTGCTGGCAGCCCGAGAAGATGGGCAAGGTGCCGCGATAATTGCCATAGAGCCAGAGATCCCAGCCGTAGCGGGCGAAGTCGCGATAGGGCACACCGGAGGGATCCTGCACGATGGCACTGCTGTGGCGCAGGAGATAGTCGCGGATGTTGGAGAAGTCGCCTTGGTGCATGAGGTAGGAGGCACTCTTGAGGAAGGCTGGGACGCGGCCCAGGCGGGAAACAAAGGTCAGGAACGATCCGCCCGCCCTCACGCCGCCATTGGACAGGTCCTGCCGAAAGTAAAAGACCCGCTTGGACCCACCCAAAGGGCTGTGACAGCGAATCATGAGTCCCGTATTACCCGATGAACCGGACAGCGTGACGTTGCCGGTTCCGTCCAAGCGCACGGTATCGACGGAATCCACCGTATGGCCGGTGCGCGCCATAAACGCCATCAGCAGCGGCAGCACGCCGCGAAACCGCGTGGCCTGCAGGGTGCTGCGCATCTCCGTCGTGATGAAATAACCGCTCTGCATGATGGTCGAAACCGCGTTGTGCAAGCCCGTGAGGCCGGCATCGATCTCACCCTGGGACAAATCGCTCAGACGCGGCAGTGGCTCCGCAGGCTCCAGGCCGCAGAGCACATAGGTCTCGGCAGCGGGGAAGAGGGCGCTCGCAAACAAGAAGTCCGGCCCGCTGAAGGGGTAAAACATGGCGTTGGCGTGCCGGATGTCGCTAATTTCTGCACTCGCCCAGGACTGCAGGGGGATGCGGCGGGCGTTCTGGTGAACGGCCCAGAGATTGTCCATGCGCATTTTGTGCGCGATCACCGCTGGCGTCTGGCTGTAGGAGGAGTCCAGGCCGGCAAACAGGCGGGCGATGTTGTTGATGGAAGCCGAATGGGTCGGCACGTTCATGGAGGCCGCACCGTTGAACAGGGGCCCGTGGCCCGCGCTTTCAGCACGTTTAACGCTGCCGCCACCCAGCGCATTCAGCACATTATTCCACTGATTCACCCTGTTCGCTGCGGAGTAGTTTCTAAAAGCCTCGTCAGGAAGCGCGCAGGCACCGAGCAACAGCAGGGCTGAAAGCGCGCCCGTGACTCGGCAGAAAATGGAGAGATTATGGTTTCGGCAAGCCATCATAGAGCCACGAGCGTACCAGACCCCACTAGCCCGCCAAGTAAGTCTTTAGAAACACTTGCAAGTTTATTTCCGAAAACCTCCAGTCGTTATAAAAATTCAGCACCGCTATTGCGCGGCGCTGAATAATTAAGCTCTAACGGCTCCGTTCTCTTACTTCGGCTGATGCATGCCGATGCAATGGAAAGCGCCACCTTCAGTGACGAGATCCTTGGCCATCATGGAGATGATTTCACGACCGGGGAAGCACTCGGAGATCTTGTCTTCAGCAGCGGCATCCTTCTTCTTGTGACCGAAGAGCGGGAGGAGCACGGCGTTGTTCATGATCATGAAGTTCGCGTAGCTGGCTGGCAGACGGCTGAGACGCCAGTCTTTCATCTCGATGGCCTGCGGCATTTCGATCTCGATGATCTCCAACTTGCCGCCATCCGGGGCTTTGACGTCGTCCAGACGCTCGCGGATTTCCTTGAGCACCTTGTGGTTCGGATCGGAGTCACGTGGCTCGACCATGCAGATCACGGCGTCTTCACGGATGAAGCGCACGATGTCGTCGATGTGGCCGTCGGTGTCGTCGCCTTCGATGCCTTTCTTGAACCAGACGATGTCTTTGACACCGAGCATGGCCTTCAATTCTTTTTCGACCTCGGCTTTGTTGCCGGGTTTGCCGCCATGGCGGTTTGGGTTGAGCAGCACGGCCTCAGTGGTGAGGAGAGTGCCTTTGCCGTTGGTTTCGATGGCCCCGCCTTCGAGGATCATCTTGGAGGTGAAGCGCTCCATCTTGAGAGCGGCGGCCGCTTTCTCTGGGATGGCGTTGTCGAGATCCCATGGCGGGAACTTGCCGCCCCAGGCGTTGAATTCCCAGTCGGTGATCGCCACCTGGCCGGTTTCGTTGTGCTTGATGAAAATCGGGCCGTGGTCACGGCACCACACATCGTTGGTGTTGTTCTCGTAGATGTCCACCTGGCTGAGATCGCCTTCGTTGTCGGCGATGCTGAGGCGGATGTTCATGTGGCTGAGCATCGGGGCATTGATGCGCACGCGCTCGTAGCGGGAGATGACGCTGGCGATCTCGCCAAACTTGTCCTGCAACTTGTGGTAAGTCTTGGGGCAGCTTTCCTTGTTGGAAGGCCAGGACAGCCAGATTGCCTCCTGCGGCTCGAATTCGGCGGGCAGACGGTAGTTTTGGGGATAGGCGGCTTTACTCATCGATATAGCGTTTGGTCAGGGGAGCGTAGGTGTCAATGCGGCGATCACGGAAAAAAGGCCAGATGCGGCGAAAATCTTCCACCGCAGACAGGTCACACGGCACGATCAAAATCTCTTCATCGCTCACGGAGGCCTTTGCAACGATTTCTCCATACGGATTTGCAACAAAGCTCTGGCCCCAGAATTCGCTCTGCTGCTCCGTGCCGACGCGGTTGACCGCCGCCAGGTAGCAGCCATTGGCCACGGCATGGCCGCGCTGTACCGTCTCCCAGGCGCAGTGCTGGGCGGTGCCGAGGGTGGCTTTTTCGCTGGGGAGCCAGCCGATGGCGGTGGGGTAAAACAGAATCTCCGCGCCCATGAGGGCCGTGAGGCGAGCGGCTTCGGGATACCACTGGTCCCAGCAGATGAGGACGCCGATGCGGCCAAACTTCGTGTCCCAGACGCGGTAGCCGAGGTCACCGGGGGTGAAATAAAACTTCTCCTCGAAGCCGGGATCCTGCGGGATGTGCATCTTGCGGTACTTGCCCAGCACAGTGCCGTCCGCGTCGATCACAGCCGCTGTGTTGTGGTAAAGACCCGGTGCCCGCTTCTCAAACAGAGGCACGATGATGACCACTCCCAGCTCTTTGGCGAGAGGAGCGAGTCGGTCGGTGGTCGGGCCTGGGACGGCTTCGGCGAGGTTAAACAGCTCCGTGTCCTGCGTAATGCAGAAGTAGGGAGTATTGAACAATTCCTGGAGGCACACGATCTGCGCGCCACGGGCCGCCGCATCACGGATGAGCCGTTCATGCTGCTGCACGCTTTCTTCTTTGCTTGAAAATGCCCGGCTTTGCACCAGGCCGAGAGTCACCTTCGCCATAAGACGCGGATGGTTCACCGCTTGAGGACGAATGCAAGAAAAGCTATCGGTGCAAAAAGGCCCGGCGGCACTGGCTTGCGTACATTTCGACTGCCTTTCCCAGCATGAGCACCGCCGTCGATGCGATCTACCGCCAGATTATTCAGGTTCGCACAATTGGGTGACCCAGCACACGATCAATCATGTGCTCCACATGCGACCTTGCAGCCTACTCCCGGAGGGAGCCAATGCGTCTCCCGCCGCTGCATTGTCACCCTCTTATGCGAGCCTCAATCAATGTGCCCTGCGGGATCAAATCGTAGATCTGCACCATCGAAGACCGACTCGTGCGCAAAGTCGTTGGTCGGTTGCACCTGACCGATGTAGCAACGCTTCAAGCTCATTTGCGTCATTTGCTGGGACTTTGAAATCCCGCGCATCGCAAAAAAACAAAGTGGCCCGGCAGTCTGCACTGCCGGGCCGGGGTGATCGAAAACGCGCTTATGCGCGGTCCACGGAGAACTTGCCTGCGCCGGTGAAGAGCAGGGTGACGTAGGCGACGAGATAGACCATGGCGAGTTCGCCGGAGCCTGGACCGGCAATGAGGCTGGACTTGTGTACGAAGAAGAAGGCGGTGGCCATGGTGATGGCCAGGATGAGGGCCGCGAAACGCGTGAACAGGCCGGCGATCAGCATGGCGGAACACACGACCTCCGCAAAGATGGCCAGGCTGGCATTCACATTTCCGGGCATGCCATAGAGCCCGGCCATTTTTTCAGCGGTGGCGGAGAAGGCCATCATCTTGCCGCGGCCATGCAGCATGAGCATGGAAAAGCCGAGGGCGACACGTAGGATGAGCAGACCGTAGTCGGGAGACTTCGGCAGGAAGGACAGTTTCAGGATCTTGAGCATGGTTGTTGGTTGGGTTCGGATTAGCGGGGATTTATCGGAGCATGGTCATGCCCCGGCTCCGCCGACAAGCCTAAAATTTTACCCTTAAATGCAGGAAACGGACGGATGGCTGCGTAAGGGCGGCGCAAGGCATGGAGCCAAGGAACAGCGCCAGAGACATTGCGGCGGGTTGTGTCACCGCTACGCGGTTCTACGAATGACATCGCGTTTGCTGCCGCATAGCGTGGGTTGACACCCTATCTACAACGAAATGAAAATGCCCACGATGCCCGGCGCTGCGCCTTCAAAGTGAACTACGGCGTCACCACACACGCATAAGCCGCTGTGTTGGTGCCCGGCATGGAGATGACCACGGGCTGCTGCGTCTGTCTTGCTGCCAGTGTCCCCAGTACCAGTTGCAGGGAACTGCTGGCCCCCATGCTTTCACCAAGGATATACTTCGGGCTGAGCACGGTGTTCCACGTCCCCCCGGACCAGGCGGCTGCTTCCGCGTGGTCGAGTTTGGTGATTCCCGTGCGGTCATTGATGAGCGTGGCTTGCCCTTGGAACTGCGCCATTGTTTGCGCAGCGAGTTCCGGCAGCAGTTCGCAGCGTTCCTGCCAGGACAGATAAGCCAGCGGGCCGATGACTGCACTGACCTTCGGCCCATCACCGCTGGCAGAGAGCAGGAGCGCTCCGGCACCTTCGGAGGCGATGAGCTTGGGATGATAATACGTGAGCGCTTCGGCGCTGAGCCAGTCGCATTCTTCAGCGGCGATGAGCAGGCATTCCTCCACGATGCCGCTGCTGATCCAGAACGCGGCGGTGTCCAGCGCCTCCATGATGGCGTTGGAACTGCCCACCAGCGTGCTGACAGCGCCATCAACACCGAGAAAGGAGGCGATGTGCGAGGCAGGCGCGTTGAACACAGTTTCTGGAAAGATCAGCGGACTGGCCTGGGCAGGATTTTGCAGCACTTCATGGTAGAAGCGGCCAGTGTAGTTCACGCAGCCGTTTTGCATGACGAACAGAATGCCCAGTCCCGGTGGCGGAGCCGCAGGATCGTGCCCGGCATCTGCCAGCGCCTCCAAGGCTGCAGCCACCGAGTAGCGCGTGATCGCGCTGGAGCGGCGCAGGCGTGAATGACGCGCGATTTTTTCCGGCGGCGCGGCAGTGGCAAGTCGGGAAGCACAGGGCCAACTGCGCCCTTCTCCAGGTCGGGCACAGGGGGTGGCGGGCAGCGGCGTGCCAGCCAGCACGGCCTCATGCATGGCGGCGGCGCTCCAGCCAGCGGAGCTCACCGCGCCGACGCCACGGATGCAAATGTTGCGCGTGTTCATGCGCACCTCCTTTGCAGTACCAGGGTGGCGTTCGTGCCGCCGAAACCGAAGGAATTGGTCAGCGCATAATCCAATGCGGCGCGCCGAAATTGACGCACCAGATCAAATCGCACCACCGGATCGACCTCGCGCACGTTCAGGCTCGCAGGCAGCCACTGACCCTGCAGGGCCATCAGGCAAATCACCGCTTCGACGGCTCCCGCTCCCCCGAGCAGATGCCCCATGGCGGATTTCGTGGAGCTGACTGGGATGCCGGCCACCGCATCTCCCGCCCAGGTGGCGATGGCGGCGGCTTCGGCCACATCATTGAACGGCGTGCCGGTGCCGTGGGAGTTGATGTAGCCGATTTGACTTGGCGAAACCCCCGCCTGGGTACAGGCGGCGGTCATGGTGCGGATGGCGGCTTTGCCAGCGGGATCGGGCTGGGTGAGATGGTGCAGATCAGTGGCGGTGGCATAGCCGGAGACATCTCCCAGTGCCGCGCTTTGGCGTGCGTCCTCGGCTTCCAGCAGCATGACGGCAGCACCTTCGCCCAGAGCCAGTCCATCCCGCTGTGCGTCAAAAGGGCGCGGGATGCCGCTGGGTGCGAGCGCGTGCAGGCTGTCGAATCCCGCAAACACCAGCCGCGCCAGGGCGTCATACCCGCCTGCGAGCACGCGCTTGGCCCGGCCAGAGCGGATCATGTCCGCCGCCCAGCCGATGGCATTGGCCCCGGAGGCACAGGCATTGGAAACGATGATGACCGGGCCGCGCCAGTCATACTCGGCCGCGATGTTGTTCATCTGGCGCTGCGGCTGGTAATGCTCCGCGCGTGAAAGCTGTGAGGGGACACGGCCTGACTCCTGCTGCGCGTGTTCAAAGTAGGACTCGCCCAGCGGCATCGCCCCGGCGGAGGTGCCGATGACCATGGCGTCAATGTCTTCCATGTTCTGCCGACCCGCCTGTGCGAGTGCTTCACGGATCGCCAGGAGCAGCATGTGCGTGCCACGATCTACGAAGGCCTGTTTGTGTGCAGGGATGCGGTGAAACAGCTTTTCTGCGGGCAGATCGACCACACCGGCGGTTTTGGCGATGAGTTCACGGGTGTCGAACAAATCCACGGGTCTGAACGCGATACGGTCCGCCGCTAGCGACTGTTCATTCGCCTGCCAGCCCAGACCTAACGGCGAGACAATCCCGGCTCCGGTGATGGCGATACTTTGGCGTGAGGGGGAAGGCACTAGGGGAGACAATATGAGATTCGTCGTGTGTAAGGTTGAACTGCCAACGCAAGTGTTCATGCTACCGCACGGCGCGGCACATGGTTTACGCTTCGCCGCAAGGACTGCAAATGTTTGGTGAACGCTGGGATCGTATTGTAGCAGAGCGCGGCGCGCAGGCTGCTTTGTATCTAGCTGATGGTCGTGCCACCACGTTCCGCCAGTTGGATGCCGAGGCGCGTGCCCTCAAACCAGCCGGTGAGCAGGTGCTAGTGCAGGGAGATGTACCGCAGATTCTGCGCCAGTTGCTGGCCGGGTTTCTCCATGGCGTGCCGGTGCAACTGGTGGAAAAAGACCGTGATCGCCGCATTCCCGCCTGCCCAACGCCCGCAGGCGCGGCCCTGATCAAGCAGGCCGTCGGCGGTTCGGGAGTGCGCCGCTGCCAGTTTTTCACCTTCAATCAAATCGCCGCTGATGTGGACCGGCTGCACGCAGCGCTGGATCTCGGGTCGCGCGGGGCAGGGGTGGCGGCGATTTCCTGCGCGCATTCCTTGGGGCTGACCATGACCGTCCTGCAAACGTTGTTCAACGGCGTGCCCACCTGCCATGCTCCGCAGCCCTTTGCCCAGCCTTTGATGGATGCGATGAAGCATCACCCGCGGGTGTTTCTGCCGGGTGTCCCGGCCTTGTGGAAAGCCTGGCTGAAAGGCGGCGTCAATTTTGACAACATCAGCCTGGCGGTTTCAGCCGGAGCGCCGCTCACGCTCGAACTGGAACGCCTGGCGCTGGAGCAGCATGGCCTGAAGATTCACAACCTCTACGGCGCGAGCGAGTGTGGCGCGGTGTCTTGGGATGAGACGCCCGATTTGCGGGAAGATGGGCGCGATCTCGGCACCCTGCTGCCCGGAGTGCAGGCAGAAACCGACGCCGAGGGCCGTTTGACCGTGACCAGCAGTTCGGTTGGCCTGGGGTATGATGAACTGCTGCAGCAGGAGCACTACGGCGCAGGAGTTTTCACCACCAGCGATTTGATCGAGCTGCGGGGGAATCGCCTCCTGTTTCAGCAGTGCGTCGGCGCAGGCATCAACGTGGCGGGGCGCAAACTCAGCCCCGCCGAAATTGCCGAAAAAATCATGCGGGCGGCCCAACTGGACCGGGTGGAAATTCACGGTGCCCCGAGCCGCGATCCTGAACGCTGCCAGGACATCGTGGTGGAGCTCGACCTGCCGCAGGCGGAGATCAACGCTGCGCTGAAAATCACCGCCTGCTCACTGCTCGCGCCGTGGGAAGTGCCGCGTCAATGGATCGGCAGGTCATGAGCACGCCCTTGTCTGCCACCGCCCTGAGGCACATCAGCCGCCTTTGTCCCGGGCGCTGGGAGCGCTGGTATGCAGCGGCGAAACTGCGCTCCGACCCGGTCTATGCCGCTGTAACCAAGGAGTTGCAGGGTTCATCGCTGCCAGTGCTCGACATCGGCTGCGGCATCGGCCTGCTGGCCTGCTATCTGCGTGAATCCGGCTTTGCACCCGCCATCGCCGGGTTTGATTACGACCCGCAAAAAATCTCCTGCGCCCAAAGCATGGCAGCGCGCAGCGGCTATGAGGGGCTGAGCTACATGACCGGTGATGCCCGCAGCGGACTGCCGGACTTCAGCGGCCATGTGGTGATCCTCGACATCCTACAGTTTTTCACGCCGGAGGAACAAGCCGCGCTGCTGCGCGCAGCGGCATCCCGCGTGGCGCAGGGCGGCAAGCTGATCATTCGCTCCGGGCTGCGGGACGACTCCTTGCGCTTTCGCATCACCGTGGCGGGGGACTGGCTGGCCAGACTGACGTTTTGGATGAAAGGAGCGCCGGTCAGCTACCCAGACCGCGCCTTGTTCGAGTCCGTGCTCAGTGCCGCCGGGTTGCGGGTGCGCTTGCAGCCGTTATGGGGCGGCACGCCGTTCAACAACCATCTCGTCGTCGCCGAACGCGAGTGAGGCAGGCGGCGTATCACATTTCAGCCCACTTGCCGCCAGCAGAGCGGTCACTTCCTGCGCCACCTCTACCGCCACTGGAGTGCATTCATGAATCAGCACGATGGCACCGGCTTGCAGCCGACTGGCGATTCGTTGCGTGATCACCGGCACCCGCTGATCCACGCCGTCAAATCCCCGCGCGCTCCATAGCATCATCCGCAGACCCAATGCTCCTGCGATCTGCGCGGTGAAAATATTGTGATGGCCCGCAGGCGGGCGGAAGAAACGCGGTGGCTGTTCGGGACAGAGAGTGGTTAGCGTTTCCTGACAGCCGGCGATCTCTCGCCACAGCCGCACCGGGCGCAGCATCCAAAAGGTAGTGGCGGGATGCGTCTGCGTGTGGTTGCCGATTTCGTGCCCGCGCGCGACGATTTCACGCACGAGCTGCGGATGCTGGGCGGCACGTTCACCGACGAGGAAGAACAACGCCTTGATGTGGTGGCGGTCCAGAAGATCGAGAATCGCCGGGGTGTGCTGCGGGTGCGGACCGTCATCAATGGTGAGCAGCACCTGGTTGTCAGCCCGTGGCAGGCGTTTGATCATAGGACCAAACAGCGCACAGCGCGGCACCAGCGTGCCGATCATCATGGTGGTCAGGACCGTGCAGAATAGCAGCACGGCAGCCAGCACCTGCCCATCCCATGCCAGCCAAAGCACCCCCAGGGCAGGTGAGAGTGCCAGGGTCATGCGCAAATACGCACGCCGCAGGGCGCTGGCACGCAGGGAGGCATTCATGTCGGATCACGGGTGACGAGCGGTTCAAACACAAACCATTGGTCCCAGTGCTGCAAAAGAAATCGATGCATCGTCTTGAGCCAGGCGGCGCTGACCTCCTCGGCCTTGGGCTTGCGTCCGCCTGCGAAAAAAGGCTCGCCAATCTCAATGCGGTAGGACAGCCGCCCGCGCCGGGTGAGAAACACCGTGTAGCACGGCACTCCGGTCACTTCGGCAAGAGCGAGTGGGCCGCGTGGGATCTGGTAGGTCACGCCAGCAATGCTGCCTCGCGTGGGAGACAAGTCTCCCATCACGCGGTCGCCCTGGACGCAGACCACTTCACCGGCCAGGAGCTTGCGGCACAGCTCCATGCCGAGATGTCCCCCCGGTTCGTTGTAATGCACATGCAGATTGGGGTGACGGCGTTCTTCGTCGCGCAGTTCCTCCTCGCGCAGCTTTTGCAGCGACTCGGAAGCCTCCGGCATGCGGACGGTGTGGATCGGCCGGGTGAATTTGCGCGCGAAGAGGCCAGCCCCGATGTCGTAGTTGCCCGAATGCACGGTGAAGATCAGCGCGCCTCCCGGCTTTTGTTGCAGCTCATCGAATTTTTCTTTGCCGATGATCTCCCAATCAATCTCACGGCGAAAATGCAAATGCCACAGCCGGTCGAGATAAGTCAGAGCAAACTGGAGGAACACCTGGTAACCCGCTAGACAAGAGGCTCCTTTGCCGGGAATCAGGGCGCTGAGATTGGCACGCACGTTTTCGCGTGGCTGTACCGCCAGCAGATAAATCAGTGCTGACACCGGGTAGGCCAGCAGCGTGAAGACCTGCGGGGGCACCCAGCGCATGAAAAACAGCATCGCTTCTGTCCAGCACGCGTCATGCAGGCCCAGTCGCGGGGGTGGGGCGGGCGCATTCGGCTCGTGAGTTGCAGAAACAGCAGAAGGCATTATTTAAAGGCGTACCATGGATAAAATGAGACGTTCTGTTTCGACCGTCACACCGCCTCCGACAACTGACTTTTTCAGCACTTGCTCACATGATCCCTTCTAACACAGATTACGATGTGGTCGTCATGGGCGGCGCTTTTTCGGGCGCATCTGCCGCCTTGCTGCTCAAACGCGAGCAGCCGGACCTGCGCGTTCTCATCGTGGAGCGCACGCTGCAGTTTGACCGCAAGGTGGGGGAAAGCACCTCGGAAGTGGCAGGCTGCTTCCTCACCCGGGTGCTCCATCAGGGCCACCACCTCAGCGCACACCACTACCAAAAGCACGGCCTGCGCATGTGGTTTTTCCAGACGCCGGACGATGACGTGGGGAATCTCACCGAAGTCGGACCGCGCTACCAGTCGCGGCTGCCCACCTTCCAGTTGGACCGCGCCATCCTCGACGAGCACCTGCTCAAGGAAGCCTGTGACTTCGGCTGCGAGCTGATGCGTCCGGCCACGATCAAAACCATCACGCTCGCCGAAGATGCGGCCCCGCACACGCTGGAAATCATGCCCAAGGAAGGGCAGATGCGCACGGTCACCACGCGCTGGCTCATCGACGCCTCCGGCAAGGCCACCGTGCTGGCCAAGAAACTCGGCTGCCTGCGCAGCATGGAGAGCGAGCACCCCACCTCCTCCATCTGGTGCCGCTTCCGCCATGTGAACAGCCTCGACAGCTTCAAGAGCCGCAAGCTGCACCCGAAGCTCATGAAAAACGTGAGCCAGCTCCGCACCACGGCCACCAATCACCTCATGGGGCATGGCTGGTGGTGCTGGATCATCCCGCTGTCTGATGGCAGCTTCAGCGCCGGCGTCACCTGGGACCGGCGTTTTTTCACTCTGCCGGAAGGGCCGTCGCTGCTGGCCCGACTGCAGGCGCATTTGATGACGCACCCCATCGGCCGTCTCATGTTTGAAAACGCCGTGCCGGACGCCGACGACACCTTCTACTACAAAAACCTCGCCTATTGTTCCGAACGCATCGCCGGCAACCGCTGGGTCATGGTCGGAGACGCGGCCGGGTTCATGGATCCCTTGTACAGCCACGGTCTCGATTACTGCGGTCATACCGTCTCTGCGGCGACCAACCTGGTGCGGAAGAACCTCGCGGGTGAAAACACCCAGGAGATCACCGACTACTTGAACATGGCCTACCCGCGCAGTTACCGCCTGTGGTTCAACTCGCTCTACAAGGACAAATACTCCTACATGGGCGACGCGGAGCTGATCAATGCGACGTTTCTGCTCGACCTCTCTGCGTATTTCCTTGGCCCAGTGCGTGGGGTGTATGACAACCCCGATGACGAATGGATTCACATGCCGTATGAAGGGAAGGCAGGCGCGTTTTTTGGGTGTTTCATGGCCTTCTACAACCGCCGTTTCGTGCATCTCGGGGAGGTGCGTCGGCGCAAGGGCATCTATGGCCGCGCCAACAACGGGCACGTTTGGATGCCGTTCATGAGCCTGTCTCCAGACCACAGCGCCGCGCGTCTGCTGTGGGCGGGGATCAAAGTCTGGATCAAGGCGGAGATCAGCACCTGGCTAGCACCCACGCCAGCAGCAGAGCCTGAGATGAATAGGATGACGGAGGGGAAGCCCATGGCAAAGACGGCGGAGGCGTGAGCGGGGGCTGCTGGTGAGAACGCGGAAACGTGCGGAAATCCGCCCCCTCACCCGGCCTCTCCCCGAAGAAACAACTGACCCAACAAAGTCCTCGACGGGGAGAGGGGAAACGCGTTGCGACCCCGATAGAGTTTCGAAGTGCCCGAGCACGAATCTCCTCTCCCCGCCGGTGGCTTAATAGCTCTGAGGATTCTTCGGGGAGAGGCCGGGTGAGGGGGCAGCTAAGGCCGCCGCAAGCAGCTCACAGGCCCCTTCCTCCCACCTCACTCCGCCACGAAAAACATCGCCGCAAAGGTGTTCGGTGTGAACCTCGCATCCGGCTTCGGATCCACCAGCATGTTGGAGATGTCCCCGTCGAGATACAGGGCGTCTTCACAGCCGAGGTGCTGGAAGAACCGGGTGAACTGATGAAACGTCACACGTCCGCTCACGGCGTTGTCTCGGTCGCTCATCGCGAAGACGATCTGCCCGTCCTGCTTGCGCACACCCACGGCGTTGCGTAGGCGCTTGTTGGGTGAGTTCACCCGGAAGGCGGGGTGAATCACCCCCTTTCGCAGCATCAGCGGGCCGGATTGCGTGGCGAGCCGTGGCTTGAGTCCGCTTTGGGCAAGCTCCCCCGCCTCCATCACGCCGGGGCCGGTGTGGTCATCGAGGTAGAAGACGCCGTTGGGCTTGAGGAAGAAATTGCCGTCACCAGCGCGCAGATTCAGCGGCACCAGTTCCTTGCCCGCGCAGATCGTCAGCCCGCAGGGTTTTGGGCCGCGTTCGTAGATGCCGGCGTTGGTGGCGAAGATGATCTGTTTGCTGCGTGCGGCGAGTTGCCGGCGCAGGCCGTTGAAATCTCCCAGCGGCTGGCCATTTTCGCCCAGCCAGGCGAGCTGCAGACGTGACCAGTCCGCCTTATCCACCCGGTAAAGGTGATAGCGTCCGCCTTCGTATTCCACCGTCTCCGCGCCGTGCAGGTGGGAGGTCAGCGTGGCACAGCCGAAAAGTGTGAGGAGCCAGCGAGGCAGGGGCATGTGGCAAGATGCTGATTTCACGCCATCGCACAACCATCTTGAACCCGGAACGGATTGCCCCATGATGATCCCCCATGTCCAGCAGTCTTGGCTCACTTTTCCGCATCAGCACTTGGGGCGAATCCCATGGCATCGGCGTCGGCGTCGTCATTGACGGCTGCCCGCCGCGCATCCCTCTCACCGTGGAGGACATTCAGGCCGAACTCGACCGCCGCCGCCCCGGCCAGAGCAAGATCGTCACCCCGCGCAAAGAAGACGACAAAGCGGAAATCCTTTCAGGCGTGCTCGATGGTCTCACGCTCGGCACCCCCATCGGCATTCTCGTGCGCAACACCGATCAGCGTCCTTCGGCCTACACCGAGATGCAGCAGGCCTACCGCCCCAGCCACGCTGACTACACCTACGATGCCAAATACGGCATCCGCGCCGTCTCCGGTGGTGGCCGGTCCAGCGCACGCGAAACAATCGGTCGCGTGGCCGCCGGTGCCATCGCACGCAAAATGCTGCAGCACTCGCTCAGCAGCTACGAATGCCTCGCCTACGTCAAAACGGTGCAACACATCGAGGCGAAAGTACCCACGGGCGCGGAACTCAATTCGGCGGTGATCGAATCCAACATCGTCCGCACCTGTGACCCCGTCGCGGCGGAGCAGATGATTGAGCTCATCGAAAAAATACGCAGCGAAGGCAACAGCGTCGGCGGCGTGATCGAGTGCGTCATGCGCGGCGTGCCGACGGGGCTGGGCGAGCCGGTGTTCGACAAATTGGAGGCCGATCTCGCTAAGGCGATGATGAGCCTGCCCGCCACCAAAGGCTTTGAAATCGGCAGCGGTTTCGCCGGTACCACCCTGACCGGCCTGGAGCACAACGACGAATTCTACATGGACGGCACCCACGTCCGCACCCGCACCAATCGCAGCGGCGGCATCCAGGGCGGCATCAGCAACGGCGAAGAAATCGTCTTCCGCGTCGCCTTCAAACCCACCGCCACGGTGCTGCGCGAGCAGAAGACCGTGACCAACACAGGCGAGGATACCACCCTCTCCGCGCGCGGTCGTCATGACGCCTGCGTGTTGCCCCGCGCTGTGCCGATGGTGGAGGCCATGGTACACCTCGTGCTGGCAGACCATTTCCTGCGCCAGCGCGCGCTGCGGGGATAGTGCCATGCGCTGGCTCATCTGGCTGTGCATCAGCACCTCTTGCCTGGCAGGCCCTAGCGGCCCGTTGCCAGAGATCAAGGTAGGCACCAGCCAGCGTGTACTCGTGGTCCATGCGGTGCCCAGAGGCCTGGACGAAGGCACCAACCAGCAGACGTTTCTGGTCGGTACAATCACCGAGGTGGCCGCCGAAGAAGACCGCCAGCCCCAGCAGACCGGTCTCTCAGAGACCTGCACTCTCCACGTCGAATCTGCGTTTGGTTACCTGGATCAAGTCGTCGGCATTCAAACCGCCGTGCTCAAAGCCAGCTACGAACAATCACCCTACGTCCCGATTGATGAACACTGGGGCAAGCTGTGGCATTTCAAGAAAGGGCAGAAGCTGCTCGTGATTCTCCATCTGGGTGAAGGCAAGCCCAGTTTTGACATCGAGGAGCTGATGGTTCTCAATGAGCGCACCGCTCCACTGCCAGACATTCTGCGCCGCACCGCGTTGCTGCCGCAGGAGTTCACCGACGCCGATCTGGAGGTTCTCAAACTAGCCTCGCCCTTTATACGTCAGCAGATTCTCGAGCATACCGTCCTAGAGCGCGAGGCGCATGCTTATGAGTCGATGCAACGAAGCCAGTCGATGAAGAATCTGGCAATCATCTGCGCCCTGGTAGTGCTTGGCGTTGTCGTCATCTGGAAGCTGCGCAAGTGACCCGCTCGTCGCTACATCCGACCTAAAGGCACACAAACCTCCACTCAAAACCCCACCACGTAAAAATACTGCTGGGACACCTGCTCGGCTTCGGGGAGGGTGATCCAGCGTTCCTTGAAGCGTTCGCCCCAGCTATCGCTGAAAGCGATTTCATTGGTGTCTTTGTTGTAGCCGATGATGAGGACGACATGGCCCGTCGTCTTGTCCTTGGGCAGCGAGTTGTTGGCAGCTTCCGTCGTGACCTTGGTCTTCCAGGCGGCCCACTCGGTGACGTCCTTGCGCTCCTTGGTGCGTTTGTTGGCGGTGTCGTTGAAACCGTCGGTGCTGAAAAGGCACCACATCAGCGGCACGCCCTTGTCGATGTATTTGGCAATTTCCTTGAGCTTGAGTTCGCCTTTCCACGCATCAAAGGAGCGGCGCTTGCTGCGGATCTGTCCGGCCATGCCTTCCAGCAGGGTGGACACACTGGTGCCGCCGCCGAAACCCGTCTCGCCAGCGTTGGCGAGGATGTACATGTCCGCCGGTACTCCGAGATAACGCATGGCGCGTTCGGCGGTGGCGGGCACGCAGTAACCTTTGGGGCCCTGGTCCACCATCGGGATGTCACCGATGACCACGTCGCCGTTGGCACGCTTTTCGAGATTGGCCAGCGCCTTGGCGCGAATCACTTTGTCGGTCGTGTCCTCCACCTTGCCACCAGCATCAGCAAAAGCCGTGGTGACAATCTGCACGCCGACGTACTCGCCCTCAGCCTCGGCCAGCAGGATGGCATGACCACGCCAGTCCCAGCGCTGCATGTTCATGCGGCCGGCCTTGCCTTCACCAAAGCGTTCCTTCTTGGGCGCACCGAGCTTCTTGGTGAGCGTCTCTGCGATCGCGACCAGATCCTTTTCCATGGCCGTCTTGACGATTTCCGCAGCCTTGGCTGGTGGAGTGTCTTTGTCGAAGTGCAGTTCACCGCTGCCTTTGGCGCTGAAGAGATCGCCCTTGTTGGCAAAGACGAGGGAAAAGTTGGTCACCTTGTCGTTCTCCGCATACATCGCCACGGAGTAGGGGTGGGCACCGAAAAGCTGGTAGTCGTCCTTGGTGTAGGCGCGGTAGCTGCTGCCCGTCTTGGTCTTGGATTCCTGGGGGATTTTCAACCTCGCGGCGACCGCTTCGGCGGAGGAGGTCCACAGCGGAGCTTCATCAAACAGCGGCTGGCCGACGATCTCATTCACCGCGGCTGGCTCCAGCTTGTCGTTCGGCCCGGGTTTAAAGGTGTACTTCGGTGCCGCTGCGCCCGCCGTTTTGAGGTACTGCTGGTCGGCCGCAGACAGGGAGGTGATGGGGAGGGTGAACTTCTGACCCGCCGCCGTCTCGATGGTCACGTTGGGTCCACTGACACCCACGAGCTTGGCCTGCACCGCCTTGCCCTGAGCGCTGGTAAAAGTGCGGAGTTCCGCCGACTGGGAGAACGCGGAGGCCAGGGTCAGACCCAGGGCTAGAAAAACACGGGTGGAATGCTTCATGGCGCTGCTTTTAACGCATGCGCCCTCCCTTGTGAAGCATGATTTTTTTCCGCGCAGGTCAGATCCACGTCCCAGATGGGATGATGGCGTCTTTCGCTTATTTCCCCTTTTTGCGCATAAACCAAACAAAGCCTGATGCGACTGCCGAAATAACGACTGCCCGCATAAGCCACGATGTTAATGCGGGTTGTTCGACGTTTGCTGTAATCGCGGGTCTGGCAGGTGGTGCTTTGGCGGCTGCGGGGGCTTTGGACGTTACGGCGGGAGCAGCAGCTTTAATTGAGGGTGGGGCTGTCTCTGCTGTAGGCAATAGGCCTGCTTTCAGCGCAGCCGCTTCCAAGCTGCCCGCCAGCTTCAATCTCTTCTCATGCGAGGAGATGGCTTCAACGTAATCCAAAGGAGTGTCCGGCACGAATTTCTTGACCAGCGGAAGGAAAAACAAAGTAAGCATGGTTTGTCCCTTGTTGCCAAAAAATGGCGAATCGGGCCAGGCATCAGCTTCCTCAGTTCGTAACATCAAAAGCAAGATTTGCACCTTTTTCGAACCACCGGGCATTTTTGCGATATCTTCTAGTAAGAACTGTTTTACCGCCCCATTCAAACAAGAAACACCAATGAGGTCCATGCGGTTTGATTCAAGAACGTATTTCTCAAACCTGCTTGCATCAGCTCCGATGTTAATACCCTGAACTATCTGACGGACATCCTCTAGGGGAGCAGATGAAAGAGTAGCCCAGTCTATTTTATTTTGGGTATAGGCGGTTTGTAGAGCGAGGAAGCATGCAAAGAACAGGAAAAATAATCGAACGTCGTTCATAAAATTAAGGGGTGGGGACATCGCTTCCAGAATCTGAGGGGTTGCTCGGGTCATTTTTCCAAGGCAACGGTGCAGATGAGTCCCACACAGAGTGCATGTAGTGATGCCACTTCCCTTTGTCTATGTCCGATATGCGGAACCAGAACGTGCCATTTGTGCGTTTGCGATCCCAGAGTTCCACACGTGCGAATTCTATGAAGCGATCCTCCACCACAAATGTCCGATCAGCAGCTCCCCAACTGTTTAAAATGTAATGTGAAGGACTGTCTAGAGATGTTAATACTCCGACGGCATGGTCCAGTGGTTGTCCTTGGGAGAGAAGGTGGTATGGGTCGTTACCTTGAGCCGCACCTTTTGGATGGTCATTTCCCTCCGCATCGCCTGGCGGATAATGAACAGGCACATCATAAGGCGATGGTTGGTTCGCACTTATTGTAGAACCATAAACAAGAGCAATGTTGGCTTCGGGTATTGATCCGGGGTTTTTTATCGTTAATTCAACTTTTCGTGAAATGTCCCACTTCAACGGTGCAAAATCTCCTGAAACTTTCGGATTTGGTGCTGCTTGTGCGAAATAGGGCTTGCCATCACCAGGTGCGGGATTGCCAGCATTACCGCTCAGATCCGGAATTTCTTTTGCGACATCCGCGATTTCCGATGGGGTAATGGTGAAACGAAACACCCAGCCATTCGTAATTGTCGGAGCGGAGTACATAGACGAAGCAAGTCCTGCTGATGGGCGCCCGTCACGAAAATCCACGCCTGTCGCTGCAGTTTGTGCGACTGGAGTACACCAAACAACCCACACATTGAGTTTCGCTGCCACACTATTGTCGCTTTTGCTGAGGAGGTTCACATTGAAATGCCCGGTGGCATCACGCTTTACCTTCCATTGCTTGGGCTGGCCGGAGACAGCCTCAGGGGGTGTAAAGTCTGTTCTGTAAAAGGCTTTAGCCTTGCAATGCACGCCCCATTGGGGGCTGCGGAGTGAGGCGAG
>CAINGK010000198.1 GCA_903848465.1 uncultured Verrucomicrobiota bacterium
CCACCCCTCGCCACCGCTCGCGGCACGCCCCATTGGGGGCTGCTGCGTTCGGCATCGCTACGCTCGCCTCACTCCGCAGCCCCCAATGGGGCGTGCATTGCAAGGCTAAAGCCTTTTACAGAACAGACTTTACACCCCCCCGGGTTTAGCGACTAGAGCGCCTTGTCATAGATGCGTTGAAATATAGCGGTGGCGTTTGGATCGATGATAGTTATGCCGTCCTGGCCGAACCGCGCGGTAACTGCCGCCCCTTTGCCTTCCTGCATGTATTTCCAGTTAAGGTCGCGCACACGAGCGGCGGCATCCACGATGGCGCAGGTAATGCGGGCTTCTTCGGCGGTGGGATATAGGGCCGCCACAGCATCCCGTGACTCTTGGGCAAACTTGACGCGGCAGACGGCCACCAGGCCCACGGTCAGACTATCAACGCCATAACCGATGTAGCCATGAGTGCCATCCGGCCGGGTAACTTCGCGGGTAAAGTGGTTGTTGCTCGTGCGCGAGCCGCCGCCCTGGTTCCACCAGCGGAAGCCTCGATACTGCTGGTCGCTTTCCACTTTGCCATCTGCGCCCACGATCTCATGCCCCTGATTCACCGGACCTTCGAAATCGGCAGGAGTCACCCAGTTGTTATGGAAGTTGATCGACATACCGTTGTCGAAATCGACCCGTACCTGCACGGCGTCGAAGGCATTGATGCCGTCGCGGATCAGGCGTTTTTTCTGGCCTACGGCGGTCAGGGACACAGGCTTGCTGTGGTAATAGCTCCAGATCAGATCCGTCCAATGCGGACCGACGTAGCTGAAAGGATCGCTGTTTTCTACCCACTTGAAGGTGCTAGTGCTGACTTCGAGCGGCTCTTCGAGATAGGCGGTGCCATAGAGCGGCGCGCCGATGCGGTTCTGGATGTCATCCCGAATGCGCAGGTGGTCGGGGTCGTAGCGCTTGTGCATGTCCACAGCGACGATGAGATTTTTTGCTTGGGCGGCGGCGATGATCTCATCCGATTCCTGGATCGAGAGGCACATCGGTTTTTCTGTCAGCACATGCACCCCTTTGGCCAGAGCGGCGAGAATGGGCTGTGTGTGCAGATGATCAGGGGTCGCCACGGCCATGACGTCAAGGTCTGGAAAGGCGGCCAGGATGTCATTCCAGGGCTCATCACCGTGGAAAGCACGCGGCTCGTGGCCGGTGAGGTCTTTGAAAGCGGCAGCTGCCTTGAGCGCCGATTTCTCGCTGCGGGTGGCCACGGCGACGAGGTCAAACTTCACCCCGGCGAGTTCGCGTGAGTATTTGTCCAGGCCGACCCGGGCGAGCTGTCCGGCGATGCCGAAGCGCTGCAAGTCCGCGTAAGCACGCGCGTGAACATCTCCGCCGAACATGCCGGCGCCAACGAGGGCAATCTTAATGGTGGGTTCCATGGTGGGGTGCATGGAACGCGAAGTCCGGCGGCATGCAACCCGGCATGCTGATACCCGAATGCCAGGTTCTCATGCTTTGGTGAGCTTGGAACCTACGGATGGCCCATCGTGGCGTGGTCCGCATATTCCATGTGCGGTCTGGAATCCGGAGACCGCACTCGGAGAGTGCGGCCAACGCCGCGCTGGTTGCAGGACTATCTGCTGGGTCGGGCATGCCGCGTTTGATTACCCTCTGCCTTGGTGCTAAACAGTCATCACCTTCCACTCCGCAGACTGGAGTCATTTCTCAGCCTAACGACCATGACTGAATATACCAGCGATTCATTGATGCCACGCAAGCATGGCAAGATTTCGCCCTTTGCCAGTTTGGTGTGGTATCTGATCGCATTCATCGCGCTGACGATGGTCGTGCTGTTTTTCGGCAAATTTGACCTCACGCGCCTGCTGGGGGCGGATCACTTCATTCGCAAAACACGGCGGGCGGTTGCCGCCAAGGACTGGCCGGCTGCCACCTGGGCGCTTCAGCACATCGCCGGGCATGACCGTGAACGGGCCGATTACCTCCGCGTCTTAGCCGATTTCTTGGAAGCGACCCGTAGCGAGCCCGCCCTGCTGGATGCTACCCTCGTCAAGCTGGATGCCCTATGCCTCATGCAACCGGTGGATTTCACCTGGGCCTGCCGGCTGCGTTTGGGAGCTGGAAACATTTTAGCGGCCCGCAAGTTTTGGGATCGCATCCCTTCGGCTTCACGCCAGACGGCTGAGGTCATGAAGCTCAGCGTGGAACTGCTGAAAGAGGAGGGGCGGCCACAGGAAGCGGCGGCAGAGGAGAGTCTGCTGTTTGAAAAATTTGCCGATGATCCCGAAACTGCGGTGCGCAAGGCCGTGCGGGAACTAGAGGGTACCTTTCCTGAGATCGAGCAGGCGGCGCTCAGTCGGCTCTGGGAACTGGCACGGCGTGAGGATGAACCAGGAGCGATGGCCATTCGTGTGCTCAGTCAGCGCAATGATTTGACCTTACCTGACGCGAAGCAACTTCATGAACTCTCTGACAAACAGCCGAACATCGTCATTGGTGATCGACTGCCGATCACATCCACCCTCATGCGCCTTGATCCGCAACAGCGAGAGCCTCTGCTGGCTGCCGAGGTGAAGCGTTATGACAATGGCGACTCGACAGTGCAGGTGCAACTGGCCTCATGGCTGGCGAAGGAACAGGAATATGACAAGGTCATGGCAATGATGCCGAAAGAAATGCTGCTGAAATCTCCCGATCTTTTTCCGCAGGTCGCACAAGGTTTGGCAGAAAAGGGGAGATGGTCAGAGCTGATGAACCTGATCCAAAAAGGAAAAAAACTGCCTGTTTCAAATGCCCGAGCCGCCACCTGGCGCGCGTTGGCTACCAAGAATCTTTTCCCGGACAATGCCAAGGAGATTAGAACTCACCTAGAAGAAGCCATCCGTGAAGGCCAAGTGGAAAAGAATGGTCTGGCGATGATGGGTGCCGCGCGCCTAGCGGAAGAATGGTCCATGGCCGATCTGGCGCTGAAGGCCTATGAAATACTGGCGGTGCCTGGTTCAGCGCAGGAGTCGGAGGTCCTTGATAGGTGCTGGCTGGTGGCCACCACGCTCAAAGACTCCGCCAAGTTGCTCAAGCTGGCCGACAAGCGCGCGAGGCTGAAACCCGGCAATTACAGACTGGCCCAGCAACGTGACTACATGCATCTGCTCTGTGGTGATCAAGTCGAGACGGCGCTCGCCTCCCCCGAGGTAGTTGCAGGCGCTTCTACCGCTGAACTTGAGAGTGATGCTTCCAGGCTGCTCCAGGCCCTGAAGGCCTATCGTTTGCATGACCTGCCTCTGCTCACCTCGACATTGGGAAAGGTTCGCAATGCCAGGGCACTGAACACCGGGGAGCGCGCCGTTTATGCCGGCCTACAGGCCATCAATGGACAGCCTGCTCAAGCCTTCCAGATGGCCGAGTCTGTCCGCCCAGAGCTGCTGCTGAACGAAGAAGCGGTGTTTCTGCGGCTGGCCTTTTGAATAAAGCGGCTGCCTTTGAAGGCATAGCCATCCATTTTTCACGGTTCCTTGCTCCTGACTACGCAACTTTGTCAGACTTTGGCTCCTTTCCCGACAAAGGCAGAAGGCATACATCGCGCCAAAATGACTGCAAAAAAAGGCCTGCAACATGTGCAGGCCTCTGAGGTATTATGTACCGAACCAAAGATTACCGGCGACGACGGCGAAGAGAAATAAAACCAAGACCCAGGGCCGCCAAAATGGCACGGCTTGGTTCTGGAGCTGCACCTATAGTGTAGCTGGCCAAACCCGGGGTCGTATTGATGCCGCTGCTAATGGATGAGCCGTCACTCGGGAGAGTGGGAGTTCTAGTCGGAATCTGATATCCGAATGCGCTTCCAACCGTGGTGGTGTTAGTTGGAAACCAGAGTACGCCAAATGAATTTCCTGCACTGACACCCGTTAGGTTAAAATTATCGGTGTTCATGTAACCAGGAGGGAACGCTGCCGGGGGGCCGTTGGCGGTCTGACTTTGAGCTTCAGCAAAGTACAAACCTGAAGTGCCAATTTGGACAGGTGTTGAAGGGCTGGCCGATGAAGGAATGGTAAAACCCTGCAAAGCCGTTTGAAGCGTACTCACGGTTGTAGTGTTGTTCAATGCACCGGATGGGTTCACAATGATGCCCCAAGTCATTCCATTTACTCCTGTTGTTGTGCTGTTACCCCAGCCAGCTGTTCCAATAGTAAGCGTCACGCTTGCGTTAGCAAAACCAGCGGTAAACAAAGCTGTCAATGCAACCAGTTGGAGAATGTTTATTTTGGTCGATTTCATGATATGAATTATTTTCCTTAAAATTTCCGCGTTATTATTTACGGCTGATATGCTGGTTTAAAAGTATTAGTTATGTTTGTAGAGGAGTTCGCCCCTGCTTTTCGGTACACAATCCCTTGAGTGGGCTGAATTTGATAATTGGTCAAGTCTGTTGAGCCGGAATACCAACCGAAGCCAGCATAATATGTCCCAATGACTGAAGCACTTTTGTTGATGCCCTGGGCGGTGTCGTCAAAAATGAGCACTACATCTCCACCTGAGGGGGTTCCATTATTCAAGAATGAACCCAAACCAACCGGAACTGGACAACCTGTTGTAATTCGAATGTCCTGATCTTGACCTGCGCTGATATTTTGAAGCAAAGTAGAAATCTTATTCATTGGAACTGAACCTGTGACAGACAAATTCAACGTTTGACCTGCTGGGACTCGAATTACCAAGGATTCGTCAGGGTAAATAATTTGTCCATTTCCATTGGTTGAGCCTGAGTACCAACCAAACCCGCTGTACATCGTATAGATACTGGAGGCTGACTTGTTAATTCCAGACTGGCTCCGGTCATACAACAAAGCGACAGTGCCATTTGGTGCTGGGCCATCTGGCACCAACGTCCCAAGCGTCCAGAAAGGATAGATGATGACCGAGTCACCTACGGCCACTTGAGAACCTGCGACACTCCCTAGGTTTCCAACAAAGAAGGTCAAACTGAGTGTGTCAGTGGTGTTGCCACTAATCTGAGCCCACAAGCCTTGAAGATTACCTGAAGCAATCAAAACATAATAACTGTTGGCATATTGGTTAGCAGTCCATCCAGGGCTGCCGCTTATTTGCAACGAGGACGATGATGGAATGGTGGCAATTGTTCCTTGAAACGCAGGGGTGCCGTTCAAAGCAGGAGAATACGTGAGGTCAGTTCCTGATCCTCCAACGTTTGCAGTAACCGAAGTCGAAACAAAAGCCACAGGGGTCGTGGTGACCTGCGCCTGAGTGACGGCGGCTCCCAGCAAAGAGAAGAAGATAAGGGAAAATTGCAGCTTTTTCATGGCAAGGTTTTGCATGTGTAATCAATTTCTGAAGGGAGGGGAAGCAAAAAGATCATTTTTTTGCCATTCGGTACGCTTTGACTGCGTGCGAATGGCAGGGACGGATCACTGTCATTAAACACCATGGCGTGGCGGTTGTTACTGAAAAAATGTGACAAAGTTCGAGATCGTGCCTGTCGTGGGCTTGAAAGGTGCTGCCGTTTTTCGCCAATATGAAAAATTCAGACCTTTAGGTTTCGCTTGTGTGCTGGGGTAGGCAGTGAGCTGAAGGTTCGGACTGCTGGCCACGACGAGCCCCTACAAAAAACGCGGGAGTCTTGCGACTCCCGCGTTGGGATGGTTTCTCGATGAGAGACGCCTGCTTATTCAGCGGCGGCGGCTTTCTTCTTGGGGGCAGCCTTCTTCTTGGCTGGGGCCTTGGCAGGCGCGGCTTCTTCGGCCACAGGCTCGGCTGCGGCTTCAGGTTCCGGGGCTGCGGCGGCCTTTGGCATGTAGGCGTCCACCCACTCGATGTAGGCCATCGGAGCGGAGTCGCTGCGGCGCTGGCCGAGCTTGGTGATGCGGGTGTAACCACCAACGCGGTCCTTGGAGGCGACTGCGATCTCTTCGAAGAGTGTCTTCACGCTGTCTTTGTGACGGAGTGAGGAAAGGGCGGTGCGGCGGGCGTGGAGCGTGCCGCGCTTGCCAAGGGTGACGAGCTTCTCTGCGTAGGGGCGGAGAGCCTTGGCCTTGGCCAGGGTGGTGCGAATCCGGCGATGCTCGATGAGGGAGCAGGTGAGATTCATGAGCAGCGCGTCGCGGTGATCCTGCTTGCGCTGAAGTTTGACGATTTTTCTTCCGTGTTTCATGTCCTAAATTTGTCTAAATGCTTGCTGTGATTGATTACTCGTCTTCGTCGTCGGCGTCTGGCAGATGGCTGTCCACCAGCTTGGTGAAGTCGAGGGAGTCGGCTTCTTCATCGTCGTCGCCGATCATGCTGCTGCGGGCAAGGAGGGAGACACCGCCAGGGGTGGCCTCAAGCAGCGCGGGATCGAACTTCATGCCGAGAGACAGGCCCAGCTCTGCGAGCTTTTCCTTGATCTCGGTGAGGGACTTCTTGCCGAAGTTGCGGTAACGCAGCATTTCGCCTTCGGTCTTCATGGCCAACTGGCCGACGCTGGTGATGTTGGCGTTGTTGAGGCAGTTGGCGGCGCGGACGGAGAGTTCGATCTCGTTGACGCTCATGTTCAGGAGCTTGCGCAGCTCGCTGTTTTCCTCGCTCTGGGCTTCCGGTGCGGCTTCGAATTCGATGGCCTTGTCGTCGTAGTTGACGAAGACGTCGAGGTGGTGGCGCAGGATGGCGGCGGACTGCAGGAGGGAGTCCTGCGGGGTGATGCGGCCATCGGTCCAGATGTCGAGCACGAGCTTGTCATAGTCGGTGTTCTGACCGACGCGGGTGCTTTCCACGCCGTACTTCACGCGGGTGACGGGGCTGTAGATGGAGTCGATGGGGATGACGCCGATGGGGGTGTCAATACGCTTGTTTTCTTCCCAGGTGGAGAAACCACGGCCCACGCGCACTTCGAATTCGCATTCAAACTTGGTCTTGCGGTCGAGCGTACAGATCACGAGGTCCTTGTTGATGACTTCGTAGTGGTTGTCGTCCTTGATGTCACCAGCGGTGACGGGGCCTTCTTTTTCCACCAGAATGGAAAGCAGACGGGGCTCCTTGGCATCGCTGTGGTGCTTGAAGCGGACCTTCTTGAGGTTCAAGATGATCTGAACGACGTCTTCAAGCACGCCCGGAAGGGTGGTGAATTCGTGTTCTGCACCGCGAATTTTCACGGAAGTGATGGAGGCACCTTCCAGGGAGGAAAGAAGGACGCGGCGGAGGGAGTTGCC
This sequence comes from uncultured Verrucomicrobiota bacterium, assembly GCA_903848465.1. Lineage (GTDB taxonomy): Bacteria > Verrucomicrobiota > Verrucomicrobiia > Verrucomicrobiales > Verrucomicrobiaceae > Prosthecobacter. The sequence goes on from CAINGK010000198.1 coordinate 7,200, forward strand.
AATCGTGTGACCGTAACCTTTATCGAAGGGTTCGGCGGTGAATTGGGCGTAGGTTTCGGTTGCTGTGGCCTCGTTTTTCACCAGGCGACTGGGCATCTCGAATCGAGCAAGACGTACTGACATAGGATTTGTGTGAACACTAACGGCCGGGTTACCTCCGGGCGAGAACCCTGCACATCTCGAAGAGAGGCAGGCGCGGAGACCAACGGCGAATGGATGACGACTCGCAGGGGGCGGGGAGTATGGAAGCCGGTCTTTAGAATGCAACCGGGAATTTTCAGGGGGGGAAGAGAGCCGGGGAAACCCGCGAAACTGCCCGCTTCCGGCTATTGCTGCGGCAGCATCAGTTCCACCCGCTCTTTGCCCCGCAGCACGGTGGCGGGGACTTTCTCCCCGGGAAGGCGGTGCAGAAGCAGGTCGCCGATGAGGGCGCTTTCCGTGAGACGCTGTTTCAGGTCGCCGACCTGGATGAGAATGTCGTCCTTTTTAAAGCCCGCTTTCTTGGCGGCGGCATGTTCGCCGAACTCGCCCACGTGGAAGACGCGCAGGGCCAACTGGGTCTTGTCCAGGCCGAGGGTGGCGCGCTCCTCATCGGGGACGTCGTCCATTTTCATGCCGCCAAAGGCCATCGCCCGCATGGGCCAGGTGCCGACGCGTTTGCCGATGTCTGACTTCAAACGCCAGCCGGCAGGGAGATCGAGGGTGACGGCGGTTTCCTTGCCGCTGCGGAGGACCATGGCGGGCAGGGAACCCGAGTCTGGCGAGCGATGCAGCACCCAGCTCACATCGGCGATGGAGACGAGAGGTTGGCCGTTGAGGTGGGTGAAAATGTCACCTGCCTGGATTCCGGCAGCATTGGCGGCGGAACCGTCTGCCACGGTCTCCACTTTGGCGACGTCATCGGTGGCGAGGGTGATGCCGAGGGTCTCGATGGACGGCTGTGGGTAAATCCACTCGAGCGGCACGGGCTTGTTTTGGCTGCGGTAGTAAGCACGGAAGGCGTCACCCACCATGTGGCAGTGGACGCAACTGGCCACGACTTTGCCGTTCCAGTCGAGCTTGCTCTGGTACTTGCCAGCGAGCGCCGGAAATTCGATGGGTGTCTGGTAGGGCGTGGGGCCGCCCTGCTTGCCGCTAAGTGCGGCTCGGTTGGCCGGATAGCCTTGGTGGATGGTCAGGGCGGCTGCGAGCGCCTTTTTGAAGCTGGCGGTGGTTTTGTTCAGCGGGTCCTTTTGATGCAGCCAGGAGCCAAAGCGGCCATAGATGGTGCCGTCGCCATTGAACAGCATGGCCGAAAAGGAGAGGTCGTAGTCAAACTGGAAGCGGGAGAGATCGAGCGCGTTGGCATTGATGATGCGCACGCAAACAAACTGATCGAGCAGCGGCACAAGCTCCTGCTCCTCCAGCACGCTGGCGTCTATGCCCGCGCAGGACATGCAGGGCAGGCAGCGCAGTACCACGAGCAGCGGTTTGCCGGTGGTCTTCGCGAGGCGGAAGCCGCCGTCGATGTCATTCCAGTTCCAGCGCGGGTCGTTTTCCAGTTTGGCCTTGTCACCGCGCACGGCACCTTCACGGTCTTTGACGGTGGCGGCCGATCCAAAGACGGCTAGGAAAAAAAACAGGATGACGGGCTTCATGGCGACATTCTGATGAAGCTGGTGCGTCTGTGGCAAGCCAAGAATTTATTTCGCCCGGTTTTTGGAATGGACAGGCTTTGGTTTTCTCCGGTTAATCGTGGCAGCTTCCACCCACGCGCTTTTTATGTCTGAAGTCACCGCCATTTCCAAATTTGCCTGTCCGGCCTGCGGCGCTGAAGCCGTCTGGACGCCCTCCAAAAAGGCGCTGGTCTGTCCTTACTGCGGCACGGTGTCTCCAGCCGAGCTGAAGCACGACGGCTCGCTGGTGGAGGAGAATGACCTCGTGGCCATGCTGCGGGCCATTCCCGAAGACCAGCGGGGCTGGGCAGCCGTGCGCAAGACGGTGAAGTGCCAGAGCTGCCAGGCCATCTCCGTCTTTGATGAAAAACGGGTGGCGCAGAACTGTGATTTCTGCGGCTCGCCGGCGATGATCGCCATGGATGATGTAGGCTCGCCGATCCGCCCCGGCAGCCAGTTGCCATTCAAAATCGCCGAAACCCAGGTGCGCGAGGACATCCGCCGCTGGTATGCCAGCCACTTCTGGGCGCCGAACGCCCTCGGGCAGAAGGCCATGACGGACACGCTGCACGGCTTGTACCTGCCTTATTGGACCTTTGACGCGCACGCGGAATGCCCTTGGGAGGCGGAGGCCGGCTACTATTACTACACGACCGACGACAAAGGCAACCGCACGCAGCACACACGCTGGGAATACGCCTCCGGTCATATCAGCAGCGACTTTGACGACGTGCTGGTGCCAGCCTCAAAGGGCGTGCGTCCGGCACTGCTGGAAAAGCTGCAGCCATTCCCCACCACCACCGATCTGCTGCCCTACGATCCGGGTTATCTCTCCGGCTGGGTGGTGGAGCAGTATCAGATTGATCTCGTGCAGGCGGCGGACGACTCGCGCCAGCGCATGGATGCCATCCTGCGTAGCCAGTGCAGCTCGCAGATTCCGGGTGACACCAGCCGCAATCTGCAAATCTCCCCAGACTACAGCGCGCAAACCTTTAAGCATGTGCTGCTGCCCGTCTGGCTGCTGACCTACACCTACGGCACGAAGAACTACCAGGTCACTGTCAATGGAGCTACGGGCAAGATCGGTGGCGAGTACCCGCTGAGCTGGGTGAAGATCACCATCGCGATCATCATCGCCTTGATTATTCTCGGCATCTTCATGGCGTCGCAGCACTAAGTCCACGTGAACCTCCGCTTTCGAGAACTGCCCATCGCCATCGCGCTGCTTGCGATCTGCGCGTTTTTTGCCGTCAAGGAGCCGGCGTTTCTGGGCGCGCGCAATCTGTCCATGCTCGTTACGGAGCTGTCGATCACCGCCACGCTGGCCATGGGTATGCTGCTCATCCTTCTGCCGGGACACATTGATTTGTCCGCTGGCAGCGGCGTCGGATTGCTCGGCGGCATTGCCAGTGTGCTGGTGTTTCATTATCACCTCCCCGCGCCTGTCGCTTTGGGGGTGGGATTTTTCTGCGGTGTGTTGATCTGGATGGCGATGGGGGCCTTTATCGTGTGCGAGCGCATGCCTGCCTTCATTGTCACGCTCGGCGCTCTGCTGATTTTCAAAGGGCTGTTCTGGCTTGTCATCGACAATGCCACCGTGCCAGTAGCGCCCGGTGGGCAGAGCAATCTGTACTCGCTGCTCACCACCTACTACCTGCCGGTGCAGTTGGGCTGGTTGCTCGCGGCGGGACTCGTGCTCGCGCTTATCTTCACCACGCTGAGTGCGCGCAAACGTCGTTTGGAGCATGGCTTTGCGGTGGAGGACAAGGAGATGGCCTTCATGCGCCTGTTCATCACCGCGCAGGCCATCGCGCTGTTTGTGCTCGTCACCGATCAGTTTCGCGGCATCCCGCTGCCATCGCTCATACTCGGTGGGGTGACGCTGGTCGTGTATGCCGTCACTCAGCACACGGCACTGGGGCGGCACCTCTATGCCATTGGCGGCAGCGCGGAGGCGGCCATGGTTTCCGGCGTGCCGATGAGACGCACCGTGATCGCTGCCTACAGCGGTATGGGAGCCATCGTGGCCATCACGGGCTTCATGCAAACCGCCTATGCGGGTTCATCCACCACCACCGTGGGAGATCTGATGGAGCTTGACGCCGTCGCCGCCTGCGTGATCGGCGGTGTCAGCCTGCGCGGCGGGCGTGGGAATGTGCTCGGCGTGCTGCTGGGGGCGCTCATCATCGCCTGCCTGCTCAATGGCATGACGCTGATGTCCGTGCCGCCGGAGCGTAAGTTCATCGCACGTGGAGTGGTGCTGATTCTTGCGGTGTGGATGGACATGCGGCTGAGCCGGAGGGGGTGAGGCTTACTTTGCCACGACTGACTCGCTCATCGGTGGCTGGCTTGCGGCGAGGTCGGGTTGGGAGAATCAAGCCAAGTTTGACAGTGCGCGAGCGTGGTAGCATCTTCACTCACACAAATCACCCTTGATCTTCCAGATGATCTTTACCGCGATGCCCAAGACTTGGCCAAGCGGGAGTCACGCAGCCTTTCCAGCGTGGTGCTTGATTTGATCCGAAGTGCCCGAAATATGTCTGCGCCTCCTGCTTCTGTGACTGAGGTGAAGTGACTCCTTGGAAGCTGCCCGTCGTCAAAGGTGCACGCCCCTTCACTGTGGAAGAGATTTTGCAGCAATGTCACCTCCCTGTTCCGCACCGCGCCCCACAACGGCTCCGAATATGCTCGTGTTTACCTTCACGGCCTGATGCAGGCACGCCACCGCGCCAGAAACATGGAACGCTTGAAGGAGGCCGTTGCGGGGGCTGACTATGAAGGTTTTCAACACTTCATCTCCGATTCGCCCTGGCAGGCAGACCCAGTCATGGATCATGTCGCGCTGGATGTCTCCCGACTGCTCGGCGGGGCGCAGCGGCGGTCACGCCGGAGAGTGTCATGGCGCAACTTGAGCACCGTCATCGAAAGCGACAAACTCCATCGACTCCGCCCACCGCAATCAAAGACCTCTCGATGACTTTTATGCCTCCCCGATGACTTACCAAAGTAGAAGTAACTGGCGAACGGGCAGAATGACGAATGAGTAAGCCCGAATGACAAAATAAACCTGAATGACGAAGTGCGAGGGGCTGGGCGGGATTCGTCATTCCAACCTCGCGCTTCTCCTTGAATGATTCATTATAGACCGCATGCCCACCGAACAGCGCGACTGGTACGACACTCCCCTCTATTATGACATCGTCTTTGACGATGGCACCCTTAAGGAGGCGGACTTTCTGGAGGAGGCCTACGCGAAATACGCCACGCCCGCCAAGGCGCACCGCCTGCTGGAACCCGCCTGCGGCAGTGGTCGCCTGGCGCTGGAACTAGCCCGGCGCGGCTGGCAGGTGAGCGGCTTTGATGGCAACTCCCACATGATCGCCTTTGCCCAGGAGCGCCTGGAGAAAGCGGGGCTCAAGGTGCGCCTGTGGGAAGACTGGATGCAGAGCTTCGCGCTGCCGAAAGACGTGAAGGGCGGCTTTGACCTGGCCCACTGCCTCGTCAGCACCTTCAAGTACCTGCTCAAGGAAAAGGATGCCGCTGAGTGCCTGCGGCGCGTGGCGGCGGCCCTGCGCCCCGGCGGCGTGTTCTTCCTGGGCCTGCACCTGACCGACTACGACCGCGCGGGCGATGAGCACGAGCGCTGGGTGGCGCAACGCGGCAACATTGAAGTGGTGTGCAACACCCACACCTGGTCTGCTGATCGCAAGACGCGCCTGGAAAATCTGCGCACCCGCCTCAAAATCACCGATTCCGGCCGCACGCACATGCAGGAGACGCGCTGGCAGTTCCGCACCTACAGCGCCGCGCAGCTCAAGGCCCTGCTGCGCAAAGTGCCGGAGCTGGAGTACCTGGAATGCTACGACTTCACGTACGATCTCAGCGAGCCCCGCAAGTTTGACGACAGCTACGCCGATGTGCTGCTGGTGCTGCGGAAGAGGAGCTAGGCGGAGTTGACGGTGGTTTACAGTCGTTGACGATGGTTGACGGTTGTTTACCGGAGGGTCAGGGAGGCCCCACACGCCCTCTAAAATACGTCGTCTAAAACCTATCCGACCAATAAGCCTTATTCCTCAGCGCTTTCGTCCCTTCCAGCGCCTTCAAAGACCCAGTGCCAACAATCGTCAACCACTGTCAACCATCGTCAACAACAGTAAACTCTTTCTCCCCTCAACCTCCCCCTAGACAATCCCCCTCCCCTCCGCTCCAATAGCGCCCGCATGAATTTGAAATCCCTGGCTGGCCTCGTGGTGCTTGTGTGCGCCTCCTTTGCATCCGCTCAATCTCCGGCGGAGCCGGACGTCCCTGCCGTCACCACTGCCGCAGTCGCCAACACCACGCCACAGCCTACCACCTTCGCGTTCAAAGACGGCGACCGCCTTGTCCTGCTCGGCAACACCGTGCTGGAGCGCGAGCATGACTACGGATCCTTTGAGCCCCGGCTCGATCTCGCCCTGGGCGAGGAAAAAGTCAGCGTCCGCAATCTCGCCTGGAGCGGCGATACCGTCTTTGGCCACGCGCGCTCCTACTTCGGCCCGCCGGAAGAGGGCCTGCAGCGCCTCTCCGCGCACCTGGAACTGCTCAAGCCCACCGTCGTGATCCTCTGCTACGGCTCCGAGTTGGCCTTCGAGCGCCTCGGCGCACTGCCGGACTTCCTCACCGGCTACCGCAATCTCATTGAACTCATCCGCGCCAAGTCCCCCGGCGTGCGCGTCATCATCGCCACCCCGCCGCCACTGGAGACCCTGCCGCCGCCGCTGCCAGACCTCAGCGCCGAAAACAAAAACCTCTCTAGCCTGCGCGATGCGCTGCGCAAATTTGCCCTCACGCAGCACGCGTTTTTTGTCGATTGGTTTGAACTCATGGGCGGCCTGCCCAAGCCCGGCGTCATCCGCCAGCCCCTCACGGAAAACGGTGTACACTACACCCGCGCCGGGTATGAGAAGCTCAGCGCCAAGCTCATCGAAGGCCTCGGCCTCAAGCTGCCGGACGCCCCCGCTCCCGCGCTGGAGAGCCTGCGCCGCGCCGTCATCGCCAAAGACACTCTCTTTTTCAACCGCTGGCGCCCGCACAACGAGACCTACCTCTTCGGCTTCCGCAAACACGAGCAGGGCCAAAACGCCAAGGAAATCCCCATGTTCGACCCCCTCATCGCCCAGGGCGATGAAGCGATCCAGAAGCTGAAGGAAGAGGCGTTGCAGCAGGCACGGAGGCCGTAAAGTAGTCCTGAGCTTTAGCTCGTTCTGGGAAGCACCGTATGTCCTAGCGGTTTGCAATTGTTGGCGATTGTTTGCAGTGGTTTGCAATGGCTGGAGCGGCACGCGAGAGCGCAAAGTAGCCCAGTTCCTGCGGAACAGGGCAGCGGTCCGCCAACACACGCCGTATGGGATTACCGTGAATCGTGGGCGCGGCGGAGCGCACCCTTGTTGCACAGTAACAAGGCTACTTTCAGGCGCACGCGCACGCGTCATCCATCGCCCGCCAGGTCCGTTTTTGCGCCTTTCTTGCGTCTCTTTGCGGCCATCCCTTCCGCCCGCCCATCTTCCCGCAAGAACCCGCCCCGGCCCGCTGTTACAGGGGCTGCATCGTCCACCCTTCCCACACCGCATGAAAACCAGCCACCTCCTCATTGCTCTCCTCACCCTCGGCTGCCTCGCGCTTCCGGCCACTGCGGCGGACAAAAAGAAGCCCAAGGTCAAGCGCCCCCCAGTCATCACGCCGGTGGATGAAGCCGCCGTCGCTGTGCTCAAGCCCTACGACAAAAATGGCGACTTCCAGATCGACCGCACGGAACTCACTGCCATGCAGGACGCCTATAAAGCCGCCCCCACCGGCCCGCTGAAAGCTTTCGACCTGGGCAGCGACGGCACGCTCGATGATCAATTTGACCGCGCTGGCATGAACGTGAAACTCGGTGCCGTGCCCATGGCCGAAGCCGATAAAAAACGCGCCGAAAAGGCCAAGCAAAAAGAGGAAAAAGCCGCCGCCAAGGCTGCTGCGAAATAGACCCTGGTCAAAGACACAGATCCAAGGCGCGATTGCATCAATTCGCCTCGCTTGTGGCACCCGGTTTCGCGCGTTACTTGGGGATCTTCCACCTCAGCCTGATGAATGCGCGAGGTCTTCGTTTCAACGAATTTGCAGCGCCGTGTAGATCTGGGAGATGGCTTCATTGACGCGTTGCAGCGGAATGTCAGTCAGGCCACCTGAGGCCTGGACGAGCAGGTCTTTGGCCTGATTCATCAGGGCATCGGACGCAGCTTGGGGTTCCTGCGGATTCCGCTGCGGACGCTGTTTGTTCCTGCCGACACGTGGCAGGCCGTTTGGCGGCTGGCGCACCCCCGGAGTGGAGTTTGCCTGGCCGTTGGTCGGATTGGCCAATGCATGCAGGATGCCTCGAATATCCTTGATCGCTGCCACCCGATGCCCATCGTAGTCGTGGTCAGCTTTTTCCAACAGCGACAGTGCTTGTTTCAGCAGCGGGATGGGATTGACGCTGGCACCACCTGAAGTTTGGGCCTGTAACGACGGCCCACAACCTATCCACGAAAGCACCAATGCGAGGACGATCACGATACCCTTGAAGGTTGGCTGGGTGTTCATGATGAAAGCAATGACCAAACCCCACTTTGTCAAGCGGAACCAATGCCGCGCTCCGCAGGCACTGCCGCACCGCTCTCCTCACTCCTCCTCAAAAACCACGGCAACTCAAGCCCCCCTCCGGTTGCCATGCTTTCACCTCCTCACCACCCCTCGCGCCTTCCTCCGCGTGCCACGCACCGCCGCCATCTTCACTCGTCTGCGGCCATTTGCCTCCTCCTGCACAGCCTTCTCGACCCATCGCCCCCCATGGTTGCCGGTTTCCCACCCTAAGAACGGCCATCGGCAACCGGCAACCAGCGGGCGTGGAGGTGGAGGTGGAGGAGGAAGCACTCCTGAGCTGAAGCGCGTGAGTACATTGGGAGATGAACCCCAGGCACACGCCAGCTCCTGCGTGGGCGGTCACGGTAAATGGAAGTCAGGGGCCTGCATCCGGCAGGACGCCGCATGCAGCACGCGGGACGCATGCGCTCCTTCCAGACTTTCGCCTGCAAACAGGTCACGGCCATTCGAGGCCGCCGTGAATGCGTAGGGACATCAATGCCAAAGCTTTGACGCGAATCGGCAGGCGGAAGGCTTGACGTCTAGGCGGTGGCATACATGGGCACGGTAGCATACAGACACACACACTCATATATGCATATATATATATGTCTATGTGTGTGGCAGCGCCAATACCTCACCGCCCCCTCCCTGGAACCGCACGCCGCCCACCCTAGCTTTGCTTTGCCCATCTCCACGCTTTTGGCCCTGAGCATCTACCTTTCAGCATGGCAACCAGCCACCCCTTTTAGGTTGCCACGACATACCACCACATGCTCTACAGTGCCCCTATGAAGTGTGACCGTTGAATCTTGGTTGCCGGTTGCCAATGTCAAAACATAGGGTGGGAAACCGGCAACCAGAGGGCGGCTGAAATCTCACGGATCTCCCTCTTCATCCTAGTCGTCGTCGTGACACGCCTGCCCTTGCCACCACCGGCATTCCCGCGTAACCCACTGCATGGCCCTCAAAGCAATCATTTACAAAGCCAAGGTTTCCTTCTCCGACCTCGACCGCAATCTCTACGGCGACCACGAGCTGACCATCGCGCGGCATCCTTCGGAGACGGAGGAGCGCATGATGATCCGGCTGCTGGCCTTTGTGCTCAATGCACCGGAAAACAACGACCTGGGCAAGCTCGAATTCGGCAAGGACATGTGGGAGGCCGACGAACCTGCGCTGAGCCAGCATGACCTCACCGGCCTGCTCATGCACTGGATCGAACTCGGCCAGCCCGATGAGAAGAAACTCGTGCGCGTGTGTGGCCGCTCCAAGAAGGTCAGCGTGTACAGCTTTGCCAGCAACGCCCCCACCTGGTGGGCCGGACTCGCCGGGAAATTCACCCGCGTGAACAACCTCACCGTCTGGCAGATTCCAGCGGCGGAAAGCCAGGCCCTCGGTGCCCTAGCGGACCGCTCGATGGACCTGACCATCACCCTGCAGGAAGGCGTGCTGTTTGTGGGCGAAGGTGACCGCACCGTGGAGATCAAGCCGGTGAAGCTGTGTGGTGCGGAGTAGCCCCCGTGCAGCGGAATCGTTTTCGATCACTGGTCCTACGAGCACTAGCCTGTTCTATTTCAAGAGTGCGGCCACGGCACTCACTGCATGACGTGAAACGTCGCTTTGGCGTTGCCCTCTTCGCGGAAACTGCTCCAGGTGTAATCGAAAAAATACTCTGCTTTGCGGCCGTCTGCCCAGGTGATGCGCATCTTGTTTTGGGCCAGGGCTTCCCACTGCGGGAGTCCCTCAAAGCCGTAGCCGGTGGCGGTGTGGTCGGCGTGAAATTGCAGCTCGCCCTGCTCGGCACGCCAGCGGGTTTCGGGCAACCATCTCGTGAGTTCCGGCGCATCCTGCGGGCCGTAGAAGGTTTCCGCCAGCACATGCTCATTTTCATAGCGCCTCACCTCGTGCCGCAAGCCGTCCTTCACATAGGCGATCCACAGACTTTTGTTCCAGTAGGGAATGGGGTCGATGCCGAGCGAAGTGGGAGTCACGGCAAACCAGGTCTTCTTTTGCTCAATGTACTCCTTCAGTTTCAGCGTGACGTCCGCATTCTTGTCGCCGCTGCCATACATGCCGTACAAGATTTGCACCGGCCAGCGTGTGGGGGTGAGCATGGCTTTCGGGGCGGGTGGTGCCGGGGGAGGTGCTGCGGGTTTGACGGGGATGGACTCCAGTTCGGTGATCACTTCGAGCGGCGCTGTCTTTACCGCAGTCAAGGCAGTGGGCTTGGGGTGATTTTTTGGCGCGACGAATTTGATCCACGTTGAGGCACCGCCGCCCCAGAGCGACTTGCCGGGGAATCCCGCTCCGGCGTTCTGGCGCATGTGGTCATCGCCTTCCCCCCAGGGCTTGGCGATGGGGCTGGCGCGGATCTCAGTGCCTTCATCGCGACGGCGGATGAAATCACGCACGCGCTCAGGATCATCGCACACAGACCACGCTTCGGACGCCGGATCGGAGACGAAGCCAAAGTCATTCTCTCCCAGCATGCCCGCCACGGCGAAATACTTTGAGCCTTCCCAGCGCAGGCGATTGTTCACCACATGAAATACCAGCCAGTCGCCGGGCCGCACATCCACGTTGATGCGCTCCGCCGTGGCTCCAAAGATCTCATTCAGCAGCGTACGCTGGCTGTCTTGGATGCGCGTGCCGTTCTTGTAGGCTTCGACAATGAAATCATCCGTCACGGTGATGAGATGCTTGGCGAGGAGATCGTTTGGACGGCTGAACCCCTTTTTCTCCACCTGCTTGGGCTTCACGCTGCCGTCATCCACATGCGACAGCAGGCGTGGCGGGATCGGGCTGAGTTCGCTCTGTCCTGGCGGCTTCCAGCGGATGTGGATGCCACTGGCTTCGCGCCCACCGACAAAGCCTGCTGAGAGGATGTTCACGCGGCCTCCCTTTTTGAGTGGGATCGTCGCCACCGTGTCGTCACCATCGCGGAAAGCGCAGACGACCTCCCCCTGGATCATGAGCAGATTGCGATCATAGAAGCTGTTCGTGCTGAAGCTGTAGTCGCCATCGGCTTCGATCTCCAGAAAGCCGCTGGCCACGGCATTGCGTTCGGTTTCCCACTTCCAGGGGTCCAGCGACTCGACGATGTATTTGTCTCCGATTGGCTGGCCCAGCTTTTCCAGCGGCACGTAGAAGTTCTCTTTCTCATTCGCCTGCAAATCATGGCGCGGATATTCCGTGACGACGAGGCCGGGTGCGAAGGGCCGTAGGGTGCTGGTGGCATCCGATGCAGGGCCGGGCGCAAGTGGTTGGTCAGCCGCAGGGGCGGCTGTGACCGTTTTGGCGCTGAGTGGGGCAGCGGCACTCAGGCCGAGCATGAGTGACAGAAGAATCGTGGTTTTCATCGTGGCGATGGGTTGGATCGGTAATTCAGCGGGTAAATTACCATGGGGGCAGTGGGAAACACGAACTCATTTCATCCGGTCTTGGGGTGGGTGGGGCATTTCGGTCAGGGAAAACCAGTTGCCAGCACCCTCGCGACTGCTAACGCTCAACACATCCAACTATGATCGTCGCCCCTAAAATTCGCGGATTCATCTGCACCACCGCACACCCCACCGGCTGTGCCAAACACATCGCTGACCAGATTGCCGTCGTAAAATCGCGCGGTCCTATCGCCAATGGCCCAAAGAAGGTGCTCGTGGTCGGCTCCTCGACTGGTTACGGCCTGTCCTCGCGCATCGCCGCCGCGTTTGGCTCTGGTGCGGCCACCATGGGGGTGTTCTTTGAGAAACCTGCCGAGACCGAGCGCTGCGGCACCGCAGGCTGGTACAACTCCGCCGCCTTTGAAAACGAAGCCAAGGCCGCCGGACTGTATGCCCGCTCCTTCAATGGCGACGCCTTCTCCGATGCGATGAAGGCCACTGTCATCGACGCCATCAAGGCAGACCTGGGCCAGGTGGACTGTGTCATTTACAGCCTCGCCTCCCCACGCCGCACGCATCCGAAAACCGGCGAGGTTTTCAAATCCGTGCTCAAGCCCATCGGCGGCTCCTCCTTCACCAACAAGAACCTCAACACCGGCAACGGCGTGGTCAATGAAGTGACCATCGAACCCGCGAACGAAGACGAGATCGCGCAGACCGTGGCTGTCATGGGCGGTGAGGATTGGGAAATGTGGATCGACGCGCTGCAAAGCGCCGGCGTGCTCGCCGAAGGCGTGCAGACCGTGGCCTACAGCTACATCGGGCCGGAAGTGACCTGGCCGATCTACAAGAACGGCACCATCGGCCGTGCCAAGGAAGACCTGGAGCGCGTGCAGCGTGTGCTGGACGGCAAGCTCGCCGCGCTGAAAGGCAAGGCCTGGGTTTCGGTGAACAAGGCGCTCGTCACACAGGCCAGCTCCGCCATTCCTGTGGTGCCGCTGTACATCTCGCTGCTCTACAAGGCGATGAAGGCTGAAGGCACGCATGAGGACTGCATCGAGCAGATGGACCGCCTTTTTCGCGAGCGCCTCTACAACGGCAATCCGCAGCCAGATGAAGCCGGACGCATCCGTGTGGACGACTGGGAAATGAAGCCTGCGCTGCAGGAGCTTGTCGGCAAACGCTGGGCCGAGGTGAACACCGAAAACTTCGCCGAGTTGGGCGACTTCGAAGGCTACCAGACCAGCTTCCTGCGCCTCTTCGGCTTTGGTCTCGAAGGCGTGGACTACGATGCCGAAGTCGATGTCGGCATCGCTGTGCCTTCATTGGCATAAGTCACTGTTATGGAGACGAACCGACTTGAAGCTTTCAGTGATGGCGTGCTGGCCATCATCATCACCATCATGGTGCTGGAGCTGAAGGTGCCGCATGGTGCCGATCTGGAGGCGCTCAAGCCGCTGCTGCCGGTGTGTCTCAGCTACGTGCTGAGCTTCATCTACGTGGGCATTTACTGGAACAATCACCACCATCTGCTGAAGGCCTGCCGCAAAGTCACGGGCCCCATCATGTGGGCCAATCTGCATCTGCTCTTCTGGCTCTCGCTGTTTCCCTTTGCCGCAGGCTGGTTGGGTGAGAATCACTTAGCTGCGCTTCCGACAGCGCTTTATGGCGTGGTCCTGCTGTGTGCCGCCATTGCCTACTCCATTCTGCAAAGGTACATCCTGAAAAACCAAGGCAGCGACTCGAAACTCGCCGCCGCTTTAGGCCGCGATTTCAAAGGCAAGCTGTCCCCCGTGTTTTATCTCGTCGCCATTCCCACCGCATTTTATCACTCGTGGATCTCCGCCTGCATGTACGTGGGCGTGGCGTTCATGTGGCTGGTGCCGGACCGCCGTATAGAACGTGCGGTGGCCGGAGAAAAGTGAAGGTGCGCGGTGCTCTGTGGCCGCAGCTCCAGCGATTCTAGCATTGACTTAGAAAGCGCCCATCTGGTATCACGGATAAAGGGCAGGCTTAGCCTGCCCTTTGAAATTTGAACGTATTTCTAATAAAAGGGACTGTCATTTGTTAGAACATACACGCCTCCAACCACTCATGCGCTATCGCCAGCATTTGATCTTATTAGCAATACTGCTGATCACTGCGATCTGTGTTTTCTTCCAGCAGGAGCCGACAGGGAAACCGCCCCTTGCGGCCCAAGGCCAGCCGAGTCCGAAGCCGATGGCTGACAGTGCCGAGATTCAGTTCCAGATCCCGGTCGAAAAACCGCTGGAGAAGAAGATCCAAGAGGGGGAACCTACCAAGGCCAAGATTAAGGCAGGCGGAGAAATGGCGGCATTCAATGAGTGGACCCAGACGTATCTGGAGGCAGAGCCTGACGAACGCGCGAAGATGGTTCTGGAAGGCGTCAAGCTGGCGGCGGCACGCCGGCCGGTAATGCGGACCCTGATCAAGGAAGACCCTCGGCAAGCGCTGGCCACGGCGGTACCCATGGTGGTGCGGCAGCAATTGCCGCCCGAGGTGCTGCAGCAACTGGAGCGCCGCATCAGCCAGCGCATGGCGGTGACGGTTTATCAGGGCACACCGCTGCCTGGAGAACCGCCACTGGCTCCGGGGGAAACGCTGACGCACCGCATCGCCCAGAGCGAGAGCGAGGGAGCCTTCAATCTCTATGTCTATGGCAGACGCGCGCAGATTGTGATCAACACTCCCAACGCGGCAATCTTGGGCGTCGGCATCGACCGGGAGATCGCGACGAGTGAAGCGCCGCTGCGTGTGCTGGAAGTCGGCGAGGTGCCGGATCAAACCAAGCAGCAGGTCACGGTGTGCCCGATCAGCGGGATCAAGTCGGCAAATGAGGATCAAACGGCGCAGCCCGTGACAACCGCCCAGGCGGACGCCGTGGTCGAAACACCGGAGGAGGTGGTGCATCTGTGCGGCGGTTACCACCGGGATGTTTACTCGCAGCAGCTCGTACAAGGTGAAGGCTCCACGGGCGGGCCCACGAGCATCAGCGGGCCGCTGCCAGCGGCACCGACGCCAGCGCTGGGGCAGCTCAAGGTGCTCTACATTCCGCTGACGTTTCAGGATCAAAACGCCGCGCCTTCCACCGAGGCGGCGAGCTATCAGGTGATGCGCGATGTGTCGAACTACTACCTGCAGTCGTCTTACGGCAAGCTCACGACGCTCACCACCGTGACGCCGCCCATCAAGCTGCCCAAGAACGAAGCGTGGTATGTGCAGAAGGACACCTCCAACGGTGGCGATGTGGATGGACTGGGGCTGGAGATGACCCATGCACGCGAGGAGGCGCGGCGCATCGGCTTTGACTACAATGACTACGACGTGACCGTGGTGCGCCTGAATGGTGGCGCGCGCCCGACAGGCGGCTGGGGCGGCGGTGGCAATGTGTGGGTCTATTCGGACAGCATCGTCGTCTGCGCGCATGAGATCGGGCACACCTTTGGACTGGCGCATGCGAACTACTGGGACACCTCCGGCACCAGCGCGATCGGGCCGGGCACCAATGCGGAGTATGGCGACCAGTACGATGTGATGGGCGGCGGTGGTGTGCCGGTGGATCAATACAACGTCTCCGCCAAGAACCAGATCAAGTGGCTGCCGGACAACTTCGTGCAGAACATCACCACCAGCGGCTTGTACCGCTTGTATGCCATGGACCAGCCGATCCTCGATCCGCGCAACCGCTATGCCTTGACGATCACCAAGGATTCGACGCGTGTTTACTGGGGCGAACTGCGGCAGCAGTACACCGGGAGCAGCTCACGCCCCTGGGTGGACCAGGGCATGCTCCTGGGCTGGAAATTCCCGCTGGGTGCCTCGGGGAGTCTGCAACTGATCGACACCACGCCCGGCTCTCCCTACGCCAAAGATGACGCCCCCATCGCGCTGGGGCAGACGTTTGGCGACACCGAGTCCGGCATCTACATCACGACGGTGGGCGTGAGCAGCACCACGCCGAAATACCTCGATGTACAGGTCAACATGGGCGACTTCAGCAGCAATCACGCGCCGACCCTGACGCTTGCTTCTTCGGCGGACTCGATCCCGCTCGGCGGCACGGTGACCTTCACGGCAACGGCCGCCGATGTGGACGGCGACACGCTGGCCTATCAATGGCAGCACTGGGGGGATACGACGGTGAAAATCGTATCGCCAAACTCGGCAGTGATCACTCGCACCTTCCCGACGGCGGGAGCCTATGTGGTAAGCTGTACGGTGAGTGATATGAAGGGCGGCACAGTGACGCGGGAGAAACTCGTCACTGTCGGTGCATTCACCACCAAGTTCAACATTGCGGGGCGTGTCACTTCCGGTGGTGTCGGTCTGCCGGGGGTGCTGCTGAACGCGAACGGCCTCAATCCGGTGATCACCGACCAGGACGGCTACTACACCATCACCAACCTTGCCGCGAACACCTATGCCGTCACGCCTCTGCTCTACGGCTACACGTTCAGTGAGCTGTTCAATAATGCCATCACCGTCGGGCCGAGTTTCACCGGGGCCAACTTCAGTGCGGTTGGACTGCCTGCGGTTTCCATCAGCTCGCCGGACAACAGTGCGACCGAAAACGCAGGCGCGGCTGACACGGCGACCTTCCGCTTCACGCGCACAGGCGACACCTCGCTCAGCCTCGATGTGAGCGTGGCCACCGCCACCGGCACCGCGAGCACGACCGACTACACGCTGGCACCGCTGCTGGCTGCGGGCTCGCCGTTCAGCACGTTCACCATTCCCGCCGGCAGTGCGACGCTGGATGTGGTGCTCACGACGGTGAACGACAACATCGCCGAAGGGCCGGAGACCATGACCCTGGTAGTTGCCAGCGGCTCTGGGTATTTGGTGTCATCCACCACCGCTGCGGCGACGGTGACCATCATTGATGATGATACGACGCTGCCGCAGGTAGGAGTAGTGGGTGTACCCGCTGCCATTTTGGAAAACGGTTCCCCCGGGGCGTTCACGTTCACCCGCACCGGGGTGACGACCAACTCCTTGAGCGTGGCCTACACCGTCAGCGGTTCAGCGACCAACGGCACTGACTACGTCACCTTGAGTGGAACCGTCACGATTCCCAGCGGTGCCTCCAGCATCACGCAGTCGGTGACGTCGATTGATGACACGCTGGTGGAGTCGATGGAGCCCATCATCGTGACCATTCCAACGGCGGCGGGTTATGTGCTCACTTCTGGACAGACGACAGCGACCATCAACCTCATCGACGATGACACGCCGACGGTGAACTTGGCGGTGACGGATCCCAGCGCGGCTGAGGTTGATTTGTCGCAGCCTGGAGCCATCGCCGACACCGGCACGTTTGTGGTGACGCGCACGGGTGATACGAGTCAATCGCTCACGGTTTATTATTCCGTCGCGGGCAATCAAGGCACAGGCTCACCGGCGCTGAACGGCGTTGATTATGTGGCTTTGTCCGGCGTGGTGGTGATTCCGGCGGGATCAACAATGGCGAGCATCACGATCATCCCACGCTGGGACAATCTGGGTGAAGGGCCGGAGCAGGTGGTGCTACAGCTTGGTGCAGGACCGACGAATTATCTGGTCGGCAGTCCGGCTTCGGGGTTGGTCACCATTGCCGACTCCTCGGCCAATACGCCGGACATCGAAGTGGAGAACATCTCCAGCGCCGCCGAACCTTCGACGACCGGCGTCTTCCGCTTTACCACGCGCGGGGGGACTGGCGCGCCGGTGACGGTGCATTACACGGTGTCTGGCACGGCGACCAATGGCATTGACTATGACAACCCTGCTACCTGGAACATTCAGGCCTCGGGTGTCACCAGCGCGTTGCTAGGCGTCTGGGGCACCAATACCACCAACGTGTGGTCGGTGGGGGATGGTGGCATCATTCTGAAATGGAACGGCACGGCATGGAGCGCGCAGACTTCCAATGTGACGACCTCTCTGCGTGCGGTGTGGGGCGTGGATGTGAACAACGTGTGGGCCGTGGGTGACGGTGGCGTGATCCTCAAATGGAACGGCACCGTGTGGAATGCCCAGACCTCCGGCACCACGAACGCCTTGCGCGGCGTTTGGGGCACGGATGCCAACAATGTGTGGGCCGTGGGAGACAGCGGCACGATTTTGAAATGGAACGGCACGGCCTGGGGCACGCAGACCTCGGGCGTGGCGACGGCGCTGTATGGGGTCTGGGGCAGTTCCACCACGAGCATCTGGGCGGTCGGTGCCAGCGGGGTGATCCGGTTTTGGAACGGCAGCACCTGGGCGGCGCAGACCTCCAACACGACACAGACACTGCGCGGTGTCTGGGGCAGCTCCGCCACCAGCATCTGGGCCGCTGGCACGGCGGGTACGATTTTAAAATCCACGGGCAGCACCTGGGGCACCCAGACATCCACCACGACACAGGACCTCTATTCCATCTGGGGGGCGGACGCGATCAACCTCTGGGCCTCCGGCAACACCGGCATCATGCTACGCACCACCAACGGTGGCACTTGGGTATCCCAGACTTCCAATGCAGCAGGAGCGGTGAGCAGCGTGCGCGGCACCGACGTGAACGACGTCTGGGCCGTGGGCGATGCGGGCAGCATCGTGAGCGCCACACCGGCAGCAGTCGTGCCGCTCAATGGCACGCTGGTGATCCCGGCTGGAGCCACGACCTATGATCTCACCGTGAACCCGATCAGCGACGCCATCGCTGAAGACATCGAGACCATCATCCTCACGATCACACCGGATGCGGGTTACCAGACCTTCACTCCCACCGCGAGCGCCACGATGTGGCTGCGCGACGCCAATCAACCCACCGTCTGGGTGGACGCGCAGATCAACACCAGCGGCAGTGTCGTCAACCGCATCACCGAAAACTCCGCCACCTCTCCGCGTAAATTCTACGTCTCTCGTACGGGTTCGACGGTCTCCGCACTGACAGTGAATTTTGCGATGCAGGGCACAGCCACAGCGGGTGCTGATTACACCATCGTCACGAGCGGCACGCTGACCTTTGACAATCCCTCAAGCACCGGCGTGCTGACAATCCCTGCCGGAAGCGCTGGAGCGGACGTAAATTTCAATCTCATCGACGACAGCATCTTTGAAGGCACGGAGACAATGATCTTCCACTTCACCAATGGCGGGTATTCCAAAACGCCCGACGCGCTCATCTACATTGATGACAACGAGACAAGCTCGCAGACGGTGCAATTTGGCACCGCCGGGGTCGGCTCGAACGGAGCCAGCGGAGCAGAGAGCGTGACCAGTGTGAATGTGCCGGTGACGCTGGCGAGTGCGGCGACCGTGCCAGTGACGGTCGATTACATCGTGGACTCGGGCTCGCGCAGTTCGACCACCACGACGGCCAGCGCCACCTTTGTGCCGCCGTACTGGGTGCGGGTGGTGCGCAATGGCTCGCTGCTCAGCAGCTACGTGTCGAACGATGGAGTGAACTGGAACCAGACTGGCACCACGCAGACCATCAGCTTTGTCGCGAACAATTACACCGTCGGCCTGTGGGCTGCTTCCAACTCCACGACTTTGACCTGTGTCGCGACGATCGACAATGTCAGCATCACGGGCCTGGACTCCAGCATCACGCCCGGCGCAGCTACGCAACTGACCATTGGCACCTCCACGCCAGCCAGCAGCAGCAGCGGACCGGATGCGAACGGTGTTTACACTCTCACGGCAGGCGGTCTTGATGTGTCGCAGTCCAGCACCACGGACGTGTGCCAGTACATTTCCTTCCCGATCACGGGTTCCAGCGGCTGCACCATCACCGCGCGCGTGGCATCGGTCACCGGCGGCGTGAACTCCTCCAAGGCTGGCGTGATGATCCGCGAGACGGCGGCGAACACCTCCAAACACATGGCGATGTGCGCTGAGAAATCCGGCTCGGCCCGCACGGTTTACCGCGTGTCCACGACGGGGGCGACCGCGACAACCACAGCGATGCGGCCCTACTGGGTGCGCCTCACGCGCGCAGGCACCAGCTTCAGCGGCTACTACTCCATCGATGGCACCACCTGGACCCAGGCGGGCACCACGCAAAACATTCCGCTCAGCACCAGGCTGCAAGCCGGACTGGCAGTGAGCGCGCGTACCGATGGCCTGCTGGAGACGTCCACGTTTGACAATGTGACCATCAGCACCGTGCCGACGCTGAACTTGGTCGGGCGCACCATCGGCTTTGTGAATGCGCAGGGTTCGGATGTGTTGAACGGCGGCGTTTACACGATCATCGGCTCCGGGGCGCAGATCGGCGGCACGGAAGACGAATGCCACTTTGTCGCCATGCCGGTGACGGGGGACTTCAATATCACGGCACGGGTGCTCTCGCAGAGCGGCGGCACAGTGGCCGCGCAGGCCGGGGTGATGATCCGCGAGTCCAACACCTACCGCTGCCGCAGCCTGTACATGGGGCTGGTGGAAAATTCTTTGGGCGAGTTCATCTACCGCAACACCACCGTGACCACGGCCTACGGTGACGGCATTGACTACACCCTGCCCAGCGGCTCGCTGAGCTTTGGAGTCGGTGATCAAACCAAGAACATCGCTCTCACCATCAACAACGACGCGATTCCCGAGAATGATGAAACGATCACCATCGTCATCCGCGATCCCAATGGCGCGACGCTGGGCGCGAACTCGACCTATACGTACACGATCATCGACGACGACACGCCGCCGCTGGTGCCGAGCGTGGGCTTTGCCGCCAGCACCAGCACCTTCGCTGAGAATGCCGGATCAGGCTTCATCCAGGTGTCACTGAGCGCTCTCTCTTCCGCCAGTGTCAGCGTGGACTACAGCGTCACGGGCGGCACAGCGACGGGCGGCGGCGTGGACTACACCCTGAACAACGGCACAGTGACTTTTGCACCGGGAGAACTGGTGAAGTTGATCCCCGTCACCCTGGTGGATGACACGTTGATCGAAGGACCGGAGACGGTGATCGTGGCACTGGCCAATGCAGTGGGGGCCAATCCCGGTACGATGGTGGTGCATACACTGACCATCGCGGATGATGATTTTCCGGTGGTCAGCATCGTGGCGACGGATCCGAACGCGGCGGAGGCCGGGCTGGATCCGGGGACGTTCACGATCTCGCGCACTGGACCAACGGCAGCCTCATTGACGGTGACCCTGGCGCTCACCGGTACGGCGACTTCGGGCGCGGACTACAACACCATCGCCACCCCCCTGAGCCTGGTGATTCCTGCGGGAGCCGCCAGCGCCACGGTGACGGTGACGCCGATCCAGGACACGCTGCTCGAAGGACCGGAGACGGTGACGATCGCCGATGATGACCGCAGCACGGTGAGCATCGTGGCCAGCGATGCCATCGCCACTGAGACTCCAGGCAACACGGGGCAGTTCACCGTCACGCGCACCGCGCCGAGCACGGCCTCGCTCACGGTGAATTTCACCATCGCCGGTACCGCCACCAACACGACGGACTACGCCACCATCGCCAGCAGCATCACTTTTAACGCCAATGAAACGAGCAAGACCATCACCGTGACGCCGGTGGATGACCTCATCACTGAGGGCGATGAAGTGGTGATCCTCTCGATCAGCACGAGCATCAGCTATGACATCGGTGCGAGCAGCTTTGCCGCAGTGACGATTCAAGACAACGACTACCCGCCGGTGGTTTACATCACCAGCCCCGGTGGCAATGCGCCGCTGGTGGCCAGCGGTCATGGACTGATCATCGGTGCCACGGTGACGGACGATGGCCTGCCGCAGCCGCTGACGATGGTCTGGACGCAGGCGAGCGGCCCGGGCACGGCCACCTTTGGCACGCCGACGCAAAGCTCCACGCCGGTGACGTTCAGCGCGGACGGTGTGTACGTGCTGAAGATCACCGCCACAGACGGGCAGTTCACGGTGAGCGACCAGGTCACGGTGATCGTGGGCAGCGCGGTGAATGCGGCGGACTACATCGCGCAGGACATGAGCCCCACCACGCAGCAGCGCGGTGCGAGCTGGAAGATCGGCAGCAGCTTCATCCTCACCGGCATGGGGCCGGGCTATGCCTCCACGGCATCCGATGGCGCACACCTCATGGCACGGCAGGTCAATGGGGATGGCAGCGTCGTGGCGCGCCTGACGACGCTGACCGGCCCCGCGACGACGCCCCTCGCCGGGGTGACGATCCGCGACAGCTTCGCGCGCTCGTCGAACCGTGCGGTGCTCGGCTACACCGGCGGCAACCTGCAGTTCCGCACGCGCATTACACCCAGCAGCCTCGACGAAGTCGTCACACAAACCGGCGTCACCCTGCCGGTATGGGTCAAGCTGGACCGCACGGGCAGCAACATCACCGCCGCCTACGCGCCAGATGTGGCGGGCGCGCCGGGGTCTTACACGGTCATTGGCTCCGCCACCTCCATTACCATGGCGGATGCGAACACGCAGATGGGCCTCACCGCCACGGGCAACAACAGCACCGCTGGGCAGCTCTGCACCGCCACCTTTGACAACCTCACGCTCACCCCAGCCTTCACCCCCGGCACCGCCGCAGTGATAGCAGAGGACTTTGGCACTCTGACGCCCACGGCCAGCACTTTCAGCGTGAACGCCGGAACTTACAGCGTCGGTGGCAGCGGCAGCATTGACGGCCAGGGCGCGTTCTATGGCTGGCAGTATTATGGCGATCTCATGGTCACCGCGAAGCTCGCCACTGCAACGTCCACGGCGCTCAGTGCCATCTCGGGCATCGAGCTGCGCGAAAGCATGGACAGCACCGCAGGCTACATTCACATCGGCCGCAAGCCCTCCACGGCCTTTGGCGGCTACCAGTGGCGCACGCTCGCCAGCGGCGGCACCGGCAGCGTACCGGCCTTTGCCAGCGCCCCGCGCTGGCTGCGGCTGGTGCGGCAGGGGAACCGCGTCACCGGCTATCATGCCGCCGATGTCTCCGGCAGCCCCGGTGCGTGGACGCAACTGGGCCAGCCGCAGACGATCATCATGCCTGCGGCTGTGCTGGTGGGCTTTGGCGTGGACAACAGCGGCGGCACCGCCGGCGTGCTGAACAACTGCACCTTCACCAACCTCAGCATCGTGCCGTTAAACAACGCTCCTGTGGTTGGCTTTGCCAGCATGGCCGTCTGGCCGCTCTCTCCCGTGGCCATTCATGGTACAGCGACGGATGACAACTTCCCTGCTCCCGTCAGTCTCAGCAGCCAGTGGACGAAGGTCAGCGGTCCCGGCACCGTGACCTTTGGCAATGCCACGACTCCCGACACCACCGCCGTGCTGAGCCAGGCTGGCAGCTATGTGCTGCGCCTGACAGTGAATGACAGCAGCGCGCAGACCTTCAAGGACCTCTCTTTCACCGGCTACGCTAAGCCGTTTGATGTATGGCAGGCGCAGAACTGGACCGCCACAGGTGGCATCAACGACCCCAATGCCGCGCAATTGCTCGACCCCGACTTTGATGGGCAAGCCAACCTGCTGGAGTACGCCTTTGGCTCACCACCACTCACCTCCGGTTCCTCTCCGGTGGTGTTCGACACCTCCACCGTCAGCACGGACAAGTACCTGCGCATCACCGTGCCGAAGAACGCCGCCGCCACAGATGTGACCTTCACCATCGAAGCCACCAGCGACCTGACCAACACCGCCAGTTGGAGCAACGCCGGCCTCGTGACCGAACAGAACACCGCCACCCAGCTCATCGTGCGCGATTCCCAGCCCATGAGCAGCGGCGGCCCGAGGTTCATGCGGGTCAAGGTGGTGCGGAATTAGCCGGGCCTGTGCCCCCGCATAAGCCCGCCGGGCTGACGAAGCTGTGAATGAGGTGGCGAACTTTTTGCTGCTTTTTGTGCCTCTTTGCGGCCAAAGATTCCGGCGTTTCAGCCTCCTACCGCACGCCCACGCAGTAAACTGCCTTGTTGCTGCGCAGGATGAGGAGGTCGCCGCTGATGGCAGGGGTGCCGTTGAAATGGGTAGTGTCCGAAGCGAAGACGTTGGTCGTCAGCAGTTCGTAGGTCGGCTTGGCGGCGAGCACGAAGGCACCGTCGCGGCGGGAGACGCAGATGAGCTTGTCGCCAACAAGCACGGGCGAGGCCTAGAAGGGCTTGCCGCCGCCACGTGAGCCCATGGTGGCGCGCTCGCGATACACGTCCTTGCCGGTCTTAGCGTCAATGCACAGCGCGAAGCCCTGGTCGTTGATGACGTAGAGGTAGCCGCCTTTGAGGATGGGCGTGGGCACGTAGGAGCTGGAGCTGCTGTCCCACAGGATGGCCTTGGTGCCGAGATCCCCCTTGCCGCCGAGCTTGATGGCGGTGCTGCGCGTGGCGGGGAAGCCGCCGAAGACATAGACCGTGTCGCCACCAGGGACGAGGCAGGGGGAGACGTTGCCGCTGAGTCCGTGCGTGGCATACCAGCGCAGCTTGCCGGTGTCTGGATTCATGCCCCACAGCTCCTGCGGCACGGCGATGACGAGATCGTCCACGCCCTCGCGCTTCAGGATGTTGGGCGTGCCATAGGCCATGCCGAAGTCGCCCTCGGCTTTCCACACGATTTTGCCGGTGGTTTTGTCGATGCCGAAAATGGTCTGGCTTTCGTCGTTGGCGTTCACGATGAGGAGATTTCCATGCACGATCGGGCTCGCTGCGGAACCCCAGCGCCGCTGGCCGGAGCTGGTGCCGCAGGAGGTCTGCCAGAGCTGCTTGCCCTGCATGTCAAAGGCCAGCGCACCACTCTTACCGAAGAAGACATAGACGTGCTCGCCATCCGTCAACGGCGTGTGCGTGGCATAGCCGTGCTCGGTGATGAAGCCCTGAAACGCATCCTCGGGCGCAGCGCTGGGCACCTTGGCATCCCACAGCACCTTGCCATCAGCACGGTTGAGGCAGATGAGATGACGAACGAGTTGGCGCATGTCGTTCGCGCCTGGTTGGTCGCCGTAACCGGTCCAGCAGGTGACGAAGACTTTGTCGCCAAAGACAATTGGGCTGGAGGCACCGGGGCCGGGCATGTCCGCTTTCCACAGCAGGTTTTCCGTGTCGCTCCACTTCAGCGGCACCTTCGATTCCGTGACGACGGCAGCCCCCGTGGGACCGAGAAAGCGCGGCCAGTCATTGCCAGCGGCAGTGAGCAGCATTGGAGTAGCGAGAGCGAGTGTGAGGGCACAGCAGAGCGATTTCATGTGGGCGGGGAATAACCCGAGGGGCGGAGAAAAGTTACGTGCGATGTTTTCATGCTTTGGCGTGCTGGGTTCCGTGGCTTGGCATCCACGATTTTTTAGTTCAAAGGTGCCTCAAGACGGACCACGCGAATTCCAGCCCTCACCTGTCGAAAGTATTTCTGGCAAATTCCACTAGCGGAGTATCGCTAGCTTGTTCGCATCGAAGCTCCTCACTTCGTCCTTCGTCATTCTGGTTTCGTCATCCCCCCCAATGCGCCTCGTCCTCCAACGCGTCTCCTCCGCCTCAGTCACCGTCGATGGCAGTATCACCGGCCAGATCGGCACGGGCCTCATGATCCTGGCTGGCATCGAACACGAAGACACAATCGAAGACGCAACGTGGCTGGTGCAGAAGCTCACGCAGATGCGCATCTTTAGCGATGGGGAGGGCAAGATGAACCTCAGTGTGAAGGACATCAGCGGCGAGCTCCTGGTGGTCAGCCAGTTCACGCTGCATGCCAGCACGAAAAAGGGCAACCGCCCCAGTTTCATCCGCGCCGCACGTCCCGAAGTCGCAATCCCGCTCTACGAGCAGTTTCTTGCGCTGCTGGAAGCCGAGATGGGCAAACCCGTGGCACGCGGCATCTTCGGTGCCGACATGAAGGTGGCACTGGTCAATGATGGACCTGTGACGATCTGCATCGACTCGCGAGCGCGGGAGTAAAAGTAGCCCAGTTCCTGCGGCGCTTCCCCTTGTTGCTCAGCATCAAGGAAACCTGATAAAACAAAAAGAGGCGGACCGAAGTCCGCCCCTCTCATTGGGTTTTCAGGTTTTATTGGGGGAAATTCAGGCGAGGCGTGGCTTCACCAGCGTTTCGAGTCGATTCACGCCACGACGAATACGAGCTTTGATCGTGCCAAGTGGCTCATGCAAACGCTCGGCCACCTCGGCCTGCGTCAGTCCGGTGAAGTAAGTCAGCTCAATGGCTTCGCGCTGGTCATCGGTGAGCCGGGACACGGCGCTGTGGAGGATGGTGTCACGCTCCTTGAACTCCAGGTTTTCGTGGCCGGAAGGCTCAAACTCGTATTGGTCCTTCTTATTCTCCATTTCGAAATCGTCATTGAGGCGGGAACGTCGCTGCTTGGAGCGGATGCGGTCGATGGCTCGGTTGCGGGCCAGAGTCGTCAGCCAAGTCAGCGGCTTGCCTTTGCGGGGTTCGTAGAGGTGGGCTTTGTTCCACACTTGCACGAGGACTTCCTGCATGACGTCCTCCGTGTCGTGGTGGTCGTTCAAGACGTTGGAGATCGAGGCGAAAATGAGGCCGCTGTACTTTTTGTAGAAGGTCTGGAAGCTCGCGGAATCGCGTTCCGAGATGCGCTTCAGGAGGCGAATGTCTTCGACGACATTGGGGTCAACCTCAGGGGAAATTTCAGTCGTGTTCATGATGAGTTGAGTGGTCTGACAGGGTCAATAATTGCGACAAACACCCTTTCGTCAAAGATTTGTTTCGGTTTTGTCTAATTTTAAATCGAATCTTGTCTAACTTTTCGGTTCTAACGGCGGCGTTGAAGCCACGACAGATGAGAGGCGCCTAATAGACCGTTATTCCCATCCCTTTTGCCGAACGGAAGAACGGGGCGGCCATGCCCCCCCACACCGCTCGTTTTGGCCCTGCCTTACCTCTTGCGTGCAGGCCGAATCCGCCGACTCTACGCGCCCTTTTTCAGCCATGATCCCCAACGCCTACCGTACCTTTCACTGCAACGCCGTCCGCTCAGAGCACATCGGCCAGACCGTCACACTCTGTGGCTGGGTGAATTCGGCCCGCGACCATGGTGGCGTCATCTTCATCGATCTGCGCGACCGCGAAGGCCTGACCCAGGTGGTGTTCCGCCCGGAAGAGAACGCCGAACTCGCCGCGCACAGCCATCACCTGCGTGATGAAGACGTGCTGCAGATCACCGGCAAGGTGGCTGCACGCCTTGCGGGCACGGAAAACTCCAAGCTCGGCACCGGTGCCATCGAAATCGTGGCCACCGAGTGCAAAGTGCTCAACAAGGCCGACGTGCTGCCCTTCCAACTCGACCGCGAGCTGTCCAACGAGGACATGCGGATGAAGTACCGCTACCTGGACCTGCGCCGCGAGCGCATGAGCAAGAACATCCGCACGCGCCACAAGATCACCAACGCGGCACGTAACTGCCTTGATGCCGCCGGTTTCATTGAAGTCGAAACGCCGATCCTGAGCAACCCGACGCCCGAAGGCGCGCGCGACTTCCTCGTGCCTGCCCGCTTGAACCCCGGCCGCTTCTACGCGCTGCCGCAGGCCCCGCAGCAATACAAGCAGCTCATGATGGTCGCTGGTCTGGAGCGCTACTTCCAGATCGCCCGCTGCTTCCGCGATGAAGACCTGCGCGCCGACCGCCAGCCTGAGTTCACCCAGATCGACATCGAGGCCAGCTTCATCGAGCGCGATGACATCCTGAACCTTGTCGAAGACCTGCTCGTCAAAATGTTCAAGGCAGGCACCGGCCGCGACATTCCCACGCCCTTCCCGCGCATGACGTATCAGGAAGCGATGGACCGCTACGGCTCCGACAAGCCGGACACGCGCTACGGCAACGAGATCGTGGACATGGCCGACGTCTTTGCGAACAGCGGCTTCAAGATCTTCCGCAGCACCATTGAAAACGGTGGCGTCGTGCGTGCCATCAACGCGAAGGGCTTTGCCGGCATCACCACCGGTCAGATGATCCGCCTCAACGAGATCGCCACGCAGGCTGGCATGAAGGTCAAGCAGCTCGCCTTCATCAAGGTGGAGCGTGATGCGAACGGCGTGCTGGAGTACAAGAGCCCGCTGTGGAAGTTCTTCAGCGAAGACGAGCAGAAGGCCCTCATCGCCAAGCTCGGTGTCGTGGAAAACGACATCGTGTTCTTCTACGCCGGCACCTGGCAGGAAGCCTGCGACATCCTCGGCCGCGTGCGCGTCGAGATCGCCAACATGACCGCGCTGACAAAGGACAGCACCGCCTTCAACTTCCTCTGGGTGGTCGATTTCCCGCTGCTGGCCCACGATGCGGAAACGCAGAGCTGGGTGGCCGTGCATCACCCTTTCACCCGTCCGAAGACGGAAGACATTCCGCTCATGGACGCCGGCGAGTACGGCAAGGTGCGCGCCGAAGCCTACGACGTGGTCCTCAACGGCTACGAACTCGGCGGCGGCTCCATCCGAATTCATGAGAAGGATCTGCAGGCCAAGATGTTCAGCGTCCTCGGCGTGAACGAAGAAGAGCAGGCTCACAAGTTTGGCCATCTACTCGACGCCTTCCGCTTCGGCGCACCGCCCCACGGCGGCCTCGCGCTGGGTCTGGACCGCATCGCCATGCTGGTGAGCGGTGAGGACAGCATCCGCGAAGTCATCGCCTTCCCGAAGAACAACAAGGGCAGCGACTTGATGACCGACAGCCCGACCCAGATCGACTTCAAGACCCTGCGCGAGATCTACATCCAGAGCACCTGGAAGGAGAAGAAGCCGGAGACTGCCGTCGCCGCTGCGCCGGTGGCGTGAAGTAGCCTTGTTGCTGTGCAACAAGGAAGCGCTTTCGTCTCGTCCACAGCTCACGGCAGTCTATGAGGGTTGCCGTTGCGGTGCCCTCCCTTGTTCCGCAGGAACAAGGCTACTTGGGCTTCGCCCAGGCGAGATACTCGCCTTCTTTCAGGCGGGCTTTGAGTGGATTGTTCAGGATGTATTTCCGGAATTTCTCCAGACTCGCAGGCGTGCGCACGAGATGATCAAAGCTCTCCCACTGCCAGAACTGGCCAGTGCGTCCGAGAGCCTTGTTGATCTGCATCGCCGTGAAATTCTTCCAGTTTCGGCAAAGCTGCTTCATATCGCCGCGCCCGGAGATTCCTGCCAGCACATGCACGTGGTTCGGCATCACCACATAGGCCTCAAGAGCATAACGCTCGCCGTCAAAGTGCCTCAGACTGTCTTCGACAATTTTGCTCAGCTCGGGCCTGCGTAGAACGCATTCGCCATGCCCTTCATCGAGCAGCGCATTCCACCGTGCGGTGAAGAGTTTGTGAAACTGCAGGCGGTCTCCTTCAGACAACATTTCGAACACCCGCTGCCAGTCCTCCACCGCCGGATCAATGCCACGCGAACTCAGCCATTGGTCACGCTCTGTTTCCCAGCGATCAAGGGCAGCTTTTGAAATGGAGTCTGCCGTACGCCAGGTGATGAAGTAGAAGGCATTGAACTGCTCCCAGTGTGAAAGATTGCCATGGGTGACGTCCGTCATCGCCGCAGGGTCAAAGAAGCGGTACTCCATCGCAAAGCGTAAAGTAGCCTTGTTGCTGCGCAACAAGGAAGCGTCTTCGCTTCTTTGAGACTTCACGGTCGTCCATGCGGGTTGCCGTTGCGAAGTCCTCCCTTGTTCCGCAGGAACAAGGCTACTTCCGCAGCGCCACCATCAGCGCTTCAAGCTCTTCGCGCACCGTGTCGGCATCGCTCACGGTTTGCGCGATCTCTGTTTTCACGGCCTCGCGGAAGCGTTTTCGCAGGCGGTGGATCGCCACTTTGACGGCTTCGATGCTCATGCCGAGTTTGGTGGCCGCTTCGGTTTGAGGTGTTGCATCGGCTTCTGCCGTCAGCCAGGGTTTCAGCGCGTCAAAGTGCGCAGACCTGCCCTCCTCGCGCATCTCGGACTCCAAACGCACCAGCGCACGAGCGAGCAGCGTCAGAGCCCATTGGCGGTCAAAGGCTGCATCCGGCGCTTCGACACTCGTGTCGGCGATTTGCAGGCCCGCGCCGGTCGTGTCGGACTCGCCGTCGATCACGGCATGAACCTGGCCACCACCGCGCTTGGCCGCATGATCACGATCACGTTGATTGGCGGCGAAACGTTTCAAGACCATGAGCAGGTAGCTGCGGAATTTCCCACGCAAAGGATCGGCTCCATCAATGGTACCGCCCGCGAGCAGCTTCGCGAAGAAGTCATGCGCCAGATCCCGCGCCACATCCTCCGCACGTCCATCACGCCGCAAAAAGGCAACTACCGGCGCATAATAAGCCTCACACAGTTCACTGAGCGCCGCCTTCGCCTGCGTGTCATCGCCACGCGAACGTGAGATGAGCGTCCAGCGGGTGTCGTGGAAGGATGAAGTCATGATTTGGGTTTGGGCAACGCATCCGGCGACAGGTAGGAAAACAGCATTTTCCCGACAATCTTGTCCCATGGCATGAAGAACTCATCGGGACGGCCGCCGCGCTTAAGTTGCAGGCCTTTGGCTTCGACGCTGACAATGCGAGCAATCCAGTAATGGCCGCCCTCATTCAGGAAGACGATGAGATTGCCGGCCGCGAAGCCGGTGTTGAGGCGTGAGACAAACCAGTGGCTGTCCTTGGCGACACCGGGCTCGCTGTCTTGAGCGATTTTCACCGCCATGACGATGAACGTGCGGACGAACATCGCGATGACGAGGCCGACGACAGCCTGCCCGCCCCAGGATGCCATGCGGCTGCTTTTGCGTGCTCCGCCATTCAGCGGATGCTGGCGCATCCACCACAGCGTCGAAACCACCGAGGCAGCAACACCGACCAGCGTGAGCGTGATGGCGGCCCAAGAGTAAGCGTCCTGATGGCGCGGCAGTTGATAAAAGCCGGCGATGCCCGCGGCGATAACGGCGAGCGACCAGGAAAAGAGGTGTCTGCCAAATACGGCGTTCACGTCATACCAGCGTTCATCGGAAACGAAGGTCGAGGGCAGGCGCACGCCATAAAAGGAGTTCATCGGCACCAGGCGGAGCCAGAGCGGCAGGCTGACCATTGAAAGCACGAACCCCACGAATTCGATGGCAGACGCGATGAAGATTTGCGCGGTCACTCCAGTCTGTCCTGCATGAGACCAATGGCGTGTCATCCAGGTGAACGCCAAAAATAGCAGGACCGCCACAGGAAGAATCCAGAGCACGCGGGACGGGCGTTCATACCATGCTGTAACACACTGCTCACCGCCCTGCGCCTCAAATTCGAGCTGCCTGCGCGCCCACCATGGCACCAAAAAGGAAGGCATCATTATCGGAAGCCAGATCCAGGCCGTCAGGAAGGCGCATTGACGTGTGATGCGCACCAGCCATTGCAGCATCCCAGGCATCTCCTCCAGACTCTTGACTACATGAGGCGCATGGACTTGATCGCCCAGGCCGCTCACCAGCGCGAACACCTGCCCGCCATACGCATGCACACCTGCCGCGATGCCGCCCACCGCATGCCAGCCCAAGGCCAAGCCGCCGGAAGCTAACAAGCCCACGCTTATGGCCCCATAAGCAAGCAACAAGCCGAGCGCAATAGCGCCCCAAGAAACCAAACCTATGCTCAGGCCGCCGAATGAGAAAACCCCCACGGCCATGCCACCACAGGCGAACAACCCACGCGCGTACCCCCCACAGGCAAACACACCGACTGCACGTTCTCCAAAAGCAAAGAAGCCGCGCGCGGTGCGCTTGCGACCCGTGGAGGGATCACTGCCCGAGGTGACATGCAGCAACGGCATGCCAAACAGCGTGCGCTTGGACTTGTACTCATAGCTGTTGAACTGCATGGCCAAAGAGCGCTGCATTGGGGCAGGCATGGACGCCACACCCTCGATCTGCGTTTTAAACTCACCCGCGCTCTGCTGGCGCATCGCGCGATCTTTGGCCAGCGCACGGAAGACGACCTCGTCCATGTTGCCGTTGACGTCCGATCTTTCGGACGGCGCAGCAAAGCGGCCCAGCGGCAGCTCGCCGGTGAGCATCTCATAGAAGACCACGCCGAGGCTGTAGATGTCCGCACGATGATCCACGCTGGCTGGCTGCTCGATCTGCTCCGGCGCCATGTAGGGAGCAGTGCCGAGCTTCGCTCCGCTTTGCGTGAGCATCATGCCACCGTCGCTGTCCTCATTGAGAATCTTGGCAATGCCGAAGTCGGCGATCTTCACTTTGCCCTTCGTATCGAGCAGGATGTTCTCCGGTTTGATGTCGCGGTGCAGGACTCCCTGGCTGTGGGCATATTGCAGGGCTTCACACATCACAGGAATGATGTTCAGCGCCTGCTCAGGCGTAAAGCGGCCCGCGCGCATGGCCTGGCGCAGGTTCACCCCATCGACGTATTCCATGATGAGGAAGCAGAAGCCGCCGCTCTCACCAAAGTCATGCACGGTGACGATGTTGGGATGGCTGAGCCGTGCGAGCACGCGCCCCTCACGGGTGAAGCGCTCTGCAAAGCCCGGCGTGGCCGCGAGCGACTTGGGCAGCACTTTGAGTGCGACGATGCGATCCAGCTTTGGCTGCCGCGCACGAAACACCGCGCTCATGCCGCCGTGGCCGATGAGATCGAGGATTTCGAGATCGGGAAACGCGGCGGCGATTTCCGCCAGTGACGGCAGATCGCGCGGAGTGAGCGGCAGCGTGTCTGCGCCGCCGTCCGTCGGCATGGCGGCAGCGGCCATCAGGTCGGCAGGGTTCAGTCCGTGGAAGGGATCGGGGGAAGGCGTGGAAGAGTCCATGATACCTGCTGCATGGGGAATGTGGCGGCAGAGGTTACACAAGATCATGAAGACCTGGCCAGAAACTTCATCCAAGGGCGTGGAATCCTTTCTTGCGAAAAGGAGTCAACTCCGTCACACTCGCCCTCCAACTTCCCCAACCACAACCATGCGCCGTCACGCGCTGCCCACCCTTTTCCTGCTACTCATGTCGATCTCCGGTTCGTCACCTGCTGCCAGCGTCGAATCTCTCGTTTGGGGGAAAACCCCGGCGGGTGAAGAGGTGAAGCTTTTTACGCTGAAGAACGCGAAGGGCATGGAAGTCAGGGTCACCAACTGGGGTGCCTACATCGTCGCGCTCAAAGTGGCGGACAAAAACGGCAAGTTTGCGGATGTAACCCTGGGCTTCGACACGCTGGACGGTTACCTCGGCAAAAACCCCTTCTTCGGCTGCATCGCGGGCCGTTATGCCAACCGCATCGGCCATGCCGTCTTCAAGCTCGATGGCGTGGAATACAAGGTGACGGCCAATTCGGGCAAACACCAGCTCCATGGCGGCATGGAAGGCTTCGACAAAAAACTCTGGTCGGCCAAAGAGATCCCCAATGGCGTGGCGCTCAGTTACACCAGTCCCGATGGCGAGGAAGGCTACCCAGGCACGCTGAAGAGCACGGTGACCTACACGCTGACCGAAGACAACGGCCTGCAGATCGACTACCACGCCACCACGGACAAACCCACCGTGCTGAACCTGACCAACCACGCCTACTTCAATCTGGCCGGTGAAGGCAGCGGCGACATTCTGGGGCACCAGCTGACGATTCCGACGGATCAAATCACCGCCACGGATGACGACCTCATCCCCACGGGAGAGATTGCCAGCATCAAGGGCACACCGCTGGACTTCACCAGCCCGCACGCGATTGGCGAACGCATTGGCGCAGATTGCAAAGCTCTCATCCAGGGCATCGGCTACGATCACAACTACGTCCTGTCTGGCAGCGGCCTGAAACTGGCCGCCACGGTGAAGGATCCCGCCAGCGGCCGGGTGATGACCGTGCGCACCACCGAGCCCGGCGTGCAGCTTTACACCGGCAATCACCTCAACGGGGTGCCGGGCAAAGGGGGGCATATTTATGCAAAGCGTCATGGCTTCTGTCTTGAAACGCAGCATTATCCCGACAGTCCGAATCATCCTTCCTTCCCCAGCGTGATCCTGCGCCCGGGTGAAACTTTCCTAAGCACCACGATTTACCAGTTTTCCGCCGAGTGAGCGCCACCACCACCGTCCTGACCGATCGAGTCCCCCTGTTTGAAACCGAGCCACCTGCTTTTATTCAGGAGCAGGATTTTGCCGCGAGGCAGTATCGAGGTCGTCGCGACAACCAGGAAGACTACTATGCCTTTGCCGACGCCGCGGAGCCCGAGGAGCGCAGCCTTGAGCGCCTGCTGCTGGTCATTGGCGATGGTCTCGGTGCCCACGCAGGTGGCAGCGTGGCCAGCTACATCGGGGTGAACGCCTTTGTGCGCGCCTACCATAAGCAGGACGGTCCGCATTCATGGAAGCTCAAGCATGCCGTTGAAACGGCGAATGAAACCCTGGGCATCATCACCAGCCGCATGCCGAGTGTGGCCCCCCCCATGGGCACCACCATGGTGGGTGTGCTCATCACGCCGAAGACGATGGAATGGATCAGTGTGGGCGATTCGCCGCTCTTCCTCTTCCGCGATGGCGAATTGATCCGCCTCAATGCCGACCACAGCCTTTCTCCGATCATTGACGCCCGTGCTGACCGTGGCGAGATCACCCGTGAGGAAGCCGAAAATCATCCTGACCGCCACACGCTCCAGGCCGCCCTGCTGGGCATGCCGCTGGCAATGATCGACACTCCCGCAGAGCCCTGGACCCTGAAAAAAGGCGACATCGTCATCGCGGCGAGCGACGGCATCTTCACGCTCACCCACAAGGCGCTCGAGGAACTGCTCAGCTTTGGCAAGCACACCACGGCGGACAAGATCGCCGATGCGATCATCTTCGCGATTCGCCGCATCAACAACGACCGTCAGGACAACACGACGGTCGGTGTGGTCAAGATCGGGTAAGATGAGACTGGAGGCATGCCGGAGCCGCGTTGCGGCAGGTCAAACCCGTCCAGTAAAACCGTGCCAATGGCTTCGGCACCTGATCGGCTTGGCGTTGGCGCTCCTCAGTTCCACAGGAACTGAGCTACTTTGGGCTGCCGCCCTTGGCGAAGCAAAGTAGCCTTGTTCCTGCGGAACAAGGAAAGCGTTGATTTAAGCAAACGCACCCTGACGACCAAACCCGCCGTCCAGGAAAGATTGGTGCCCCGATCAGGCAATGCCGAGTTCCTGTTTCACGATGCCGACACCAGCCACCATGCTGGCGAGCTTCTTCTTTGCGGCCCAGCGTGCGGTCTGACTGAGGCCGCAGTCCGGGGCGAATACGAGCTTGTCAGCTGGTGCATGCTTCAAGCAGGCGCGCACCGCATCCGCGATCTGCTCCGGCGTTTCAATGTGGTAGCTTTTCACGTCAATGATGCCGACGGCGACGTCGTAGCACTCGGCCATCGGCTTGATGACCTCCAGCTCGGCGTATTCGCGGTTTGCCATCTCCACATGCACTTCGTCGCAGTGAAGATCGAGGAAGGCGGGGAACAGTGGCGCGTATTTGCGCCAGCCGACGGGGTGGCCTTTGAAATTGCCAAAGCAGAGGTGCGTGCAGATGCGTGCCTTGCCGTAGCCGCTGCTCACGGTGCGGTTGAAGATGTCCACGAAGCGCTTGGTGTCCTCGCGGTAGCCGTAGCAACTCATGCTGGGCTCATCGACGCAAATCTCCTCCGCGCCCGCCGCCACGAGACTGGCGATCTCCTGGTTCACGATGGGCAGGAGCGCTTCGGTGATGGCGTAGCGGTCTTTGTATTGAGCATTCGGCGCCAGCCGTCCGCTGAGCGTGTAGGGTCCGGGTACGGAGACCTTCAAGCACTTGCCGGTATGCGCGGCCAGACGCTGCAGACGTTCAAACTCCTCCACTACGCCCAGCCCACGCGGCGCACGCAGTTCGCCGACGATCTCGTGTTTGCCACGCTGATCATGCGCCGGCGGTCCAAAGCGGCGCGGGCTGGCCGGTTCGAGCGCGATGCCCTCGATGAAACCATAGAAGGACAGATTGAAATCAAACCGTGTCTGCTCGCCATCGGTGATGACATCCAGCCCTGAAGCAATTTGATCCTGAATGGCCACCTGGGCCGCGTCATCCTGCATTTCGGCGATGTCAGCGCTGCCGAATTCGGCGAGATGCCGTGCCGAAAACTCCAGCCAGCCGGGAAAGGGATAACTGCCGATGACGGAGGTGCGGAGCGGTTGGGATTGCATGATGTGGTGAGTTTATGCGTGAGCGGTATTTATCACCAAGTCCAAGCCGCAAAGGACAACCGATGCGGCGGGAAGGTGCAATGATCACATCGGGTGTCGCCGCAGTTTTATGTCACCGAAGCAACTCCACAATTCAGGCACCCAGCTTCGCATAATACTTCGCGATGCGTCGGGCGTGTTCATCGTACGCGGCTTCAAACAGCTCGGTGGCTTTCGCGGCACCGACGACGGCTCCCGCAGTGAGCACTTTGGGAGGCTGGCCGGCTTTGACCAGGCGATCGGCGACTTCGGCTTTGACGGCGTTCACCAGCAGGCAGCCGCCCACGGTGCTGCCGGGGGCGACGGGGGTGTCGAGATTTTCGATCTTGATCATGGCATCGCCAACGGGCGCGCCGGTGTCGAGGACGATGTCGGAGAAGTCCTGGAGCTTCTTGCCGTCGCGGTGGCGGCTGGTGCTGGCCTCGCTGTGCGTGGTGCTGATGATGGCGACGACTTTGACGCCGCGCCGTTGGAATTCTTCGGCCATTTCGACGGGGACGACGTTGCAGCCGCTGCTGGAGATCACGAGGGCGCTGTCGCCGGGCTGGAGATCGAAGTTACGCAGGATGCGGTTCGCCAGACCGCTGACGTTTTCGAGGAACATGGCCTGCCGCTGGCCATTCGCGCCGACGACGAGGTTGTGGAAGGTCAGTGAGAGCTCAACGATGGGATTGAAGCCGGGGAAGGAGCCGTAGCGCGGCCACATTTCCTCCACCAGAATGCGACTGTGGCCGGAGCCAAAGACGTGCACCATCTGTCCGGCGAGGATCGTCTTTGCGAACATGTCGGCAGCCTGTTGGATGAGCGGAAGCTGATCGCGGACACGGTTGAGAAGGCCTTGGCTGGCGTCGAGGTATTGGAGGGCGGGAGTCATGAGTTTTGCAGGAGATTAAAAACGGAACCGAGGCATCCGGCGCTGTCGCCGAGTTTGGCAGGAACAATGCGGGCTTGGTGGCCGCCGGGCCGCCACTCGAAACCAGCGAGGGCTTGTTGCAAGGGATCAAACAGACGCGCACCAGCGCCTGTGGCGATACCGCCGCCGACGATTACGAATTCGGGATCGAGCACGTTGATGAGCGAGGCGATGGCGGCGGCAAGATGACGCACGGAATCGAGCCACACTTTGGCGGCATGCTCGTCACCTGCACTGAAGGCATCGAGCAGTGCGTGGGTGGTGGCGTAACGTCCCTCACCACGCTGCGCGATGGTTTGATTGCCGATGGCGTCTTCGAGGCTGCCTGGGGTGTTGAAGTCATCGCAGGCCGCATTCGCGTCGATGGTGATGTGCCCGAGATGGCCCGCGCGGCCGATCTTGCCTTTGAGCAGGCGTCCGCCGCTCCAAATCGCGCCACCGACACCGGTGCCGAGCGTGAGCATGAAGGCGTCCTGCGTGTCCTTCGCGGCTCCGGCCCAGACTTCGCCGAGCAGCGCGGCATGAGCGTCATTCAGCACGCGGCAGTCGCGCTCCAGAAAGGCGGACCAGTGGAATTTTTCGAGCCCGTGCATGCGTCCTGGCATCCAGTCGATGCAATGCCCGTCGGGATTCGCCAGACCGGGCGCGGAGAGTCCGACGCGGAGCTTCTGTCCGGCCTGCGCCTCGAACTCATGCACGATCTCACCCACGGTGAGGGCGAAGCGCGGTATGTCGCCGTCGAATTCGCCATCACGGGTGGGTTTCGAAAGTGTGGCGATGGTGCGGGCACTGGCCGTTTCCACGAGCGCGGCCTTGATGTTCGTGCCGCCGAGATCGATGCCGATGGATACATTCATGAGGTTGGCCGAAAGAGGGGAAAGAAGGAAAAAATCTGAGGCTGGATTGTCTGAGCTGGGGTCGGGCTTTTTTCAATTCGTTCCTCTTTTTCGACTATCCAAGCTGACCCTCGGAAACCGTCCAGCCGCCATCCACAGCGAGGACCTGACCGGTGATGAATTGCGAATCGGGCGAGAGCAGCAGCAGCGCGGCGGCATCGCAGTCCTCGGGCTGGCCGATGCGACCACCGTCGAGGGGTTGCTTGGTTTTAACGAAGTTCATGATGCTCTCGTTGCTCACGGCGCGCTGGGACATCGGCGTCTCCACCAACGCGGGAGCGATGACGTTCACGCGGATGTTTTGCGGCGCGTAGTAAGCGGCGATGGATTTGCTGAAGCCGATGATGCCCGCCTTCGCCGCAGCGTAGGCATGGGAGGCAAAAAACTGCGCGGAGGGCGAGTACCCGAGGACGCTGGCCATGTTGAGAATCACGCCACCGCTGCCCTGCTTCAGGAACTGGCGGATCGCGGCGCGGTTGGAGTAGATGACGGAGTTCAAATTGAGGTCGAGCGTGTAGCGCAGGCCTTCATCGGTGAGTTCGTGGAGGGGGCCGTCTCCCTTGCTGCGGCCACTGCCGCCCGCGACATGATAAAGGGCGTCCACTTTGCCAAACTCGCCCGCCGCCAGCTCCACCGCACGCTCCGCCGCTTCCGGCGTGGCGGCATCCGCAGCGAAACCACGTGCATTCAGGCCGAGGGCTTCCAGAGCGGCATCCACATTGACCTGCGAGCGGCTGGTGACGACGACCCGGGCTCCCGCCGCGACGAGTTGTTTCGCCGCGGACAGACCCAGCCCCGTCGTGCCGCCCATGATGATGATGTTCTGGCCGAAAAGGGAATGCATGTTGAGTGAAGGAGTCGGACGTGCGATGGCGTTGTTCAAGCTCCTGCATGAACACACGACGCACTTTCCTTCGCAACCTCTCAAGTTTGGCTTTTACGGCTCCATTGATGGCGGAAACGCCGAAATCGAAGAACACCGTGTGTTTTTTCACCAAGCACCTGATTGGCCTGAGTTTTGACGAAATCGCCACTCTGGGCGCGGAAATGGGCGTGAATGGCGTGGAGTCGCCGATCCGGCCCAAGGGGCACATCGAGCCCGAGAAGGTGGTGGATGAGCTGCCGAAGTACATCGAGGCGCTGAAGAAACAGGGCCTCGAAATGACGATCATGACCTCAGGCATCAATGAGGTGAGCAAGGAGCAGCGCACGGAAGAGGTGCTGCGCACGGCGGCCAAGCTGGGCGTGAAGCGCTTCCGCATGAACTACTATAAGTACGACCTCAAGCAGCCGATCTGGGAGCAGCTCCAGGCGGTGCGGCCCAAGATCAAGGACCTCGTGGCCCTGTGCAAAGAGATCGGCATCCAGCCCATGTTCCAAAACCACAGCGGCAAGGATTACTTCGGCGCGCCCGTGTGGGACATCTTTTCCATCATGCGAGAGTACCCGGCGGCCGACTTCAGCTTTGCCTACGACATCCTGCACTCCACCTGCGAAGGCGGTCTGTCCTGGCCGCTGGAATTCAACCTCGTCAAAGACCACATCGGCGCCGCCTACTTCAAAGACTTCAAATGGGAGGGCCGCAAACTCGTGACCGTGCCCCTCGGCGAAGGCCAGGTGGACCCCGCCTACGGCAAGATGCTCATGAAGACCGGCTACTCCGGCCCGATTTCGCTCCATCTGGAGTATCTGGAGGGCAATCCGAAGGATCCCGCCGTGCTGAAGGAGTTCCGCGCGGCGCATCTGCGGGATATGAAGACACTGAGCGGATGGCTGGGCTGGGCGTGAGGGGACTGATTGCTCGCCTACACTTGCCAAGTCTGTTTTCGATCAAGCAGCAGGCCAAGTTGAAGATTCCTTGCTGATGAAGATTAGCGCCACAGAGGTCAAATCAGATTGGCTCATTAAAAATTGCCATCCTTTGATCTTGAACATGCGGCTCGCTTTGAATTTAGCCGCATGCAGTTTGAGAGTGCTCGTGTTGAGCAAATGATCCAAAGCATTAAACCTGAGTTCCAAGCTAGATGGGAGTCTTTCGTGTCAGATGCGTGGCCCAGTGACACCCTTTGGTATTTCAAAAGTTCTCCCGATTCTTGGGCCAGTTTGTCCGGCCGTTCTGGCTTCGTCATCGTAAGAGACGGCGTGCCGTTTTCAGCGTTCCTCACATGGATGAGCTGACTCCTTCCGAAGCAGCCCCACACAGCCCTTGCGCGCCCGCCGGAGCGCCCTACACTCGCCCTCCCCCCTTCCCCCAACGCATGAGCACCCACGTCAAACTTTACATCCCTGGACCCGTTGAAGTCAGCCCTGACACCTACGCTGCGATGACGCAGCCGATGATCGGGCATCGCGGCAAGGGGTTTCAGGA
Source organism: uncultured Verrucomicrobiota bacterium (assembly GCA_903848465.1). Taxonomy (GTDB): domain Bacteria; phylum Verrucomicrobiota; class Verrucomicrobiia; order Verrucomicrobiales; family Verrucomicrobiaceae; genus Prosthecobacter. The sequence goes on from CAINGK010000198.1 coordinate 47,151, forward strand.
CCTTTACGCCGAGATCCAGCCGCTGCTGCAGACGCTCTTCGGCACGAAACAGCAGGTGTTTCTGAGCACTTCCTCCGCCTGGGGCGTGATGGAGGGTTCCATCCGCAATCTGGTGAAGAAAAAGGTGCTCAATTGCTGCAATGGCGCTTTCTCCGACAAGTGGCTGGACGTTTCCAAGCGCTGCGGCAAGGAAGCCGAGGCCTACACCGTGGAGTGGGGCCAACCGGTCCGCGCTGACGAGATCGACAAGCGCCTCGCCACCGGTGACTTTGACGCGGTGACCTTCATCCACAATGAGACCTCCACCGGCGTGCTCAGCCCCATCGCGGAAATCGCCGCGCTGAAGAAGAAGTATCCCGATGTGATGTTCATCACGGATTCCGTCTCCGGCTTCACCACCGTGCCGGTGAATTTCGACGAACTCGGCATCGACGTGCTGCTCACCGGCAGCCAGAAGGCCTTTGCGCTGCCTCCGGGCCTGGCCCTCTTCACCGCGTCCGAGGCCGCCATGACCCGCGCCGCCACGATCAATGACCGCGGCTACTACTTCGACTTCCTGGAGTTCAAGGCGAACGGCGAGAAGAGCATGACCCCCAGCACGCCCTGCATTTCGCTGATCTACGGCCTGCGCCATCAGCTCAAGAAGATCTTCGCCGAAGGCGTGGACAACCGCTACGCCCGCCACGCCAAGCTCAACGGCATGGTGCATGAGTGGGTGCGCCGCAACGGCTTCGAATTCTTCGCCCCCGAAGGCTTCCGCTCCAAGTCACTGACCTGCGTGGCTAACAACAAGGGCATCGACGTCGCGGCCTTCATCGCCCTGCTGAAAAAGAACCACAGCATGATCATCGACGGCGGCTACGGCAAGCTGAAGGGCAAAACCTTCCGCGTCTCCAACATGGGCGACGAATCCGAAGCAAGCATCAGCACGGTCATCGCCGCGCTGGATGATAGCCTCGCGAAACTCTAATCGATTCCATCCCAGCCTCACCCAAACGGGTGATGATCCTTTGCCACGAACGGCCCTGAATTTCAGGGCCGTTCTTTTTTTGTGACAGCCGAATCCGCATGGAAACGGCATGGCGCTGACGCTGCCTGATCTGCGCAGTCAACTATCACAGACCTTTCACCATGAGGGGCGCACGTTGGCACGCGGGATGCTTTCTTTAAATATACCTTTAGATGGAACCCACTCGCATCATTCCGATCTCAACAGCCCGCGCCTTAGCGGGCGCTCAACCCAGTAACATCGTTCGTATGGAACCCGATCCTGGCCTGATCAAGATGGAGTCTTCCCAAGGACGTGAAACCCTGTCAGGTGGCGACACCGAGTCTGCGCAGCGTTTCGCCGGCGAAGTGAAATACGTCGGCTACTTCTCTGAAAAGCTGGCTGAAACACTCGGCATGCGCCGTTTGGAAATCGCCATCGTCGAAGATCGGGATGGGCAGACGGCCATCAGCACAGGTGAGCAGGCAGGCAACTGGCATGGGATGATCAGCAGCAACCGCCGTTCGATCAAACAGGTGCGCGAGTCGCTGACACGCTGATCTCGATTTCCTCATGAGTTTGAATTCTGTGATCACTTCCGCAGCCTCCCTGCAACGCCTTGACGGCGTGGCAGGCGTGATGCTCTTCAAAGGCCGCAACACCATCCACCGCCAGATGCCGTTCTCGGACATGCGCGCGGAGAACCTGCGTGAGATCATCAACCAAATGCTGGATGGCTACCGTCAGGTACGCCGAAACATGCGCCAAGTCTTCCTGGAGTTCGATGGCGGCTCCCTGCTCATGGTGACGCAGGATGATGTGGTGATGCTGTTCTTCCTCACCTCACGAGCGGACTCCGATCTCGCGGCCAGTGCGGCGTCGGTCATGCTGAATGATCACGCCAAAGTGCTGAACCAGGCCTCGACGGAATTTCAGCCGTTGGCACCGGTGGCGTCAAACGCGGTTGAGGAGCTCGTCGTCACCAGCCCGCGCGCCTTGCAGCAGATCACCGAAAAAGCGGAGCTGATCAGCGGCACCAACAGCAATTGGTGGGCGTTGCGCAAGCACATCGAGGGCATCCTCGGCAAGGTCATGGGCCGCGCTCAGCTAACGATGATGATCGACCGCGTGCTGGCCAAGCGCGGCACGCCGGACCCCTACCGGCTCTCTCCCGCTGAGACGCGCAAACTCGCCGTGGAACTCATCGACCAAGTCCCCAACACCACCAAGCGCCAGGCGCTCATGAGCGAACTGGAGGCCGTGCTGGCCGATCACAAACTCTGATTTCATGAAACAAAAGCTCCCACCCATCATTCTGGCAGTCCTCCTGGCCGCTTCCCTGGTTCAAGCACAGGTCACACCTTCAGCGCCGCCTGCCACAGCCCCTGCCGCACCGGCCATGGAAGGCAAGCTCGACAGCATCATCGGCAAGATCGAATACAACGAACGGCTGGACACCAAGCTCGATGGCATCATCACCCGTCTGGACTCAGGCGACCGTGTGTCCAACAAGCTGGACATCATTTTGTCGGCCCTCAAGGAGCATGATCAAAAGCTCGAAAAACTTGCCGCCACACCAGCGGTGCCAGCAGCAGCGGCAGCCCCCGCCGTGACAGCGGCCATTGCAGTCCCAGCTACCGCAGCACCCGTAGTTGCGGCACCCGCAGCGCCAGCACCTCCTGCGGGTGAAATCAGTGAAACGCAGTGGAATGTGAACTACGTCTGGATCGTGCTGACCGCCTCCATGGTGTTCTTCATGCAGGCCGGGTTTGTCATGCTGGAAATCGGCGCGTGCCGTGCTAAAAACACGATCAACATCGTCATGAAGTCGTTCCTCGATTTCTGCATCTGCGCCATCGTGTTCCTGCTCGTGGGCTTTGCGTTCATGTTTGGCAAATCCTGGAATGGCGTGGTCGGCACCGACAGTTTCTGGCTTTCCAGTTTCCCCGGTGATCACAAAGTCTGGGTCTTCTGGTTCTTCCAGGTGGGATTCGCCGGTGTGTCCTGCACGATCATGTCCGGCGCGGTGGCAGAACGCACCAAGTTCCTGGGCTATCTGATGTACTGCGCACTGTTCACCGCACTGATCTATCCCGTCATCGGCCACTGGGCCTGGGGCAGCTTCGGCGGTCCCTATGGTGTGGGTGGCGAAAAAGGCTGGCTGGAGGCCATGGGCTTCGTGGACTACGCTGGCTCCTCGGTCGTGCATGCCTGTGGTGGCTCATGCGCGCTGGCGGGTATTCTTGCAGTCGGTCCCCGAGCTGGCCGTTTCGGCCCGGATGGTTCGCCACGCTTGATCGCCGGTCACAACATCCCGCTCGTCACTCTGGGCGTCTTTCTGCTGTGGTTCGGCTGGTTCGGCTTCAATGCTGGCTCCTCCCTCTCTGGAGCTTCCATGATTGGTCGTCTGGTAGTGAATACCACCATCAGCCCCTCCGCTGCTGGCATCGCGGCGATGATCTCCATGTGGTTCATTCAGGGCAAGCCCGACGTGAACATCGCCATGAACGGCGCCCTCGGCGGCGCGGTGGCCATCACCGCCTGCTGCGGCAATGTGACACCAGGTGCGGCCATCATCATCGGTGCCTTTGGCGGCATCATTACCACGGTGGCAACAATCGCCCTGGAACGTTGGAAAATCGACGATGCCGTGGGTGCAGTGCCGGTGCATCTGGCCTGCGGCTGGTGGGGCACGCTGTGTGTGGCCTTATTCGACGAGAAAGGCTTCAGCATTCAGCGCCTGGGCGTTCAAGCGCTCGGCACTGTCAGCATCAGTCTCTACTCGTTCATCGTCTGCACGCTCGTGTTCGCCTTCATCAAGCTCTGTGTGCGCATCCGTGCCACCGAGGAGGAACAGATCAACGGCCTCGACTTTACCGAACACGCCGCGAACGCGTATCCCGACTTCCAGACCACCGAACAGGCCTGAGGCAACCTTGGTCACGCATTGCGCAAGATCGGCGGGGCATCCTGGGTGACCCCGTGCGTTTTTGTACGACCATGATCAATCTCACCCGTCTTTACTGTGATGTCGCCCAGCCCATGGATCACCTGCGCTATGGTCGCGGCCACGGTTCCCCTACTTCCGCCGCTGAACGCCGCCCCATCGTCGTCTGGAACATCACCCGCCGCTGCAATCTGAAGTGCGTCCATTGCTACCAGGATTCCGATTCGAAATTCTACCCCGGCGAACTCACCTGGGAGCAGTGCAAAGCCGTCGTCGATGATCTTGCCGAATACAAAGTGCCCGCGCTGCTGCTTTCCGGCGGCGAGCCGACGATCCACCCGCATTTCTTCGAACTGGCCGAATACGCCACCGGCAAAGGCCTGCGCCTCACACTATCCACCAACGGCACCATGATCAATCCCGAGTGGGCGCAGCGCATCAAGAACATCGGCTTCTCCTACGTCGGCATTTCGCTCGATGGCATGGGTGCCACGCATGACCACTTTCGCGGTAAAGTCGGTGCTTTTGATAAAGCTGTGGCAGCGTTCCGCAACTGCAAGGCGGTGGGGCAGAAAGTGGGCCTGCGTCTCACGCTCTCACGCCACAACATCGCCGACATTGATTCCATCCTCGACTTCATCGAACACGAGGACATCGAGCGCGTCTGCTTCTACCACCTCGTCTATAGCGGGCGCGGTGCTGACCTCATGGAAGTGCCGCATGAGGAAACACGCGGTGCCATCGACAAAATCCTCGATCGCACCGCCCAATGGGTCGCGAGCGGCAAACCGCGTGAAGTTTTGACGGTCGATCAACCCGTGGACGGCCCCTACCTCTACATGCGTCTGAAACGGGAGAACCCCGAGCGCGCTGCGCGTGCCATGGAACTACTCACCTGGAACGGCGGCGGGGCGAACAGCAGCGGCACCGGCATCAGCAACATCGACACGCAGGGCAATGTGCATCCCGACCAGTTCTGGCACGAGCTCACGCTGGGCAATGTAAAGGAGCGCAAGTTCAGCGACATCTGGAGCAACCGCGACAACGCCACGCTCAATGCGTTGCGGAACCGCAAAGAGCATCTGAAGGGCAAATGCTCCCACTGCAGCTTCCTGGATGTCTGCGGTGGCGGCTTCCGGGTGCGTGCGCTGCAAATGACCGGGGATCTCTGGGCACCTGATCCATCCTGCTATCTCAATGAGCAAGAGATTGGTATTGCTCAAGCAGCATAGGAATCACCCAGTATAACTGGTATGGTAATTCGGACAATCACGCGATGATGGCAGGATTTTACTGCTCTGTTTTCTTGCCCTTTGTTCATACTCCTGTCAGCATCGGCAGACATCCTGTGGAGTCACTTCTCTGCATCAACGTCATCACCTTCATTCCCTTCAAATCATGAAAGCTTCACGTTGTTCAAGCGCCAGTGCCGCACGCTTGCTTGCCATGCTGTGGCGGCGCAAATTTTATTCTGTAAAAGTGGCGATCAGGTTTGGGATGGTTCAGCGGAGTTCATGTTGAGGTAAATTTTGCCGGTGCTCCACTCATCGCTTTGCTCGCAGAGCAGGGCGGAGACGAGGCGCAGGAGGGA